>DATHOT010000166.1:0-11118 GCA_035484655.1 Bryobacteraceae bacterium | reverse complement strand
CAACACGAATCCGACTGCGCCAAAGAGAACCAGCACCGCCGTGCGGACATTGGCGACCATCAGCGTTTGCACCTGGTTGAGGCTGATATTGAGCCGTGGATCCGCATCGCCGAGGTCCGGATATTCGCGGCGATATTGGCTGTCGAGGACGCGCATCTCGGCTTGCGCCTGATCGAGCGGAACGTCGGGGCGGACTCTTGCCACGGCGATCAGATAAGTGATCCCGCCGTGGATCTGTTCAGGTGTGATGTTATTGGCCTCGAAAGTTCGAGTCGACCAGATATCGATGCTGCGGCCCAGCGGGGCGAACTCGAAGTTCACCGGCATGACCCCGATGATGGTGGTATCGACCGAGTCGAGTGTGATCGATTGTCCTAGCACGCCGCGGTTGCCGCCGAAGCGCCGCTTCCAAAGCGAATTGCTGATCAAGACGGCGGGGTGGCCGCCGGGGCGGTCCTCTTCCGGGCGGAATGCGCGGCCCAGGGTGGGCCCGACGCCCAGTACCTCGAAAAAGTTCCAGGCCACCCGTACCGCGGGAAGCTGCTCGGGGTCCCCTCGCCCGGTCAGGTTGAAGTTTTCCGCGACGAATGGCGCAAAGCCCGAGAACGAGCGGTTGTGTTCCTGAAGGAAAATAGCCCGCGCGTACGAAAACGGCCGCCGGTTGGGCCCGCGGGCATTGGTGACGATCACCAGGTGGTCCGGGTCCGGATAGGGCAAGGGGCGGATCAAGAGAGCATTGGCGACGCTAAATATCGCGGTGTTGGCGCCAATACCGAGCGCCAAAGTCAAGATCGCAATGGCCGTGAAGCCCGGGCTCTTGGCGAGCATCCGGAGGCCGTAGCGTAGATCTTGAAGCAATTGACCCATTCGTTACCACAGATGATAGTAGCCGTCACGCCGGGCCAGTTCCACTGGAAGCCCAAAGAGCTGGGTGAGCCGCTCGGCGCTCAGCAATTGCTGCTTATCTCCATCGGCGAAAATCCGGCCGTTTTGTAGGAGGATCACGCGGTCGATCTCGGGAATGATGTCGGGAAGGTGATGCGTGACCAGCAGGATGCCGGTGCCGGCTTGAGCGAGTTTCCGCACAAAGTCGCGCAGCTCGAGCGTGGCATGCAGATCCAGGCTGTTGCTTGGCTCATCGAGCAGGAGCGCCAGGGGATCGTGCACCAGCGCGCGGCCGATCAGAATCCGGCGTGCTTCGCCGGAAGAGATTTCGTCCATGAAGCGATCCGCCAGATGAGGCACTTCGAGAAGGTCGAGCAACTCCTGGGCTTTCTGGCGCATGGCAGGAGTCACGTGGTGATAAGGCTGAATGCCGATGCTGCTGAAAAAACCCGACAAAACCGCTTCAAGGCCGGTGATATCGCGCGTGCAGGTGCTCATCAAATCATTCGAAACAACCCCCAGCAAGGGACGAAGCTCGAAGACGTTCCAGGAATCGCGGCCAAGAATCGTCAGGGAGGAGTCTGGACGCACCAGCGGGTAACATTCGCGCGTGATCACCTTGATCAGCGTCGATTTGCCGGAGCCGTTCGGTCCCAGGATGGCGACGTGCTCGCCGGCTTGGATGCGC
Source organism: Bryobacteraceae bacterium (assembly GCA_035484655.1). Classification (GTDB taxonomy): domain Bacteria; phylum Acidobacteriota; class Terriglobia; order Bryobacterales; family Bryobacteraceae; genus Palsa-89. The sequence goes on along the minus strand of DATHOT010000166.1, from coordinate 9,545 downwards.
AATGTGATATCGTCCAGCACTGTCTTTTGGCCGCGCATCACGGAGATATGCTGGAAGTCGAGCAGGGCGGGCTGATCGGGCATGAATGGAGAGTATACTGCATTTATGGTAAAACGCCGGCCCATTTGCCTGCTGATTCTGGTGTTATCGTTCAACGGATTTTTGACTTCTTCTGTTTCCCGTGCGGCGAGCTGCGAAGGATTAACCAGCCTCGCTCTGCCGAACACTACCATCACGCTGGCTAAGTCGATGCCCGCCGGGACATTCACGCCACCTGGCGGGCGTGCCATCGACAATCTGCCGGCCTTTTGCGAGGTGCACGGGATCCTGAAGCCAACCGATGTCTCTGTGATCCACTTCGAAGTGTGGCTGCCGGCGGTGAATTGGAACGGGCGTCTGGAAGGCGTCGGAAACGGCGGGCTCGCCGGGACAATCAGCTTTGGTCCTATGGCGACAGCGCTTCGGAATCGATACGCAAGTGCCGGCACCGATACGGGTCACACGGCGGAGGAGCCGCGGGTTTGGCTCCAGAACAGCCAGCGTCTGATCGATTACAGCTACCGCAGCCTGCATCTGACAACGGTCGCCGCGAAAGCGATCATTAATGCCTATTACGGAAAGGCGCCCGAGTATTCTTACTACCTGGGCTGCTCCACGGGCGGAAAGCAAGGCTTGATGGAAGCGCAGCGTTATCCCGCGGATTACGACGGAATCGTCGCCGGCGATGCCGCCAACTTCTGGACGCATCAGATGATGAGCGAGGTTTGGAACGGCGTGGCGACCGGAACGCCCGAGACGAATCTTCCCCAGGAAAAGCTGGCGCTTGTTCAAAACGCCGTAATCGCTGCGTGTGATGCTCTCGACGGTGCAGTGGACGGGCTCATCAGTGATCCGATGCGATGCCATTTCGATCCGAAGAAGCTGCAGTGCAAGAGTGACGATACATCCAATTGCCTGACGGCCGCGCAGGTGGGCGCGGTCGAGAAGATTTATAGCGGGCCGGTGAACCCGCGGACTGGCCAGAAGCTCTATCCAGGCCTGTATCCTGGCGGGGAATTAGGCTGGGGCAAAGCGGGCGGACAAATGGTGATTAATCGGACGGCGACTTCTGGCGTCAGTTCCAACGATTTTTGGAGCTATGCGTTGTTTAATGGAGCGGGGCTCAATCGCGCCGACTGGCAGTTCCGGAATTTCGATTTTGATCGAGACATCGCGCTCGCCGATGAGAAACTGGCGCCCATCACCAATGCTACCGATCCGAATCTCGAGGAATTCCGAAAGCTCGGCCACAAGCTGCTCTACTACCACGGCGCGGCCGATCCCCTGATTCCTGCCCAGAATGGCATCGATTATTTCGAAGGCGTCGTCGCGGCCGAGCAGGGGCTGGAGCGGACCCAAGGATTCTTCCGGGCTTTTCTGGTGCCAGGCCTGTACCACTGCGCCGGAGGACCGGGTGCCACGGCTTTTGGCGGCTCGCTCCCGCCGCCGGCTTCGCAAATGGACGCCGATCACGATTTGGTGAGCTCCGTGGCGCGCTGGGTTGAAAAGGGCGTGGCCCCGGATAAGATCATCGCCACCAAGTACGTTGATAACAGTCCCGCCAAGGGAGTCGCCTTCCAGCGGCCGCTGTGCGCGTATCCGCAGGTGGCGCATTATAAGGGAGGCGATATGAACGACGCCTCCAGCTTCGAGTGCGTCAAACCGTAATCCATGATAGATTCTGGGAATGAACCCAGAACAGGCTACGTTTCTCCTTACCGAGATTTACCTCCCCCAAATAAAGAACGAACACAAGACCACGCGCCGCGTGATAGAAGCCATACCGGCCGACAATAGTGGCTGGAAACCGGACCCAACGTCGAAAAGCGCACTGGAACTTGCCTGGCATATTGCCTCCAGCGAGTGCTTCTTTCTAAACGGAATCGCGGCCGGGAAATACGAAAAAACCGGCGATAGCTCGATGCCGGCTTCAATCAAGACGCCCTCTGACTTGCTTAAATGGTATGACGAGAATCATGGTGCGGCACTTTCGAAACTCGCGCAGCTTAAAGGCGATAGCTTGGCCGCACCGCTCGACTTCTTCGGCATGTTCAAGTTTCCGGCCATTACTTTCGCCGCCTTCCAATGCAGCCACTCGATTCATCATCGTGGCCAGCTATCCAGCTACCTGAGGCCCATGGGCGGCAAAGTCCCGAGCATCTACGGGCCCAGCGCCGACGAGGGATTGCCGTCACGCGCTACCGCCTGAACCAGTCTCTCGCGTTAGCGAACGTGACCTAACCGACTTATTGGCGCCGTCCTCGAAAAAAAATAAGCGGACGTGCAACCTCTTGGGGTTCGCCTTATCTAATCGTTCAGTAAAGGATAAGGTATCGAATCCCTGAGCTTCGGTATGCACAGAACTTACGGCCCCACGTTGCTGCTTTTCGTTCTTTTGACGCCGGCGTTTGCTCAAGACTCCGTCGGCGACCTTGCCAGAATTCTCCGGGACAAGGGCGTTATTACGAATTCCGACCTGGAGAAGATTGAATCTACTCCCAGCGATGAACGTCTTCGTCTCCTGACGTCGCTCCTCCAGGTAAAAGGCGTGTTGAGCGCCACCGAGGCGGCGAGTGTTACTAAGAACCCGGCATACGACGGTCAAAACGCATCCGTCCAGCCCATCCCCACGGTCTATACAGCGCGCACGGACGCCGCTGCCCCCCAACCGCAAGCCCCTCCAAAAGAGCCCCAGACGGTGAGCGCGCCGCCCGTCACCTCGCAAAGCAAAGTTCCAGTGACGTTGTACGGGACCATCCTGCTAAATTCGTTCTTCGACACCTCCCTCAACAATATAGAAGACATTCCGTTGCTCGCGTCCAAGAAAGGTTCGGATCCTTTCCCCGATGACAAGAGCTTCGGAATGACTGCGCGGCAAACCCGGCTCGGACTGCTTTTTCACGGCCCGGACGTAATGGGCGCCAAGGTCAGCGGCCAAGTGGAAGTGGACTTCTTTGGAGGCAAAGCCGCGCTCAGTAACGGCATCAATATGGATATCTTGCGCCTGCGGCTCGCCTTCGGCCGGCTGGACTGGACCAATTTTTCGCTTGAAGCCGGGCAGGATTGGTCCGTCTTTGCACCTTTGAACCCAACTTCGCTGGCCAGCTATGCCATTCCAGCGATGTCTGCGTCCGGGAATCCATGGATCCGTTCGCCCCAGATCCGTGGCGAGATGCGCCATGGTCTGGGCGATGGCGCCAAGCTTCTATGGCAGATTGCCGCCACAGATCCGGACGTGGGGGACTACCAAACTACCCAATTTCTTACGACGCGGAGTCCCGGAATTGGCGAGCGCGGGCGCATGCCGGCCTTGGATACTCGTCTCGGCTTCAGCGACAACATTGATGACCGTGATTTCGCCGTCGGTGTCAGCGGTCACTACGGCCGCGGGAAGGACGTCGGGACTGTCGGTTCCTTAAACTTGGTCCAGCCCGTAGACTCCTGGGGTGTCGCGCTCGATTGGTCGCTGCCGTTTTCCAAGTACTTCAACCTAACGGGCGAGACCTACGAAGGGCGTGCACTCGGCATCTTCAGCGTCGCCTCGGGTGAGTCGGTTGGCGCGGTTGGAACGCCCGGTGCACACGGCGTGTTGAGCAGGGGTGGCTGGGCTCAATTACAAGTCAACTTCAACCCGAAATGGCAGGTCAATCTCGCTTATGGCATAGATCAACCGAAGGCGTCCGAACTGCCAGTGGGCAGCCGCGACCGGAATCAGACGTACATGGCGAATCTCATGTATAAATTGAACTCCAGCATCACGTTTGCTTGGGAATACCGCCGATTCTTGACCGCTTACCGCAACCAGCTCGCCGCGGACAATCAAGGCGATCAGGCCAACTTGGCGGTGGCTTATGCTTTTTAGTTTAATTAGCATTCGTAGCGTATTGCCGGTGTTATACTCGAACCGGACGATTCCTCCTTTAGCAGGTGGCTCATGAACCCTACACGCAGGAGTTTTCTAAAAGTTGGTACCGGCGCGGTCGTCGCTTCGGTCCTGGGATTCGATGTAAAAAAGGCGTACGCTCAGGCCCAAGAGCTGAAGATCGCGCGGACCACCGAAACGCGTTCCACGTGCCCTTATTGCTCGGTGAGCTGCGGCGTCATCATCCACACCATCGGGGATAAGGCCAAAAACGTAACTCCTCAGGTGGTGCATGTGGAGGGCGATCCCGATCATCCCATCAACCGCGGTACGCTCTGCCCCAAAGGATCGTCGCTGATGCAGGATATCTTGAACGACCGGCGTGTGCTGAAACCGCAGGTGCGGCGGCCCGGATCGGATCATTGGGAAGATATCGCCTGGGAGCAGGCTTACGACGAGGTGGCCCGTCACATCAAGAAGACTCGCGACGAGACCTTCATCACTACCGACGCTCAAGGCCACACCGTGAATCGCCTGGAGAGCATCGCCTGGAACGGTGGCTGCACTGACACCAACGAATTCAATTTCCTGGCTGTCAAAACCATGCGAAGTCTTGGGGTCACCTTCATAGAAAACCAGGCCAGGGTTTGACACGGCCCCACGGTCTCCAGTTTGGGGCCAACATTTGGAAGAGGGGCCATGACGAATGGCTGGATCGACATCAAGAACACCGACATGATGTTGATCATGGGTGGCAATCCCGCTGAAAACCACCCCTGCGGCTTTAAGTGGGCAATCGAAGCAAAGCGGCAGCGCAACGCCAAGATGATCGTGGTGGATCCGCGGTTTACGCGAACCGCCGCGGTTTCCGATCTGCATCTGCAGATTCGCGCCGGATCGGATATCGCATTCCTCGGAGGCGTGATTCATTACGCCATTGAAAATCAGCGTGTTGCGAAGGATTATCTCGTCAATTACACGAATGCGGCTTTCCTGCTTCACCAGGACTTCAAAGTTGCTGACGACGGCGTTTTTTCCGGCTTCAATGCGGCCAATCAAACCTACGACAAAGCAAGCTGGAATTACCAAGCGCCGGGTAATCCGAGGCCCCAGCCGGCTCCTGCCACGGCGGGTGGCGCTGGGCAAGTATCTGGAGAAGGATCCGCGAGACCTGGAACGGCGGACGCCAAGCCTCCGTCACTGCCTCCCGATGCCGCCTTCGATGTCTCGCTCCAGAACCCGGACTGCGTTTATCAGCAATTGAAGAAACATTACTCCCGTTACACGCCCGAAATGGTGGAGCGAATCACTGGCATCCCCAAGGATCAGTTCCTCAAGGCTGCCGATCTGTTCACGTCCATCCGCAAGGACGGCGATCTGAAGAAGGTCGGCACCATCATTTATGCCGTCGGCTGGACCCAGCATAGCTTCGGATCGCAGATCATTCGCACGGCCGCGATGCTCCAGTTGCTGCTCGGTAACGTAGGACGCGCGGGCGGCGGCGTGAATGCATTACGCGGTCATTCCAACATCCAAGGTGCGACCGATGTCGCGGGAATTTTCGATAATCTCCCCGGTTATCTGAAGGTGCCCATCCCCGCTGATCAGGATTTCGGCGCGTGGATGAAACGCATCACCCCCACTGGCTCCAAGCCCAAGGAATGGGATTCGTGGAACTACTGGTCGAACACGCCCAAGTTTGCCGTGTCGTTCATGAAGACCATGTACGGCGACGCGGCGACCAAGCAAAACGATTGGGCGTACAATTACCTGCCCAAAGTTGATCGCGAGTATTCCTGGGTGCACATCTGGGACGACATGTACCGGGGCAAGGTCAAAGGCTTGCTCGCCTTCGGCATGAATGGGGTGTCCATCGGTCCGAATTCGCAAAAAAATATCGATGCCCTGAAGAAGGCCGATTGGCTGGTCGTTTGCGATATTTATCCCGACGAGACCAGCGGTTTTTGGCAATCGCCCGGCATCACGCCGGACGAAATGAAGAACATCAAGACCGAGGTGTATCGCCTGCCCGGCGCGGGCTTTGCCGAAAAAGACGGGACCTTCGTCAATTCGGCACGCTGGCTGCAATGGAAATGGGCGGCCGTCCCGCCCCCCGGCGACGCTAAACTCGATCAGGAGATTCTGGCGCGCATCTTCTTGAAAGTGCGCGATTTGTACAAACAGGAAGGCGGCAAGTTCCCCGATCCGATCCTCAATCTGACCTGGCCCTATGTCGATCCGAAGAACCCGTCGCTATCGGACGTCGCCAAAGAGTTGAACGGCCGCGCGGTCACCGATTTCACAGACACCGGCAGTCAGCAGATGGTCAAAGCAGGCCAGCAACTAGCTGGCTATGCGTTCCTGCGCGATGACGGTTCTACAGCGTCCGGCAATTGGATCTGGTGCGGTTCCTGGACGGAAGCCGGCGCCCTCACCCAGCGCCGTAACACTGAAGATCCATCCGGTCTCGGCATTTATCCCAATTGGGCTTGGTCATGGCCGATGAACCGCCGCGTTTTGTACAACCGCGCATCCTGCGATCTCAACGGCAAGCCTTGGGACGCCGATCGCCGCCAAATCTGGTGGAACGAAGGGTTGAAACGTTGGGTCGGAGAAGACGTGCCGGATTTCAAAGTCGACTCACCACCCAAAGACCACATGGGCCCGTTCATCATGAACCCGGAGGGAACAGGCCGGATATTTGTGCCGCTGGCGGGAATGGCCGACGGTCCGTTCCCGGAACACTACGAGCCCTTCGAAAGCCCAATCGCGAATCCGCTGCATCCGCAGCAATCCAATAACCCCGTGGTCAAGAAGTACTCCACCGACATGGACAAGTATGGAACCACTGGCGAAGGCTATACCATCGTCTGCACCACTTATCGCCTCACCGAGCACTATCATTACTGGACCAAGAACAACCCCATGAATGTCCAGCTGGTTCCCGAAATGTTCGTCGAGATCCCAGTCGAACTGGCGAATGACTTAGGGATCCGGGGCGGGGAACGCGTGAAGGTGACCAGCGCCCGTGCAACCTATGTCGCGAAAGCCATGGTGACGAGGCGTATTCGTCCCATGACCATCGACGGCAAGAAGGTCTATCAAATCGGACTCCCGATTCATCAGGGCTTCCGCGGTATTCAAGAAGATGCGGGCCGAGTTCCCCGCAGCATTGCCAACCTGCTTTCTCCCACCGTGACCGATCCCAATGCCTACACGCCCGAATTTAAGGGATTCCTGGTGAAACTGGAGAAGGCGTGACGAGGACGCGATGAGCAACGGACCGCTGCAAATCAAGGCTATCTCGGGACACGCGGGACCAGTGCCCGGCCGCGACACCTCGCGCGACTACGACGTATGCAAGGTGATCGACGTCACCACCTGCATCGGCTGCAAAGCTTGCGAGGTAGCGTGCCTGGAATGGAATGGTTATCCATTTCGTGAGACGGTCTTCGATAATACCTACCAGACCATGCCGGACCTGGCGTGGAACTACTACAACCTGATCCGGTTCAACGAACACGTCAACGAAGACGGCACTCTGAGTTGGCTGATGCGCAAGGACGGCTGCATGCACTGCGCCGATCCAGGCTGTTTGCGAGCGTGCCCGGCCGACGGAGCGATTGTGCAATATGCCAACGGTATCGTCGACTTCGATCAGGATCATTGCATCGGCTGCCAGTATTGTGTGACCGGCTGTCCGTTCAACATTCCCAAATTCAATTCAGAAACCAAGAAGGTCCATAAGTGCACGCTCTGCTCGGACCGCGTGGGCGCAGGCCTCGAGCCCGCTTGCATCAAAGCCTGCCCAACCGGCTGCCTGCACTTCGGCAGCAAAGACGACATGAAGGAACTGGCCGAACAGCGCGTCGCCCAACTTCACGAGCACACATCGTACAAGAGCGCCGGTGTGTACGATCCGCCGGGTGTGGGCGGTACGCATGTCATTTACGTTCTGCACGACATTAACAATCCGGAGAAATATGGCGGCCTGCCTAAAGATCCGCATGTACCGCTGCTGGTGCGGATCTGGAAGGGTCCGCTGAAGTGGCTAGGTAACTTCGCGATGGTAGCTGGAGTCGTAGCGGCAGCCGCGCACTATCTCCGCTTCGGTCCGAAGCAGGTTGAGGAAGAGACCACTCAGCCTGCGGCCAAAAAGGAAGAGCCGAAATGAGCGAAGCTGCCACGGTTACTCACTACGTTCGGCCGGATTCGGTGTTGCGCTACACGTTTATAGAACGCGTGATGCACTGGGTTACGGCGCTCTTTTATACCTATTGCCTGGCGACGGGTCTCGCGTTCTACACGCCGTACCTGTTCTGGCTGGCAGTCGTACTGGGCGGCGGCCCGACGTCGAGATTCTGGCATCCGATCATCGGACTAGGCTTTGTCGCGGCGGCCATTTGGATGCATTTCGTCTGGCGCCGGGACATGCTCTGGACGGAAACCGACAAGCGATTCCTGAGCCGCGTGGAGGATTACGCTGAAAATCGCGATCGGCAGTTGCCGCCTCAGGAAAAATACAATGGCGGCCAGAAGCTCTACTACTGGCTGATGTACTACGGCGCGTTTTTGCTCTTGCTTTCCGGAGTCTTTCTCTGGTTCCCGGAATACATCCCGTTTAGCTTGGCGTGGGTGCATCAGATAATGATCGTGCTGCACGAGCTCGCGGCCTTGCTCACGATCGGCGGGTTCATCACTCACGTTTACATGAGTGTGTTCCTGGTTCCAGGAAGCATGACCGCCATGACCGAAGGCTACGTTTCGAGGACCTGGGCCCGAACCCATCACCGTTTGTGGTATATCCGAATGACGGGCGGCGATTCCCCTCGGAAAAATGACGTCAAGCCTGGATGACCGGATCGCGCGGGCGACCGAGCTCGCCCGGGCTTTTCCAGGCGCATCCACTCTACTGAATTTTTACCGCGACCTGGCGCATTTTCAGAAGCAGGTTTTCGATGAGGTGAGATCACGCGGCGAGACGGACCTCGGTGCGCTGACACGTCACTTTCCCGCGCTGATCGAGTTAGTCCAACGCTCGGGCCCGCAGCCCCTGGCCGATTCCAGCTCGAAGCTCACAGAGGAACTGTTGACAGAACACTGGCAGGGAACCGTGGAGTACGATCCCTCAGGCCGGTTCTTCGCTCGCGTTTTGTTGCAGCCGTACGCTGAGTATTTGGCCTCGCGCGGCGATGTTCGCGCCGGCAGTACGCCGGCCACTTGCCCGTTTTGCAACGCTCGTCCGGTGGTCGCGGTGTTGCGGGGCGAGGGCGACGGCGGAAAGCGCTCGCTGTTATGTTCGATGTGCGCGACCGAATGGCTGTATCGGCGCGTAGTCTGTCCAAGTTGCGGAGAAGAGAACAAGGACAAGCTTCCCATCTACGTTGCAACCGAGTTGGACTACGTGCGAGTGGACGCTTGCGATAGCTGCCAGACCTATCTGAAAGCAGTGGACCTCACCAAGAACGGCCATGCCGTTCCGGTGGTGGATGAGATTGCGACGGTTGCGCTGAATATCTGGGCCGAGGAGCACGGCTATTCGAAGCTGGAGCCGAATTTGCTTGGTATGTGATCCCGGAAATTGGGAACCATGTAAGTGCTCCGACTATCCTTATCGAGCACAAGCAGGCCTAACTCAGCTTCG
>DATHOT010000165.1:0-8642 GCA_035484655.1 Bryobacteraceae bacterium | reverse complement strand
CGACGTAGCGCACGCACTCCTGCGTGCCGCGTTCACATTCGTGTGAACGCAATTATTGCTATCCTGTACCTTTCTGATGGGTCCGCTCCGCTTTTTTTTCCCTTTGTGTTTTGTATTAACGGCTCAAGCCCAGCATCCCATCCTCATCGATACCGACGCGGGTACGGACGACCTCATGGCTATCGCTTTTCTCGCATCCCAGCCCAGTGTCCGCATCGAGGCTATCACGGTGGTAAACGGCCTCGCCCATCCCGATGCCGGCGCGAAGAACATCGTCCGTTTACTTGATCTGGCCGGCCGAAAAGATATTCCGGTCTTCGCCGGACGCGGCACGCCGCTCCAGGGAAAGGCCGAGTTTCCCGCCGAGTGGCGCAAGATCTCCGATGACCTTCCCGGCGTCACGCTTCCTGCATCATCGCGGCCTCCGGAATCAAAGCACGCAGCCGATTATTTGATCGAACGCCTTAGAGATCAAACCCGCCCGGTGCGGATTCTGGCTCTCGGTCCCTTGACCAACCTCGCCGAGGCCTTGAAGCGCGAGCCGTCGGCCGCGGGCGCGATTGAAGAGATCGTGATCATGGGCGGCGCAGTGCGTGTTCCGGGCAACCTCGGAGATGGCGGCGTGTTCAAGACCAACAACACCACCGCCGAATGGAACATTTTCGTCGATCCTGTGGCCGCGCGCATGGTCTTTCGGTTCGGCGTTCCGATCCGCCTCATCCCGCTCGACGCAACCAACAAAGTTCCAGTTGACTCCGTATTCCTGGCTAAATTCCAGTCCGGCGCGCGCTCGCCGCTGGCGAGGGTTGTAGCCCAGGTGCTCGAGACGGATCGTGCATTTATCCAAGCGGGCTTCTTCTATGCCTGGGACCCTCTTGCGGCCGTCGCGCTTCTGCATCCAGCCGTTGTAAAGACCATCAATCTCCACATCGATATCCGGCAGGACCCTCCCGAAGCCGGGCGAACGGTCCAGATTGCGGGCCGTCCTAACGCGCAGGTGGCCGTGGATGCGGACGGTGACGCCTGGCGCAAGCTGTTTTTGGAAGCTCTTGAGAAATGATGTTCGGCTACTTCGACGACAAGGCGAATGTGTTGCCGTCCATGTCTTTGAAGACCGCTGACGTCCCCCAGGGCTCTTTCTTAGGCGGCTTTTCAAATTCGACGCCACGCGCTGCCAGTGTCTGGTAAGTCTTATCCATGTCGTCGGTGAAGAAGCCGATGTTCGAAAATGTTCCGATCCGGCTTTCCTGGCCCGGCGGCGTGAACAAAGCTAATTTGGTTTCTGAGCCGGGGACGCAGAGCTCGATCCAGCGCTGGACGCCAAAAGGCTGGTCAGTAAGAATTTGGAAGCCCAGCTTTTTAGTGTAGAATTCGAGCGCTTTGCTTTGGTCGCGGACGGGAATGCTCACTACGCTAACGGATTTGATCATGCCATCAGCGTAAGGAACTTTCTTACTGGTTGCAATCTGATTCTTTTGGCTATAGTAATAAATACTATAGCTGATGAAAATTGACGACTATGTTCTGGACGTCTTGATGCGCGACCTTGCTGGACACGATCACGCCCCCTCGGCCTATTTGTTGTACCTGCATTTGTGGAGCAAGACCGTTGGCCGCCGTGTGAAGACCGCGCGACTCAGCCATCAAGCGATTGCCTATGCTACCGGCCTGTCCAAGAGCGCTGTGCAGGTCGGAATTCGGCGCCTCTTGCGGCGCGACCTGGTTCGCATCCACCGGGCTTCGGCGACGGCTGTTCCCGAGTACCGGATCGTGCGGCCCTGGCTCAACCGTTAGCGGCGCGTCATTCGTATCGCAGCGCCGTCAGTGGATCCACGCGCGTGGCCCGTAGCGCCGGTAAGAAGCCAGCCAAGAGCGCTACCACGGCCAGCGTCAGGGTGGCGGCGGCCATGACCCATGGATCACGTGCGCTGACATCCAAAAGCTGCGATTGAATCAGCCGGCCCATCGCCAGCGAAGCCAGCACCGCGATTCCGATGCCCACCACTGCCACCGCAACCACTTCCTTCATCACTAACCGCAGCACCTGTCGCCGGTCCGCTCCCAGGGCCATCCGAATCCCGATTTCACGCGTGCGGCGCACAACCATGTACGCCATTACTCCGTACAGCCCCACGGCAGCCAGCAGTGTCGCCAATGCTCCGAAGCTAGCCGATAACGCCGCTACTAACCGATCCATAAACAGCGACTCATCGATCTGGTCTTCCATCGTCTTTACATTGAAAATCGGCAGGTTGGGATCCTGCCGGCGCACTTCCTCACGCAGCGTTTGGGTCATGACAGATGGCTCCTGGGTGGTCCGCGCATAGAAGGTCATGTACTGGACCTGGCTCTGAGCGTAAGGCAAATAGACGCAACGTAGAGGCTTTTCCCGAAGCTCGACGATTTTTCCGTCTCGGACTACGCCTACGATTTCGAGGCTGTCCTTTTCACGGCGAAAGTGAATCCTCCGGCCGATCGGGTTTTGATCCCCAAAGAAGTGCCGCGCAAAACGTTCGTTCACGATAATTGTCAGAGGCGCTTTCGGCCCATCCGCATTCGTGAAATCGCGGCCCGCCAGGAGCGGGATGCCCAGGGTAGCGAAGAAGCCGGGCCCAATCTTGTCTTGAAAGACATTCATGTCCTCGTCCTCTTTCGCTTGATAGCCTTCGATCTCGATCGAGGTAGACTCGTTGTCTCCGGAAAGCAGCCCCACTTCGGACATCGAAGCCGTCCGGATGCCGGGCAGACGCCCGATGTTCTCCCGAAGCCGCTCGAACAGGCTGCGCATCCGCTCCTGACTGTATCCGTTCAGCGATGGCTGTACGGCGAAGGAGATCAGATGATCGGTATGAAAACCAGCGTCAATGTTTTTGAGGTTGTAGAGACTTCTAGCGAACAGTCCTGCGCCAATCAGCAACATTAATGACAGCGCGACTTGCGTAACCACCAGGCTTTTTCGAAGGCGCAGATGTCCCAAGCCACCTCCCACCACGCCGGAAGCCTGATCTTTCAGCGTTGAAGCCAGATCGGTTTTGGTGGCCTGCAGCGCTGGGACGATGCCAAACATGACACCAGTCATCACTGAGAGCACCAGTGCAAACAACAGGACGCGCCCGTCCGGCTGGCTCGATATACCCATCATGGACGGATCAGATGGCAGAAACTTCAGTAGCGCTTCGCCGGTCCATTCCGCGACCAACAACCCCAGAAGGCCGCCGCCCAAGGCCAGCACAAGGCTTTCCACCAGCAATTGTCGGATCAACCGGAACCGGCTCGCGCCCATGGCCAGCCGTATGCTGATCTCACGCTGCCGTGCCGATGCGCGCGCTATCAATAGATTCGCCACGTTCGCGCAGGCGATTAGCAGCAGCAATCCGACCATCCCCATCAGGACTACAATTGCCGAACTGATTTGCGCGGAAGCGGATGATATTCCCTTCCCGCCGGGGAGCAGAGAAAGGTGGCGTTTTTCAAACCGTTCCCGTATCCGCTGCGAGAAATTCAAGTCCTTTGCTTCCGCCTCCAGAATCGGCTTCCAGAATGTATTCATCGCTGCTTCGCCCTGCTCGCGCGAAACGCCGGGCTTCAAACGTCCGAAAATATTCAGCCACATCGAACGCTGGTCCTCCAGGTCGTTCATGTCCGGCGACATCTGGCTCCGCATCATCATCGGCACGAAAACCTCGGGGGCCTCTCCCACGCCCACACCATTGAAACCAGGCTGCGCGATTCCGACGATCGTCATCGGATGCGCATTGAGCGTAATGGTCTGATTCAATACCCCCGGATCCCCGCCGAAACGCCGCTTCCAGTATCCGTAACTCAGGATTACCAGCGGATTGGCGCCGGGCCTGCGGTCCTCTTCGGGTGTGAATGTGCGCCCGATTGCGGCGTGTACGCCCAGCACATCGAAATAATTGCCGGAAACCAGGTCGCCATAGACCCGTTCGGTCTGATCGTGCCAACTCATGCTGAAACTGATCGGAAATCGCGCCAAAAGCCCGCTAAAAACCCGGTTTCCGTCGCGAAAATCGCGATACATTGGGTACGAAAACGTGTAAATATCGCCGTAGCTGGTGTTGACCTGCCCACGCCTCGGCCCATTGGCACTGAACAAAACCAGTTGCTCGGGGTGCTTCACCGGGAGGGACCTCAGCAGTGCCTGGTCCATCAGACTGAAGATGGCCGTGTTCGCGCCGATGCCCAACCCGAGTGATAGCAGCGCTACGATGGTGAACATCGGGCTCTTGCGCAAGCCTCGAAATGCGTAGCGCAGATCTTCGACCGGGTTGATCATACACGTTCTCCAGCAATCGGCCCACCGCCGTTATCGTTTGAAAACAAAGATAGTTCCTTCTCGAAGACTGTCCGATTCCGGACACTTGGCTTCGTTTTGTAATTTAGAACCGGTTCTCGCTGACCATCTCTTCCCAATTCATCCGCGACTCGACTTCGTATTGCCGCCAGTTTGCAATCTTGCCGTTCACGACGCGAAGAATCACCATTCCGTGAGTCCTAACCCGATAAGTGAAGGTGTATTCGCCGGCGCCGATCTGCGACGCCGGGTCGAAGATCAGATGGTGCCATAAGATGGACATGGTCTTCGGCCGGCCTTTCTGGCCGCCGAAAAACTCGAACAGCTGTTGGCGCCCCTTCCGGATCTCAGGATTTGGCGGCGAGCTGAACATCGCATCATCGGTAAAGCAGTCGGCCGCCTGGCGTGCGTTGTTGGAATTCCAGCCGTCGGTAAGAGTTCCAATGAGCTTCTGGAAACCGGCTTGATCGAGACGCCCCGGCGCCGGTGCGCGCTGGAGAGTGCATCCGGACATCGCCGTCAACACCGCAATCGTGACCAGTATCCGTGGGAAATTCATCCTTCGAGAATCGCACGTTAGCGCAGTGTGGTACATTTGCTGATCGATGGCCAGTGTCTTCCGGGATCGCCTGCTCGCGGGTAAGACCGCATTCGTCACCGGAGGAGGCAGCGGCATCGGGCAGAGGATGGCGGAACGGTTCGCCGAGCACGGAGCCAAAGTTATGCTGGTGGGCCGCAAGCAGGAGAAGCTGGATGCCGCGGCGTCCGCCATTCAATCTTCCGGAGGAACGGCGGCTACCGCCTCGCTCGACGTGCGCGATTATCCCGCCGTCGAAGCGGCGCTTCAAAAAACTCGCGACCAATTCGGCGAGATCGACATTCTAGTATGCGGCGCGGCGGGAAATTTTCCCGCGCCGGTGCTGGGCATGTCCGCCAACGCCTTCAAGGCGGTGATCGATATCGATCTTCTTGGAACGTTCAACACTTGCCGGGCCGCCTACGCGCATCTACGCAAACCGGGCGCAACCATCATCAACATCTCGGCGTCCCATGCATCTATGCCGATTGCGAATCAATCGCACGTCTGCGCCGCCAAGGCCGGCGTCGATCTTCTCACGCGAACGCTGGCCATCGAATGGGGGCCGGAGGGCATTCGCGCCAACTGCATCACGCCTGGTCCTACCGATGAGACGGAGGGAATGCGGCGGCTGGCGCCGACTCCCGAAATTCGCCGCAAAATAGAAGACGCAGTTCCGCTACGGCGCTTTGGAACCAAAGATGAGCTGGCCGACCTGGCGCTGTTTCTCTGCTCGGACGCGGCCGCCTACATCACCGGTGCCATCTATGTATGCGACGGTGGACAGTCGCTGGTGCGCTCCAGCCTTTCGACCGCGGAAAGCCATTGACAACTCAAACTACAACACTTCTTCGACAACTCGGACTCGTCAGTGCTACGGCGCTGGTGGTTTCCAATATGATCGGTTCTGGAATTCTGACCACCACAGGATTCCTGGCTGGCGACCTCGGCTCGGTTCAATTGGTGCTGCTGATCTGGGCCGTGGGCGCCGTTTGCGCGCTGGCCGGCGCATTCTGCTACTCCGAGCTGGGCGTTAACTTTCCCAGTTCCGGCGGCGAATACGTTTACCTCACGCAGGCCTATGGTCCAACCTGGGGCTTCATGAGCGGCTGGGTGTCGTTCTTCGCCGGCTTCTCGGCGCCGATCGCGGCCGCGGCATTGGCATTCTCGGATTACTTCGGACACTTCTATCCCGCGTTCAAGCTCGAGAACGGGCGACACTTCTTTGGTTCCGGCGCCTGGGAGTTCAAGCTCGGATTGCCGCAACTGCTGGCCTGCGCGCTCATTGCTGTGTTCGCGATCCTTAACTGCCTGGGCGTGCGCCGCGCGGCACGAGTGCAGAACGTGCTCACTTCCGTAAAGGTTCTGGTGATTCTGATTTTCCTGGTCGCCGGGTTCGCGTTAGGAGACGGAAGCTGGGGCAACTTCGCCCAAGCCGCCAGCCGAACTTCTTCCAACCCGATCTTTTTGCAATTCTTCGTAAGTCTCTTGTTCATCTATTTTGGCTATAGCGGCTGGAATGCGGCGACCTATGTGGCCGAAGAACTGCAGCAACCGGCTCGAACGCTGCCACTTTCGTTGGCTTTCGGCACATCGCTAGTCGCGGTACTTTACATTCTTCTCAATGTGGTCTTCATTTACGCCGTGCCGCTAGAAAAGATGAAAGGTGTGGTTGCCATCGGCGCACTCGCCGCCACCAATTTGTTCGGTCCTGCTGTCGCCGGATTCTTCAGCGCGGCCATGATGCTGTCGCTGCTGGCGACGGTGAATGCCATGTCCACCATCGGGCCGCGAGTTTATTATGCGATGGCCAAGAACGGCGCTTTTTTTCCCGCGGCGGCGCGAGTCGATCCGCGGTGGCACACACCCGTCATCGCGATCATCTCGCAGGCCATTTGCACGATGGTCATGACCATTAGCCCCTTCGTCGATCTGCTTATGTACATCGGCCTGCTGCTGAACTTCTTCGCCGTGATGTCCGTCGCTTCGATTTTTGTTTTCCGGCGGCGGCAGGGCTGGCATAAGCTGGCGGTCGTGAATTTCGCCTATCCGTTAATACCGGCGTTTTTTGTCGCTATGGGTGTCTGGATCACGATCCTGGCTTTTAAGCTTCGTCCCGGTGTTTCGGCAGTGGCCGCGCTGACCGTTGCCGCCGGCGCGCTGGTCTATCACTTCAGCATCCGCGGCAAGGCTGCGTGAACAATCCGATGGAAAACTGGAGTGCCGCTACTCCTATCAGCCGCACCCGAGCGAGAATCGCAAAGCTGCGCAAACTTCATGCATTCGCCCGGCATTCAAGCTGGCCACCAGCCGGCCCAAGCGGTCCTGCGAAACAGTGACGGCGTTGTGCAGGTTGACGGCACAGGGCCCCTTCATTCCGTCGGATATTCCTAGGATGACCTCCGAAGGCACGTCACGAATGGTGGAGGAAATCGGCGCAACGGTTACAGTCGAAAGATGTCCGACTGCACTGTCTCTGGTCAGGATTAGGACCGGTCGTTGCTTATCCGGTGGGGCGAAATTGCAAAGATGAAATCGCCTCGGCTCAGTCTTCCCGCCATATCGCTGCGCCCTCCCAAATCTTGATTTCCGCTTTTTTCTGGGGCTGAGCTTCGTAGCCTCGCCGGTCCTGCTCCTCCAAGTCAGAGACATGCCGACGCGTCGGATATTCCTGCAGCGCCCGTCGGATTAGGCCCGACCGTTTCCTTTTCATCGTGCTTCCGTTGTCGAGCTTCACCTATTCCTCCGCAACCAATTCGTAGCGATGCGGCTTCGGCTGGGCTTTCGCGCGGGCCATGGCAGCGACTTCAGTATCAAGCGTATCGAGCGCCTTCATCGCTCGATCCATGCTCGGCGGCTGGTCGATCTCGAACGAAGTCTGGATCATGTGCCAACGCGCCCAATGCAGATTATTATGGCGATAAATCAATTGGAGGACATCGACGGCTTGTTCAGACATGGGAGTATTCGCTTCACTCAGGTCCACGCCGGCGCTCCACTCGCTGGCCGAGTGAGTGGCGATCGCCTGCCCGTCGATCTTGAGCGCGTATTTACGACCCGATGTGAGACCGGTGACCGCCAGCCTTTCACGATTCAGAGCGTCCATGAAGTCCGAGGAGCGCAGCGCCAAGTGAACCAGCTCTTCCGAAGGAAACGTCTCGATTGGCATGGGAAGCGAGTTGTCAACCTGCGTCCATGCGATTCCGTTGTCGTTCGAGAGTGCCGCGATCGACGTATTGACAGCCTTTCGCACCGCGATCGCAAGGGCGTCGATCTCGACGTCGGACACAATGGCAGGCGCGTTCCAGGCCTTTAACAGTGCCTCGGTCATGAGAAGATGAACGGGGACTGAGGGATGCACGCGGTCTGGAATTAATTTTTGCGCCAGCGCGGGATCGGCTTGGTTTGCTGCGCGCAATGCGGTGACCACGCTGGTGTTCAAATCGGCGCACAGCATCCCCTCGCGGCTGGCAAGCTCGCACACGAATTTGCCGTAACTGATGAGCACATTGTTGTAGCCGCCTTCAAATTGTGGCGGCCGCGTCACATCGTCGTAAGGCGAGGGCTGGATAGCGGTCAGGCGCAGTTTCGGCGCGGCCACTTTCAGGGTTTGCACGATATGTTCATACCCGGTCCTGTAACTTTTGAATAATGCGTCGTCGAACAGCCGATAGCCGGCGTCGTTCATTCCGAGCATGATGGTGACAACCGTCGGGTGATAAACGAGTACATCGCGCTTGAGCCGGGTAT
>DATHOT010000164.1:0-20384 GCA_035484655.1 Bryobacteraceae bacterium | reverse complement strand
GCCGGAAGTTTTTCCGGTCGGCTCAGGAACCAGTCTGAGCATGCTCAAAGAGTTGAAGCCCCGTTCCGCTTATGCGCTGCTGTCGTTGGTGTTTGTTCTTTCCCGGATCATCTATTACCTGCTGGGAGTGCGATTCGACGCTCGGCCGGTTTTACACTTTTGGCAATTTGTGGACGCGGAACTACTGAAACACCGGCTGCTCGAGAGCCTGTATTATCTCCATGTGCAACCGCCGGGTTTCAATTTGTACACGGGGATCGTTTTGAAGTTATTTCCCGACGCGTACCCAGAGGTATTCCACACCATTCATTTGGTGCTGGGAATCGGCATCTGCTGGCTCACCTATTATCTGATGTCTGTTTGCGGAGTGAACTCCTGGCTGGCGTTCATTTTGACAAGCTTGTTCATCGTCAGCCCGGGAGTAGTGATGTTCGAAAATTTTATGCTGTATGAATACCTAACAGTCTTCCTACTGCTAGCGGCGGCGGCGGCGCTGTACAATTTCTGCTTTCGTGAAAGAGCAATCTATGCGGTCCTATTCTTCACTTGCCTGCTTCTCTTGCTATTGGTGCGGAATCAATTCCACCTGATCTATATCGCCGGAGCGTTTCTGGCGCTGCTCTATTTCTACAAGCGCGATCGCAAGATGCTGTTCTTCAGCGGTATCATACCGTTGCTCCTCGCTTTCGGCCTGTTCTTCAAGAACTGGGTTGTGTTTGGAACCTTCTCCAGCAGTACCTGGATGGGCATGAACATCAGCACCATCACTACTCACCAGCTCACCGAGGAGGAAGCGCGCGGCTTTATAAGCCGGGGCCTGATCTCGCCCGTTTCGCGCATCGAACCCGGAGTTCCTGTGGCGGAGTATCTTCCGTACGTCCAGATGCCCCCGCCAACTGGTATTCCGGTGCTCGACGAAGAAGCCAGCGCAAGCGGCGTCACCAACTTCAACAATCGCGTTTTTTTTCAAATTCAGCGATATTACCTAAAAGACGGTTTTTGGATTCTACGAAATTACCCGGTGGCGTATGTTCGCTCCCTGAAAAGAGCTTGGTTCTCCTATTTTCTGCCGGCCGGTGATTTTCTCTTCTTCGATTTGAATCGGCCGCGGATCTATTCAATCGAGCGGTTCTTCGACCTCGTCTTTTTCGGCCAGCTCAGGGACGCCTCCGACCGTAAAAGTTTGACTCGCATGGAGGAACAGGGCCCTAAGCTCGGATTGATTCTTTACACCGGAATCTTTCTGCTGATCGGGTTGCCCTCATTATGGTTGTGGAGCATCTACTATCTGGTGAGGGGAATTCGCATGAAGACACTTGCGCAACCCACCGCAGTGCTTATCGGCTTCCTGTTTTTCAACATCACCTACCTGACAGCGGTTTCGAACTTCCTTTCCAGTTACGAAGGGAATCGCTACCGCTTTCAGGTCGATGCATTCTTCGTGATTCTCTTTGGGATCGCCTTGGAGCAGTTCCGCATGAAGCTGTTCCCACGGGCGAAGGATCCAGTTTAGGCGCATGATAACGGGCGGCGGTGGTTGGCAGCTGCGATGCTATAGTGCTGTGACAACCGCCATCGGGCGTTTGGGTTCCAGGTAGTGTCTCAGGCGAAGAGCGGGGAGTTCAAGAAATCGCCGAGATAGTAGCGCCAGACCAAATGCAGCGAGCAGCACGGCTATGGCACGAACCAGCAGGGCGCCGAAGGGGCCGAGCGCCAGCTCGGCAGCAGGGTAGAAACGGTCAGTTAGTGCGTCGTAGCCGTCCATCAAGAACGTATGAATCATGTACAGGCAATAGCTGAGATCGCCCGACAGCCGCAGTCCTTCGGTTCTTAACAGATTGCTAACGAGGCGGCCGGGCATACCCAGGGCCGCCAGAATCAGTGCCATGGAAAAGAGCTGAGCAGGTAGATATTGAAGAGCCGTACCAAAAATATTCTGACGGCTCAGAAGCCCGAGCGGGATGCCCGTCAGCAGAACTACGGCGGCTGCGGTCAAGCAGGTCCAGTATAGTTTCGATATCATGCTCGGTGTGGCGGCCGATGAGCGCGCGAAGCATGCGACCAGCGCACCCCAGGCAAGTCCGTCAAACCTGGTCCAGGAAAAAAAATAACCGTCGCTCCACAGAGGAAACCCCGCGATTCTGACAACAGGTTCGATCGCACAAATCGAGAACGCGACAATCATAAGGGTCCGGCGGCTGACTGCCTTTACAACCCAGGGCCAGATCAAGTAGAAATGCTCCTCGATTGATAGAGACCAGAGCGGGCCAATCGTTCTTATCCCGAGCAGCGTGGCGAGATTGGACAGAAAGAATGCGCTCAAAAGCAGAAACTTGCCGGAATTCGAGTAACCAACCGCGATCACGGCTAGAATGACGATGTAGAGGGGAAGTATCCGGAGAGCCCTGCGCACATAGAAATTTCTAAGGAAGTGCGCGTCATTCTTGGTATCCAGCAAGATGCCAGTGATAAGGAAACCCGACAGAACGAAAAACACATCGACACCCAAGAACCCCGGCCAGGTCACCAACTCCACCAATCTGGGGAACGCGTGCCAGTGTTGGCCGTGCCGTTCCTCCCACAACTGCATGGAAAAAGCGAACAAGTGATACGCCAGCACCGACAATATCGCAATGCCGCGAATGCCATCCAATTCGGGAATGCGAACACGGGAAAGAACACTACCAGGAGCGAGCGTTTGCGCGATGGGTCGCTCCCCGGCGCCAACACTCCTCCAGAAATCCCACATCCCGGTAACCTGTCGGGGCTTTAAGATTCCCATCTTGTCACTGCTTTAGAGAATGTCCCTCGCAACTTCCATCGCAAATCGGACCCAGAGTTCGTTTCAGCGAACGTTAATTAGAACCAGTATATCCTGGCTTTTGCCGACTGATCTTCGATCGAGGGCATCTCAGAACTGAGACAGCCGGGTCTGGGCTAGAAAACCCCTGACTAGATTGACGCGAGGGTACGGCGCGCGACTAACGGCTCAGCGGCTAATCGGAGCGACAGGCTAAATCCCGCCAGCATGGGAAGGCTGGCGCCGTAGGCAATGTGAAAGAAGAAGGTACTTACGGCATAAACCATGGTGCTGGCCAGCAGGCAAAAACTTAGAGTCGTCACATCTTTCAAAGCAGGATTATCCCGGCTCTGCCGATAGAGTTTCCAATTGCTTCGAAAACAGAAAACCAATACGGCGCAGTAACAGATGAAGGCAGGGATGCCACATTCGCTGGACACCTGGGTATAACTGTTGTGTGTTCCCAGCCACGGCGAGCGCTTGCCCTCTTTGGCTGCGTCGCCGGACATAGCCACAGCGAATTGATCCGGTCCAACCCCGAGGAGGGGGTGCCTGAAGGTAAAGGCTAAGCTGGTCTTGAACAATTCTCGTCTCTGCAATTGGGAATCAATGGCAGCGACGTCCTCACTAGTTTCGGCCTGATTTACTCCCGGATCGGTTCCGAACAGAAGAAGGCGATGAATCATCGTCGTAGGTAGTATCAGCAACGCTAGACCCATTATGGGCAAAGCAAATATGACGGCCTTGACTTTATTCCTGCTACTGAAGAAAATCAGGCCGAACATAGCGACTGCGGCCAACAAGCAGCCACGTGAACCGGTTTTCAGCGCATAGATAGTGGAAAGCAGAATTCCGGCCGCTCCTAGCAACCGCATTCCCATGCCAGGCCGGTAGACCAAAAACAAGAAGGAAGCGACTCCCAATAGTAGAGCCAGACCAAGTTCGTTGGAGTTGCTAAAGAACAGACTGTTGGCAATGGCGAACCGGCCGTCGGCCGAACCGCCGGTGCCGCCGAACTTCAAGCAGGTGAGCACCAGAATCACTGCTCCCACGATGTTTACGTACATCAATGTACGGCAACGCCGGAGAGAGGTGGTAAACGCACATATGTAAAAGAACGTCAGGAAACTCCGAGGAATGAAATTCGACAGCATTGTTACACTGCCGCCCTTCCACACGCTGAAAGGCGTCGACAATAGCAAGCACACCAGAAAAGCAGCCCACCAGCGGCCCACCGGGCGCTGTAATCCTCGAAAAGCGTTGCCGCTGAGTAGCCAGACAAACGGCAGCAGAACCAGCGTGATGTTGGAAATATAGACTTTGTTGCCGATCAGCTTGATGGCCCAGTCGTTCGCATAGCCCGATAGGATGAATGCGCAATACAGAACAAAGCCGATGGATGTCACCATGTTCGGCGAGGCGTCCTCGGAGACCGGCAAAGATCTGGACGGTATCGCGGGCGCCTGACGAAGAGGAGCGGGAGCAAACCGGGGAGCGCGCGAGGCAGACGCTGCGCTCGGAGTTAGCGTACCCGTAGTTAGCGTGCTCGCTCCGGCAGGTCTCGGACTATTCTTGAAGCGGCTCATGGGTGGAGGAGTGTCCATCCTCAGTCTCAAATTTAGCATTTTGCCTGTAATCGAAGTATCGGCCATTGGTACCCGCCGTTAGTACTAGCTCATGCCACCAAACCTGTGATGGAACAGTAGTATCATTTCTCCATGTTCAAATCCTGTGCTGCCATTGCGCTCGTCCCCCTGCTTACCCTCTCGGCCGTAAGCAACGAACATTGGGTGGGGACCTGGGCTACCGCGTTGGTGACGCGTCCACAGCCGCCGCGGCCGGCCACAGGCGAGCAGCCCGCGACTCCCGCGCCCGGAACGCAACCTGTGGGGCAACCAGCAGGGCAACCAGCCGCTCTCAGCCTCAACAATCAGACGCTGCGCGAGATCGTGCACGTAAGCATCGGGGGCAGCCGCGTGCGCGTGGTTCTCTCGAACGAATTCGGCACCGCTCCGCTGACCATCGGCGCGGTCAGCATCGCTCTTCACGATAAAGATTCCAAGATCGCGGCCGGCTCGAATCGCGCCCTGGCATTCAGCGGTCGGCCATCAGTGACCATCCCGCCGGGCGCCAGCATGATCAGCGATCCAGTGGACGAAAACATTCCGCCGATGGGAGACCTCGCGATCGACCTATATCTGCCGACCGAAATGACGCCGCTGACATCGCCGCTCACCGTGCACGCCGGCGCATCTCAAACCAACTACGTTTCTTCCACGGGCAATTTCGCGGGATCCGCGGACATGCCGGTTTTGACCACCACGCCGTCCTGGTATTTACTGGAGCGCGTGGAGGTCACGGCGCCGGTCGAGACGGGCGCGATCGTTACATTCGGCGATTCCATCACGGACGGAGCACGCTCTACTCCAAACACCAACAACCGCTGGCCCGATCATCTGGCCAAGCGACTTCTGGCGGGTTCGGGCAACGCCAAGCTGGCAGTGCTCAACACCGGTATCGGCGGCAATCGGCTGCTTAGCGACAGCATCGCCAATTTCGGAATCAACGCGCTGGCCAGATTCGATCGCGACGTCCTGGCCGAGCCCGGCGCAATGTACGTGGTGGTGCTGGAAGGTATCAACGACATCGGAAACGCGCGCGCCAATCCGCTGCCCAGCGCGGCCGACCTGATCGCCGCCCAGCAGCAGATCATCGAGCGCGCGCACGCCCACGGGCTGATAATCTTCGGCGCCACGCTAACGCCGTTCGAAGGCGCGGCCTACTTCTCACCCGAAGGCGAGGCCAAGCGCCAGGCAGTCAACAACTGGATTCGAACCAGCAAGGCGTACGATGGCGTAGTCGATTTTGATGCAGCTACCCGCGATCCCGCGAGTCCGGGCAAGTTTCTGGCGCTGTACGATTCCGGCGACCACTTGCATCCCAACGACGCCGGCTATGAGGCCATGGGCAAAGCAATCGACCTGCATCTCTTCGCGCCGGGGAAAAAACGGCACTAGCGAGGTGATCGATGAGCTTCCAATATTCGACGTCCTGGTGGCGGGAGGCGGAAACGCAGCACTCTGCGCGGCTTTGAGCGCTGCTGAACATGTCGCACGCGTCGCTATTATCGAGTCCGCTCCCCGCGAGTTTCGCGGCGGCAATAGCAGGCATACGCGAAATCTACGGTGCGCCCATGACGCTCCGACCCAGTTTCTTACCGATGCCTACCCTGAGGCCGAATACTTTGCCGATCTATTGCGCGTAACGGGCGGGGAGACCGATGAGGAGCTCGCCCGCATGGCGATTCGCGAGTCCGGGACATGCATGGAGTGGATGCGCAGCCACGGCGTCCGCTTTCAGCCCTCGCTCAGCGGAACGTTGCATCTGGACCGGACCAACCTCTTCTTTCTCGGAGGCGGAAAGGCGCTCCTGAACAGCTATTACGCCGACGCCGAGCGCCGGGGCGTTCGCATCCTTTACGATGCGGAAGTGGTCGGCCTCAAGTTCTCCGGTGAGGTGTTCGAGAGCGCGACGGTGTTATTGCGCGGCGAGCCGGTTGAAATCGGTACGAGGGCATTGGTCGCGGCCACGGGAGGTTTTGAATCAAATCTCGACTGGCTAAAGGAAATCTGGGGCGAAGCTGCCGACAATTTCCTGATCCGCGGCACGCCCTACAACCAGGGCAAGGTCCTTCGATTGCTGCTCGACAACGGCGCTGAACCGGTTGGGGATCCTAAGCAGTGTCACGCTGTTGCCATTGACGCTCGGGCGCCCAAATTCGACGGCGGGATCGTGACTCGTCTGGACTGCGTGCCGCTGGGTATTGTCGTCAACCAGCAAAGCGAGCGTTTCTACGATGAAGGCGAAGATCTCTGGCCCAAGCGCTATGCCATCTGGGGACGGCTGGTGGCCGCGCAACCGGGTCAAATCGCGTACTCGATCATAGATTCCAAGGTGCTTGGAAAGTTCATGCCGCCGGTCTTTCCCGCGATTCGCGGAAATACAATTCCAGAACTGGCTGTGAATCTCGGCCTGTCTGCCGATGCGCTGGCAAGCACTGTCGACCGGTTTAACAGCGCGGTTCGTCCGGGAACGTTCGATCACGACGGGCTGGACGATTGCCACACCTGCGGACTTGCGCCCGAGAAATCGCATTGGGCGCAAGCTATCGAAACGCCCCCATTCCTCGGCTATCCTCTGCGCCCGGGCATCACGTTCACCTACCTCGGCGTCAAGGTGAATCCGCAAGCGCGAGTTCTGATGCGCGACGGGAGTTCGGCACGCAACATCTTTGCCGCCGGCGAAATCATGGCCGGGAACATTTTGGGCAAAGGTTATCTGGGCGGACTTGGGATGGTGATCGGTACAGTCTTCGGACGACTGGCCGGAAACGAGGCGGCTCGTTGTGCCGGTTGAAGTGACGCGTGATCCGGCGCGCGAGGGTGCACGCATCCTGACCATCTGCAATGCGTGCCGGTACTGCGAAGGTTATTGCGCAGTGTTCCCCGCCCTGGAGCGGCGCATGAACTTTACGCCCGCCGACCTCGACTACCTCGCCAATCTCTGCCACAACTGCGCCGAGTGCTATTACGCCTGCCAATACGCGCCTCCGCATGAGTTTGCGGTGAATGTACCGAAGACCCTGGCCCAGATGCGAGTGCGCTCCTATCAGCATCACGCCTGGCCGGGGCCGCTGGCGGCCGTATTCCGGAGGAAGGGGTGGATCGCGCCCCTGGCGCTCGTGATCGCGCTCGCCATTTGGATAGCGGCCACGAACGGATCCACTGGCACCGGCGCGCATTTCTACCAAGTGATTTCGCATCGGACGATGGTCGCGGTTTTTGGAGGTGTGTCGATATTCATTCTCATCGCGCTGGCGGTGGGCTTCGTTCGTTTCTGGCGGGAATCGAACGCATCGAGCGGGAGTCTCGCGAATTTCGTGGCGCTGAAGCAGGCGCTGAATGACGTCTTCCGTCTTACCTACCTGCACGGCGATGGACAAGGCTGCACCTATCCGCAAGAGAGCCGATCGCTGGCCCGCTGGTGGTTCCACCATCTCACCTTCTACGGATTTCTGCTGTGCTTCGCGGCTACATCAGTGGCCGCGATCTACCATTACGCCTTCGGATGGCGAGCGCCTTATGGCTATTTGAGTCTGCCGGTCGTACTTGGGACGCTAGGCGGTGTCGGACTACTGGCCGGCCCAGCCGGTTTGTTCCGGCTGAAGCAACGGGGCGATGTTGCAACGTGCGACCACGAGCAAGACGGCATGGATATCGCGTTCCTTGCTCTCCTGTTTTCGACCAGCGCGACTGGCCTGCTCCTGCTCGCGTTGCGAGAAACCTCCGTGATGCCGTTGCTGCTGGCTGTTCATCTGGCAACCGTCCTGGCGCTGTTTGTAACGCTGCCCTATGGAAAGTTTGTGCACGGCATCTATCGCCTGGCGGCCTTGATGCGCTACGCTCTAGAGCGATTACAAGTGAAAGGTCGAAACGCACCTGGCCGCTAAATCCAAAGGCGAATCGAAAATCTGGCCAGTGGTTCGAGTCGCCAGCGGCAATTTTCTGGAAGCCTACGATTTCCAGGTATTCGGTTACTACGCCGCCGCTATCGCCCGGGCGTTTTTCCCTGGAGAGAATCAGTTCGCTTCGCTCATGCTGACGTTTGCGACCTTCGGGGCGGGCTTTCTAATGCGTCCGCTGGGAGCGATCGTGCTGGGCGCGTACATCGATCATCACGGGCGCCGCAAAGGTCTGCTTTTGACCCTCAGCCTGATGGCAGTGGGAACTTTCTCGATCGCATGCACGCCCGGATACGCCGCGATGGGATTGCTGGCGCCCTTGCTAGTGCTGGCCGGACGGCTGTTGCAAGGGCTCTCGGCCGGCGTGGAACTAGGCGGCGTGTCGGTCTATTTAGCGGAGATCGCGACACCAGGCCACAAAGGCTTCTACGTGAGCTGGCAGTCGGCCAGCCAGCAGATCGCGGTGATGTTCGCGGCGCTGCTGGGCCTGATCCTCAGCGTCAATCTTTCCGCGGGCGACATGACGCGCTGGGGCTGGCGAATTCCGCTGCTGATCGGCTGCCTGATCATTCCGCTGGTTTTCGTCATTCGGCGCTCGCTCAAAGAGACCGCTGAGTTTAGCGCGCGCACGCACCGGCCTTCGATGACCCAAATCGTGCGAACAGTCGCGGCGAACTGGCGGCTCGTTATCCTCGGAACCATGACGGCAACGGTCGTGACGGTGACCTTTTACATGATTACCGCGTACACGCCGACCTTCGGGACCTCGGTACTGCACCTCACCAACACTGGAAGCCTGCTGGTCACCCTGCTGGTCGGCGCGTCAAACTTTATCTGGGTTCCGGTCATGGGCTCGCTCTCCGACAAAGTCGGGCGTCGGCCTTTGCTGATCGCCTTTACGACTCTGACAATCCTGACCGCGTACCCGGCGTTGTCATGGTTGGTGAGCGCGCCTTCCCTGCCCCGATTATTGATGGTCGAATTGTGGCTCTCCTGGATGTTCGGTGGTTGCAGCGGCGCCATGGTCCCCTTCATCACCGAGATCATGCCGCGTGAAGTGCGAGCCTGTGGATTCTCGCTAGCTTTCAGTCTCGCGACGGCCGTCTTCGGTGGATTCACGCCCGCGATTTGTACTTATCTGATCCACGCTACTGGCAACCGAGCAATGCCTGGGGCGTGGTTATCGGCCGCCGCTGCTTGCAGCCTGATCTCGACGGTGCTGCTATCGCGGGCTAGGATCGCTTCGTGGAACACACCCGCGCCGGTGGTCGCGCAGGCTACCTCGTGAATCCGACATAGTGCGTCGCAAAATCTCCGATGTGGCTATCACCGCTGATATGTCAAGGTAGCGAAAGACCTTTTCGGACCAATCTAACGAATCCTAAATTACTGATCATATGGTTAACGGAACTAAGCAAGATTCGAGTCAGGATACACGGAATGACCAGAATGAGATCCTCGGAACCCCTTTTCAGGTCTAGGACCCCTTCAATGGCGGCGTGCCGCCGGTCGCATTCAACCACTCTCCGCAGTAACGACACTTGATCGCGTCGGCCTTGATCGCCTCGGCACAGAACGGGCACTTACGTGTTTCTTCGTTCGGGGCAGGCGAATCCTCTAGTGCGGTTGAGTATTGACGTGGCTTCCCATAATGACAGTGAGGGCAGACGTAAGCCGTCTTGCTGAATCTACTTCCGCATTTCGGGCAGCTTTGGCCGACGGTGAAAGCCAGGCCCCAGCCAATCGGACCGAACAGCAATCCGAGGAAGAACCAGCCGAAGGCACTGCCGCCGCGATTCTTCGCAACGATCGATGCAGCGACTCCGAACAGGACAAGAAGTAGGAGTATCATTGGAATTCCCCTAATACTTTCAACATCGACCTATCCGGGACCGACCGATACGTGCTTTTCATCGGAAATTCATGATGAAGGCTAACCGAATGAGCACCCTCGTTTATCCGGCATACAAGTCAAGATCGGCAAATTCCGATTCCGTGCGCTTGAACTCGATCTCATCTTTGAACTCAGCTCTGGGCACAGGTGGAAGAGCATCGAAGAACAACTTCCATGTGGCCTGAAACTCTTTCAGCAATTGCAGGACCTCGGTGTGGCCTTCCCACGACCTTGTGTTCCTCGTGCGAGATGTATTCAAGTGGAAGAGATTCGTATTCATGTGAGGTTCCCACTTCCGCCATTCTCGAAGGTTATAACGAATTCGGCTGCTGACGAAGTCCTTGGCGAGCATGTCGAAGTCATCCGCCTTTGTGGACTTTTTGCGTGGTAGCTTCAACGAAGTGAGAAGCGTACATTTCCTCTTGCCGAACTTCCTTCGCTCATTCGAAAAGAAGTCAGCGAACTTTCGATAGTGCACGACGAAGGAATATAGCAGATGGCTGGTGAGAGGCGGTTGGTGCCGCCTCCGTTCAATTCGCGTGCGCGGCAAGATGAGGTTCATCTCCGTGCCTGCCGAGATGAGGTTCACATAATCATGAACGACATGGTGAGAACGACGCTTCCGTCTCTCATCATTAGTCATCGGGCAGCGCAACCGGCGCGCTCCGTGCGGTCTTTGATCTTCGCTGCGGCCTCCGACTGCCACTGCATGTTGCTAGGGGCGTCCGCGCCGCCACACGCTAACGGCTTCACGTGATCGATCACGTAGCCTTTACAAGGTCCTGAGGTGCGTCCCGTAGCCGGGCACGGTTGGGAGGCTTCGAACGCGTGCTTCGCAGAGGTGCTGCGTTCGATCCGGCCTTGTGCATTACGCTGTATGCCGGAGGATGGTGGCTGCGTCGGGCGCGTCGTAATCGTGTGGCCGCTGCCGCCACTTGCCGATCTCAGATGAGTGCCCACAGATCTCGCAGGGGTCGTACCCGGTAGTGAGCGGTTGTGAGCACTCACGACCGTTCCATCCTTTCGTTTATACTGCCGAACATGGACCAGATTGGATGATTCGGGCGTAGTCCTAGCATTGCCTGAAAGTAGGAAAAGCGCGCACGCGACGACGCCACGCAAAAGACGGTTCATGGAATTTAAGGCCTGTACTGATTCACATCGGCCGACCGGGCACCTGCCGATAGGTGGTTTCTGATAGCCAATCGAAGCTGAACGGAAGCAAGGGTTTAGCGAGGTGGAACCTTGTCCTCGAGACAACAGCAGGGCCCTAAACGCGCTGGCTTGACAAGATGACCGAGCGCGACATCAATGCCGAGGTCAAAGCTGCGCGTAAGGGGATGCGTGCTAAAACCGTTGAACGCCTATTTCTCCCGCGCGCTAGCTTTCGGATCACTCCGCAAGTAAGCCTTCGACGCCGCTTCATCCTTCAAGGGAACCGCTTTGTCCGGATCGATCCGCACCATCAGATACGTAATGTGATCGTCGATCTTGGTGAATAAATGGCCCACGCCGGCGGGAACCACAATCACGTCGCCTGGCTTCAAGTGGTAAGTCACGCCTTTGGTAATCGAGCTCCCGTTGTTGCCCGGACCGTTGTATTCGCGCACCGTCTGTAACGTAGAGGGCCGGCGCTTCATACCAACGATGTCGGGACCGGTCTCGAGCGTCGCCGACCCGTCGATCACGTAATACACCTCGCTAATCAGATCGTGCTCGGCCACGGAGTTTGGCGCCGGCGCGTCCAGCTTGCCGCGATGAACCACGCCGATGCCGATCTGGCTTCTCCCTATATCAACTGACCGGACCTGCTGATCGACCAAGCCGTTCGCGATCGCGCGCTGCACATAAGCTTGTAGCTCGTCTGTTGGGATATAAGTCGCCGAGCAGTGGTTGCAAGTCGGTTTCACGTCCTGCGCCGAAAGCGCGAACATCAGCGTAACAACCACCGGTGCTACTCTCTGTATCGTTTCTTTCACAGGCATCCCCTCTCCTCTCAGAATTGCCGAGATCGGCAGGTCGGGACCTGCCCACAATCGTGTATAGTAGCTTAGATCCCAGAAGGGAGGATGTCCAGCATGAAACGTAATTTCTATATCGGCGTGACCTTCGCCGTAGTGCTCATCGCGCTCGAAATCGGATCGGCCCTGCTCCAGAAGCGCGCGGTCGTCCACGCCGCCGGCGGAGCCCAGGCACCCCGTTTCGAAGTAGATCCTATGTGGCCCAAGCCGCTGCCGAACCATTGGCTGCTTGGCCAGACGATCGGCGTATCGGTCGATTCCTACGATCACATCTGGATCATCCACCGTGGCGGTTCGCTTGAACCCGGTGAGCAGCACGCCTCCGCCACTCCGCAGATTGCGCAGTGCTGCGCCGCCGCTCCGCCGGTGCTCGAGTTCGATGAGGAAGGCAACCTGATCGGCCACTGGGGCGGACCCGGCAACGGCTACGATTGGCCCGACTCGAACCATGGGATCACGGTCGACTACAAGGGTAACGTCTGGATTGGCGGAAACGGACGTGGTGCGCCGGCCGGCGGTCGCGGCCGAGGTCGGGGCGCCGCGGAGGACAAAACTGCCTACAACGAGACGCAGGTCAGCGGTGTCCAGCCCTTCAACGACAACATGGTCCTGAAATTCACGCAGGACGGAAAATTCCTGATGCAGATCGGCAAGCCGGCGCATAGCAAGGGCAGCAACGATATCGAAAACCTCCGGCTGCCGGCCAAAACATTCGTCGATCCCAAGACCAATGAACTCTACGTCGCCGACGGCTACGGCAATCATCGCGTGATCGTCTTCGACGCCGAGACCGGCGCCTACAAGCGTCACTGGGGCGCCTACGGGCACAAACCAGACGACACCGACATGGGCAACTACAATCCCAGCGCATCGCCGCCGCAGCAGTTCCGGAATCCGGTACACTGCGCTGAGCTTTCGCACGACAACCTGTTGTATGTCTGCGATCGCGTCAACGACCGCATCCAGGTATTCAAGCCCGACGGCACCTTCGTCAAAGAGGTGTTTATCGAGAAAAACACGCTGGGCTCCGGCTCCGCATGGGACATCGCTTTTTCGAAGGACCCGCAGCAGAAGTATATCTATCTGGCCGACGGGGAAAACGATCGTGTACATATCATTGAACGCGATTCGCTGGAAATGCTGACCACTTTCGGCGAGGGCGGCCGCCAGCCTGGCGAGTTCTACGGCGTCCACTCCATCGCCACCGATTCGAAAGGCAACCTCTTCACCACCGAGACCTACCGCGGCCAGCGCGTCCAGAAATTTGTCTATAAAGGACTTGCGCCCGTAACCAAGAAAGACCAGGGCGTGCTGTGGCCCAAGACGGCCAAGAGCCCGTTCTAGCGCGATGCCCCAACGAGTATTTCGGACACTCGCGCCATTAGTGTGGCTATTCGCGGGTCTCGCTTGGGCCCAATCGGGCGTGGGCAAAGGTCAGTGGCCCTCCTATGCCGGCGACCTCCGCAATTTCCGTTATTCGCCGCTCGATCAGATTAACGCCCAAAACTTCAACAAGCTCGAAATCGCGTGGCGATTCAAGACCGACAATCTAGGCAACCGGCCTGAGTTCAAGCTGGAAGGAACTCCGCTGATGGTCAATGGCGTAGTCTACGCGACCGCGGGCTCGCGACGTGCTGTGGTCGCGCTCGATGCCGCCACCGGCGAGCTGCTGTGGGTGCACGGTGAGCACGAAGGCGCGCGCGGAGCCGCTGCTCCTCGCCAGCTTTCCGGCCGGGGTCTCTCGTACTGGTCGGATGGTGCGCAAGAGCGGATTCTTTACGTGACGCCGGGCTATCGCCTCATCTGCCTCGATGCTAAAACCGGACTGCTGGTTCCGGGGTTCGGCGAAAACGGCGCCGTCGACATGAAACGATTCGCGGTCTACGGCACGGGACTCCCCATCGATCTGGTTAAGGGCGAAATCGGCCTGCATGCGACGCCGGCCGTGACCAAGAGCGGAGTCGTGCTGGTGGGCTCCGCGTTCCGCGAAGGCGGCACTCCCAGGACCCACAACAATACCAAGGGCATGGTGCTTGCTTTTGACGTCAAGACGGGACGGAAACTTTGGCAGTTCAACACCATTCCCAGGCCGGGCGAATTCGGCAACGACACCTGGCTGACGGAATCCTGGGCCGTCAACGGCAACACCGGAGTCTGGAGCCAGATGGCCGTCGATGAAGAGCTTGGCCTGGCGTATCTGCCGGTGGAGACGCCGTCGTCCGATTTCTACGGCGGCCACCGCCCCGGCAACAACCTGTTCGCCGATAGCCTGGTCTGCGTGGATCTAAAAACCGGCCAGCGCAAGTGGCATTACCAGTTGGTCCATCACTCCATCTGGAATATGGATATCGCCGCGGCACCGATCCTCGCTGACATCACGGTGAATGGCCATCCTGTCAAGGCGGTGCTCGAATCGAGCAAGCAGGCGTTTCTTTACGCTTTCAATCGCGTGACCGGTGAGCCCATCTGGCCCATCGAGGAGCGGCCCGTGGAAAAAGGCGACGTGCCGGGCGAGTGGTATTCTCCAACGCAGCCGTTCCCAACTAAGCCGCTTGCTTTCGACTACCAAGGCGTCACGGTGGACGGCTTGATCGACTTCACACCCGAGCTTCACGCCGAAGCCCTGAAGATCGTCTCGCAATACAAGCTCGGGCCGGTCTTCACGCCCACTGTAGTCAGCAAAGCCGCCGGACCCATTGGTTCCTTCCGATCCTCGGGCGGCATGAATTGGCCCGGGTTCTCGTACGATCCGGAAACCCATATCGCCTACATTCCTTCGTTTATTTCAATGCCGCCGGTCGCGCTGCTTCCTTCGCCGGACAAAGGCTTCTCGGACATCGAGTACGTGGAAGGATTCGCAGCCACTGGCGTTCACTACGTGTCCGGCCCGGGTGAAAACGTCGGCGCCGATGCACCCCTTCCCCCTGCGCGCGCACCGAGCCGTCCTGTAGCCGGCGATTCCGCGCTTGCCACGCCGGCCAACGCTACCACTGCTGGAGTCGGCCGCGGCCTCAACCTGAACCCGCAAGGATTGCCGCTGCTGAAGCCGCCCTATGGCCGCATCACCGCCATCAACATGGACACCGGCGATTTCGTTTGGCAGATTGCCCACGGCGAAACGCCCGACTATATCCGCAATCATCCGGCGCTCCAGGGCCTGAAGATTCCGCGCACCGGCCAGCCCGGTTACGTCGGTGTGCTGGTGACTAAGACGCTCGTCATTGCCGCCGACCCGCAGGTCACGACCACCGATGCTCACCCGCGCGGCGCAATGCTGCGCGCCTATAACAAGGCCACCGGCCAGGAGGTCGGCGCAGTCTGGATGCCGGCACCGCAGAGCGGATCGCCGATGACTTACATGCTGAACAACAAACAGTACATCGTCATCGCAGTCAGCGGAGGGTCGTATTCGGGCGAGTATCTCGCATTCAGCCTGCCTGCCAGCGAGTAACGTCGCGCGAGCTCTTGAGCTTTTAGTAAAATGCCTCGATCCAAAGCTTTATGGTCAACTCGGCTCGCCGCACGTCGCCCACAAATATCGGCCGAAGTTCCCGTTCAAACCTGTCTTGTAGGATCTGCCGCTCCAAGGGCACTGTCTTAACAAGATGCTTCACGTCATCTCTGTCGCGCTGAATGTTGCGGTCGATTTTGGTCAGGGCCAGGTCGTAAGGGTCCAGCGCAAAAAGGTGGACGTTTCGATATGTACCGGGGAACATCTCGATCAGACGGTCCTCATAACCTTCAGGCAAATTCGCTACAGTTACCCGTTGCAAATACACCTTGTGTTTGCGCCGTAATGGTGAACCTTCTCCGGCTAAACTCAGCACTCTCTCGTTTTGATCGTTCGGATGTAGAGATGTGAAATCCACATCATCAGTCGGTCGTTCCATGCCATAACAGACACTGATGACGAAGCCACCCAGGCAGTGAAGATGAACCTCTTCAGGTAGCACAGAATCCAGGTCGGCGAAGAACGCGTTCCAGGGTTCGGGCATCACTTCAGGTCTTGGCATATTTAACGTGCTCAGGTCTGAGATCCGTCAGTACATTCCAATGACGGGCGTCTTCGGAACGCTCTTGTTCCAGCCACTCTCTCTCGGCTTTGGACAATGACTCATGACAGAACGTATCCTGTTTAGCAAGCCGCGCGGACTCCAAAAGACTCTCGTATCGTTTAAGCGCGGCCACTTTCGACGAATCTCCCTGGCTCTCAGCGACGCGAACTGCAAAGGTCGTGACAAAACCGAGCCGGTTCTGAAGATCATGCTGTTTAGCCGCACTGACGAGCCAGTTCCAATCCAAGTCTGTGTATTCCAAAACAACCCAAGGGAGAGCTTCAGAGAGCCGCGACTCCAAATCTTCTTGAGCCAATGCCGAAAACAACACCTCTGCCGGATTCCGCTTGCGACGCGATCGTACATGAGAAAACCCGGGATAGCCCAAGGCCGATAATTCTTCGGCCATTGTTTGAGCGGGCACTGCCGGACGTTTAGCAGATGTCGCTTTCATAGTGAATCGAAGGACAACCGGGGACAAGCGATAGAGCGTCACCGCTTTTCGGGCTAACTTTGCAGACACCTTGCGGTCACCCTTTTCGAGCAGCGACAGGTAGGGTTGGGACACACCGAGTTTGCCGGCTGCCTGCATTTGCGTCAGTTGGGCAGCTTTCCTTCCATGCTTCAGATCCGGCTCTCTCATACCCTTATCATATTACAATCTTTGTAATATTTCAAGTGTTGTTAACTCGCTCTTTTACTAACGCTTACAGTCTCCTGGCTCAGCAACTCGGGTGCCGGAATATCTATCAATGCCGTCGCATCAACTCAAGCACGATGATAACGGACCACACTTCCCGCTAAAGTGGACTATGATGTCGAAGGACCCCAATGACCACCGCTGTACACCCTTCCACGGCTGACGCCACCACCAGCACCGAACGGCTGCTCCGCATGTATCGCCGGATGCTCATGATCCGGTTGTTCGAGGAACAGGTCAACGATCTCTACACCCGCGCCCTGATGCCCGGCCTAGCTCATCTCTATATCGGCGAGGAAGCCGTCGCGGTGGGAATCTGCGAGGCGCTCCGCCCCGACGATTACATCACCAGCACCCATCGCGGCCACGGCCATTGCCTGGCGAAAGGCGCATCTATCGATCGGATGTTCGCCGAGCTGCTTGGCAAGGAAGCCGGCTACTGCAAAGGCAAGGGCGGATCGATGCATATCGCCGATCCCGACACCGGAAACTTGGGCGCGAACGCCATCGTCGGCGGAAGCACCGGCATCGCCACCGGCGCGGCATTTTCGGCCAAGCGCCTGGGTACCGGCCAAGTCGCGGTCTGTTTCTTTGGCGAAGGCGCGCTCGGCCAAGGCCTGCTCTACGAAGTCATGAACCTGGCCGCGCTCTGGAAGCTGCCGGTAATCTACGTCTGCGAGAACAACATGTACAACGAGTACACGCACTACCTGGAAACCACTGCCGGCGATATCCTCGCGCGAGGCCCGGCGTTCGGCGTGCCGTCCGAGAGCGTCGATGGACAAGACGTCCGCGTTGTCCACGCCGCGGCCAGTAGGCTGGTCGATCGCGCGCGCAAAGGTGAAGGTCCCGCGCTACTGGTCGTCAACACCTATCGCTACATGGGCCATCACGTGGGCGATGTCAGCCGCGAATATTATCGATCGAAACAGGAAGAGCAGCAGTGGAAAACCGAACGCGATCCCATCAAGCTTCTGGCCGATCAACTCACTGGCCAAAATCTCGAACAGATTCACGCCGAAGTGAAGGCCGAGATCGACAGGGGACTACAATTCGCGCTCGCCGCTCCTTACCCCAACGTCGACAAAGTAGGACAAGACGTGTATGCCTGAAGTCACTGCAGACGTCCGCGAATTAACGCTCGCCGAGGCGATCCGCGAAGCCCTGGCTGAAGAACTGCGCCGCGATTCCCGCGTCTTCATTTTGGGCGAAGACATCGCCGAAGCGGGCCATCCCTTCAAAGTCCTCACCGGCTTAGTGAGCGAGTTCGGCCCCGAACGGATTCTCGATACGCCGATCTCCGAAGCCGGTTTTACCGCGGTCGCCGTCGGCGCGGCTATGACCGGCATGCGTCCCGTGGTCGACATCATGTTTGGCGATTTCGTCACCCTCACGATGGACCAAATGGTGAATCAGGCCGCCAAGATCCACTACATGTCTGGCGGCAAGTGGAAAGTGCCCATGGTAATGCGAACCACGCTGGGGGCCACGCGCCGGTCGGCGGCGCAACACTCGCAATCGCTGCACGCCTGGTTCTGCCATATTCCGGGCCTTAAGGTCGTCATGCCGTCGACGCCGTACGACGCCAAGGGCCTCCTCAAGACCGCCATCCGTGACGAGAACCCGGTCGTCTTCTTCGAAGACAAAATGATGTACCGGCTCAAGGGGCCGGTGCCGGCCGAAGAATACACGATTCCGCTCGGCGTCGCCGACATCAAGCGCGCGGGAGATGATGTCACAATTGTCGCCACCAGCAGCATGGTACAAGTGGCGCTGGGCGCAGCCAGCTTGCTTGAGGAAGCGGGGATCTCGGCGGAAGTGATTGATCCGCGCACGCTCTGGCCGCTTGACGAAAGGACCATCATCGACTCGGTGAAGAAGACCTCGCGCGCCATGGTAGTCGACGAAGGCTACGAACGATACGGGGTCACCGCCGAAATCGCGTCCGTGATCGCTCAAGGCGCGTTCTTCGACCTGGAAGCGCCCGTGAAGCGCATGGGAGCGATGCATGTTCCCATTCCTTTCTCGCCGCCGCTCGAAGACGTCACGGTCGCCACCGAGAAATCGGTGTTCGAGGCAGCTCGCGCCCTCTGCGGCGCAAAATAATCGACAACTGGAGAACGAATCGTGGCACTGAAGACTTTCGGAACCATGGCGGTGGATTGGGAGCAGCGCGTCGATATGGACCGCCTGCGCCGCGAGCGCCTCGCGCGCGCCAAAGCCCTGCTGGCGAAGTCGGAGATGGGTGCACTGCTCTGCTTCGACATGAACAACGTGCGCTACATCACCTCCACGCACATCGGCACCTGGGCGCAGGACAAGATCAGCCGCTTCACTCTGCTGCCGCAGAACGACGAACCCATCCTCTGGGATTTTGGCTCGGCCGCCCGGCATCATCAGATCTATTGCCCGTGGCTCGGCGAGCGCTCACGCCCGGGTATTGCCCTGCTGCGTGGCGCGATGTCTCCGGAAATGGGACGCGCCGAGGATGTCGCCCGCAAGATCAAGATCGAACTCGAACAGCGCGGCCTGCACAAGCAGCCGGTGGGGATCGATGTCGTCGAGCCTCCGATTTTGTTCGCCCTGCAGCGCGAGGGCATCACCGTGGTCGACGGCCAGCAGCTCATGTCCGACGCGCGCGTCATCAAAACGCAGGACGAAATCTCGCTGCTCAACACCTCCGCGATGATGGTCGACGCGGCTTACGACGAACTCTATCGCGCCATGAAGCCGGGCCTCCGCGAAAACGAAGCGGTCGGACTGGTGAATAAGATTCTCTACGACCTGGGTTCGGAATACGTCGAAGGCGTCAACGCGATTTCGGGCGAGCGCTGCAATCCGCATCCGCATGTTTTCTCCGATCGCGTGCTCCGCCCCGGCGATCCGGTCTATTACGACATCCTGCATTCCTTCATGGGCTACCGAACCTGTTACTACCGTTGCTTCACGATCGGTTATGGCTCGCACGCGCTGGTAGATGCCTACAAACGTTGCCGCGAATATCTGGATGCTTCTATTTCGCTGATCCGCCCTGGCCGCACCACTGCGGAAATTGCCGCTGTCTGGCCCAAGGCGCAAGAGTTCGGATTCGCCAATGAAGAAGCCGCATTCGCTCTGCAGTTCGGCCACGGCATCGGGCTCGCCATCTGGGAAAAGCCCGTTATCAGCCGTCTGGTCTCTCTGGAGCATTCGCACGAAATCAAGCCCGGGATGGTCTTCGCTCTCGAAACTTTCTGGCCATCGAAGGACGGCTGGAGCGCCGCGCGTATCGAGGAAGAGATCGTCGTCACCGAAACCGGCCACGAAGTCATTACTCGTTTCCCGGCCGAAAAACTAATGGTCGCGGGAGCGCACTATCACACCGTCGAAGGTCCGCTGCCCACCGAGCGCGAA
>DATHOT010000163.1:0-23755 GCA_035484655.1 Bryobacteraceae bacterium | reverse complement strand
GAAAAATGCAGACCTAGCCTCGCCCATGCTAGCACCATCCGTGAGGGTGACAGAGTTGCCGCTGAAAGTGGAGCCGCCGTTGGCGGTGTATCCTACGCCGTTATTGAACCCAAGAATACCTGCAAACATCGGCGCGACGCTGGCGAAAACAGTTATAACCGCAAACCGCGCCGCAAATACCGGAATAATATTCGTTCTCATAAGGTTCTCCAATTGAGATTTGTGGAAGCACGACACAAGTGTACGGATAACTCCGCGATCTCTAACCCATACTTTTGTACTGGTTTATACCAAGAATCGTCCAGTACTTAGGAGAGATAGCAGTCGCGTTCGCCTGCCGCCTTAGGTAAAGCCAGTGACGATGGGCTCCCTGAAGCTGTCCACCAATGCCGAGCCTACTCGACCTGCCGCAATCTAAACCCTCAACTCGTCCGTATTAATCCCGAGTGCCCGCGCCATCGTTTGGGCAAAGTTTTCGCTCTCGCTCCGCACGAAGCCGTGGTCGCTGAGGTAGCCGCGAGCTGCTGCGATCCAGCGTCCTGATGGGCCAATCCCCTCCAACTCTGCCCTGAGATCAGCAACGGACGTTGCGCCCTGCTGCTTTCATCGCGGAATTCGGCCACGCGGCCCAACCTATCCTCGCTCTCGACCACGGGAGCGAAGATCTTCTCAAGCTTCGCGAACCGTCTGTCGATCGGCCTCATGGTCGCCTGCGACAGGCCCGCGGGTCCCCACAAAACGGTCCAGAACTGCTGACTAGCTTGAACGCCCTCTGGTATTTAGCTGAAAATCGCTCTAAAACAGCTTGTTCTTCCGGCGTGCAGGTCTTGAAGGGATCACTTCGAGGGCTGATCACATGCACGAGCTGTCGATCCTCGTAGCTAAGATGCATGGCTTCGAGATGTCGTATTCGTTTTCTTTCATCATGGCAGCCCGTTTGATTTCCGCATCTCGCTCCAAGCGCCGCAGCCGCCTATTGAACGTGCCGCTCATAATTATTTGCCAGCTTGCTCATACAACACCTGGATTTTGTCATCCTCGACGTCTTTCAGTGTGATTGCGAATTCTTTGCACGAAGGTTAAAGTGAGAATGCCGCCCGCTCGCTGTCGGCGAGTTCGGGCATCTCTGGTCGGGAATCCTCGTAGCCCAAAGCTTTCAGACGCTCGTTGGCCTTAGCCGGGTGGGCGAGTTGGGACACCGTCAACAGGCGTCCCGAGTCAAACTCATGGGCGGGCTTTGGGCATCATTGAGCCGACAAGCTCAAGCCGCACCGCCCTCCCACCGGATACGATCGCCCGCATTTTCGTGCGCCGTTGTGTAGCAATGCGACATGACAATTCATGGAGGGACCCGTCAAAATGAAGTTAACTCCTTTGAAGTCGCTTGGGTAGACCGCTCGGTACCAGCATCGTTTCGTGCGAAAGTGGCTATGCCGACGCAGGTTCGGCAGACTGCCCCAAGAGAATGATGCGATACTTCGTCCATCAGTGCAAAATTGCGGTCGGGCA
The DNA here is from genome assembly GCA_035484655.1 of Bryobacteraceae bacterium. GTDB lineage: Bacteria > Acidobacteriota > Terriglobia > Bryobacterales > Bryobacteraceae > Palsa-89. The sequence continues at coordinate 22,246 of DATHOT010000163.1, read as the reverse complement.
AAATTCCGCAGAGAGCGAATCGGTCCGTTGCGTTGCGTTTTAGATGAAGTTTTGTCAGCACTGTGTGTTCCTCTCTAACAGGAAGCAAGAGGTCTCATCACTTTGTTTCTGAATGTCGAAATGAGGCCCCCCGCTTCTGCTTGGCTCCAGCCGTTTAATCTGAAGTCTATGACGCAAACGGTCCTGGGAAACCTCGTACTTTCCCGAGGAACGAGATACTGCAAACACCAGAGTCTCAGCACCGTATAGCGGCGTACATACGAGATCGACGGACTGCGCCGGATGCTGGAGCCGGAATTCGAAATTGTGGCCGCGGCCGCGGGTGAAAGGGAGGCGGTCCCGGAAAAATTGAGAGACTCAAGCCGGAGGTAGTCGTGGCAGATATTTCGGTGCCGCCGCTGAACGGCCTCGATGCGCTTCGGCAGGCTAACAGCACGCGCTTCGGGATAAGGTTTATTTTCCAGACCGGTAGCCCAGAAGTAACGCTAGCGACACAAGCCTTCCGGCCGGGAGCTTCGGGGTATGTGCTGAAATGCAGCCGCTGAGGAACTGGCCGTAGCGATCCGCGAGGCGCTCGCCGGCAACACCTACATCACACCGCGGTATCGCCCAACGAGGTTTTGCAGAACATGATGAGCCGCCCCGGAGCTGTTAGCGGGCCCGAATTGACAGGCCGCGGGCGGAGGTTCTGCAACTCCTGGCTGAGGGCAAGATCATCACGGAGATTGCGGCGATACTGAATGTCTCTCTCGAACCGTGGAGTTCCACAAGAACAACGTCATAGTAAAGCTGGGCTGGGTACGGGTGTGGAGTTGGCCCGCCATGCTGCCCGTAACCGCTTCGTTCCGAATTAGGTTGAAACAGTTCCAAAACCTAGTGGCTTCACGAGGGCCCATCCACACTTATTGCGTTTAGATTGGGTAAGAGAGTGCAGGGTGACGACTGAAGGAAGACGGCCGACCGTCATCATTGCCGACGACTACGCGGATATGCATGCGCTGTTTCGCCGTCTCCTGGAACCCGAATTTGAAGTTGTGGGAGACGTATACGATGGACAGGCGTTGCTTGAGGCCATTGGGCGTCTTACGCCTGACCTGATCCTCGTGGATGTGTTTATGCCTGTTCTCGGTGGCATTGAAGCGGTCCAGCGGCTGAAGGCACAATCGTCTTCGGTAGCGGTCGTGTTCATCACCGCAGACGACGGACAAGAAACCATGCGAAAAGCTCTTAACACCGGCGCGCTTGGCTTTGTTCGGAAAGCGTCCGCGGCCGAAGACCTGCTTCCCGCAGCGCAGGCAGTTCTAAGAGGGCAGCAGTTCGTGTCCGGCACGCCGAGTTGACTTGGCTTCGGTTGGACGGAATCGCGAGAGTGACGGAGGGAGACGGGCTTAATCTCCTAGACCATTATGGCCTTCGGAACGGCTGAAATCGGGGCAGAGTTGGAGCGGAATGGTTCGGCGGCAAATGCACGTTGTCCGGCGTTACCTCACGGATGCACAAAGCATAGAGAGGGCAAAGTGTTTTGCCCTTGGTGATCCTATGTGTTGGTTTTTGAGTCCCGTGCGTCTGCCAGTTCCGCCACTCCAGCGATCGGCCCACTACAACGATTAGCAATGTCTCTCTCGGCTTGGCAGCGTCCGCGCTATGTATCCGCGCGGCTTACGGCCGTACGATCGTCCCGTCCAGCATCCGATCGTTTCCCCGGCTCTCGAAATCGTGCCGGTAAGGATACTTGGCGGCAGCGACTTCATCAATATCAATTCCCAGGCCGGGCTTGTCGTTGGAATACATGTAGCCCTTCTTGATGATGGGGCAGCCGGGCAAAACTTCCTGGGTTTTTTCGGGAAACTGTGTCTCTTCCTGGATACCGAAATTCGGCGTGACCAGATCCAGATGCAGGTTGTAACAATGGCCCACCGGATCTACATTATTGGGCCCATGCCACGCGGTCCGGACGTTGAAGAATTCGCAGATATGGGCGATTTTGCGGCCCATATTCAGTCCGCCTACGGCCGAGATGTGGCAGCGGATGAAATCAATCCAGCGGTTGGCCACCAGAGGCAGCCATTCCTGGCGATTGACAAATAGCTCGCCCATTGCGAGCGGCGCCGAGGTCTCCTGGCGGAAAATCTGGAACCAGCCAATATCTTCAGGAGCAACCGGATCCTCCATATAGAACGGACGATATTGCTCGACCGCCTTACACAACTGGATGGCTTGGTTTGGAGACGGCCGCTCGTGAATGTCATGAACGAGTCCGACGTCGAAACCGACCTTGGAGCGTATATGGTCGAACATCTTAATAGTCGCGTTTAAATACCGCCCCGCGTCGAAGACCGGCGAGATACCCACCGCACCTTCCGGCCGCAAAGCCTGGGTCGCGTCGGAGGTTTTCGCGCCGACGCCGTAGCCCGAGAATCCAGGAACGCCGGTTTGTATGCGCACCACTTGATAGCCCTCTTCCATGTACTTCCGCACCTGATCTTCCAGAGCATTGAGGTCCATGGACGCCGCGTGGCCATAAAGCGGCACCGCCGCCCGCACCTTCCCTCCCAGCAATTGATACACCGGAACTCCCAGCCGCTTTCCCAGAATGTCCCACATCGCGCCGTCAATTCCGCTCAGCGCGTTGTTTCCTTCCGGGCCGGAGCGGAAATATTCCTGCACATAGGCCGATTGCCACAGGTCCTCGATCTCGTCGACTTTCTTACCGATCACAAACGGCTTCAGCCGCTTTTCGATGTACGCTTGCGCGGCCTGAGGAACTTCCTGGTGAGTTGCCGAACCGAGGCCGTACAGCCCCGGCTCGCTGGTCATCACCTTTACGATCGTCCAGTTGGAGTTGGACGGGGAGGTTGCGATAATTTTGACGTCGGTAATGGTTAGTGGAGGCATGCCCCGGCGAGCTGCACTCTGCGCGGCTTGCAAAGGTCCCGGTCCGCCCAATGTGCTCGCGATACTCGCAGCCGCTGCGGCGGGCACGGCTTTCAGAAGGTCACGGCGTTTCATGTTAATTCCTCCCCATATTTGAATTCTTTGGTATTCACGCTACTTACTAGAACGAAAACATTCCACCTATTCGAAACACTCGCGGTGACACGATATTCGACACCGCGCCCAATGTGGATAGCGCATAGCTCGTGGTCACGGCGGCACTGGTGTTAAGCAGGTTGAAGACCTGGAAATTAGGCTCAAAGAGGAATCTCTCTTTGAGACGGAACTGCTTCGCTACCTTTATATTTAGAACCGAGACAACGGGACCTTGAAATTGGCCAAAAGGCCCCAGCCGCATCGTGACCGTGCCCTGATTCAACGCTTGACCGTTGGCGCCCGTACCGCTAAAGTTGTTGGTCAGCTGTCCATATGTACCTGATGTAGCCCGGAAGAGCGAGGATACGCTAAAGCCCCACGGAAGCCTGTAAGTCACGCTGGCTCGAGCTTCCCAATTCCAGGTGTTGTCGATATTGAATGGATCGTCATTGGGACTTCCTGCTATGCCGGCTAGTCCCTCGATCCAGCGGTGGTCTTTGGTCATCCAGAACGACGCCAGTCCCGTCCACCGCTTGGAGTAGCGCTTGGTTACGGCAACTTCGAAAGTGTTGTAGGTATCGGGCCGGCTGGAGGGCGTGTTCAGGAACTCGTTCGACGTTGTCCCGCTTCCGGCCGGGTACGTGAACACCGTAATCGGCGTCACGACTCCATTGAATTTATACGAAAACGTCGCGGGCTGAGTATAGGAATTGTACGGATGCCCCACGCCTATGCCGGTGCCAACGTAGGTGGTGGTCGGAACGATTGACCCCCCATTGGTCTGCGAGTCAAATAGATCGTAAATTCTATGCTGGACAAAGCCCACTCTCAACGACACGTTGGGCATCAATTGGCGTTCGATCTCGACATGGTATTCGAATGTTTTGGGTTCTTTGAGACCGGTATTATCTATCTGGCTGATGCCTCCGGTCTGTGAAATCGGCGTGAGCGTGGGAAGCGTCGAGAGGTAGCCAGGCGTCACATCACACGCCCACTCCACGGCGGCATTAGGCGCCGTTGGCGCGCACGGTCCCGACCAGCGATACGTCTTGCTTTGGATGCTTTCGGGGTTGTATAGGTTCGAATACAAAAAGCCCATCGTGTCGCCAAATTCTCCGAACGAAGCCTTGACAACAGTCTTGCCGTTTCCCCGAATATCCCAAGCCACGCCCGCGCGAGGCACAATATCTTTCCACGTGAGCGTATTCGTGTTTGGAACAGTTTGTGCCGGAAAGACGTCGCTGAACTGATTCGCCGTAGTGTGCTGGGTTGGGTAAAACGAGTTATATCGCTCCCACCGCACACCCAGATTCACCGAGATGTTTCTCCTCACTCGCCAGGTGTCCGTTACGAAGGCCGCCTGGGCATGCAATAGGTTTCTAGGAAATACCGGGTAGTTGAAAGCCGTAAACTCGAACGGGGTCGGAGTGGTGGCGGCTGCACTTGGACTGTTGAAAATAAGTAGATAATCGCCACTCGGATACTCCTTCGTGATTTGCGTGTCGCCCTCTTCCCAATCCCAAGTGGTGCCGGCTTTCAGTTGATGCGAGCCTCCCAGGAAAGTGCCGGAAGGCAGATAACTGAACGTCTCGGTCATTTCGTGGCGATCATAGATATGGAGATAAACCTGATCGTTCGTCCCGGTGAATAGTTTGTTGTACAAATCTTCTTGGGGTGGATCGCCGGCGATGCCGGCCCCGCTGGTAAAACCATACTGTCCGATGGAACTTCCAGGCTGAGGTATGTATGCCGGTTCCGTGCCGGCGAAGCCCCCTACGGCCTCAAACACCCAGTGGGGACGCGCAATCTGAATCTCCGCTTTCCAGACGGCGGAAGGCTCGTTCTGATAGATGTTGGTTGGCAGAGGCTCCAGGATCGATTCGCCCTGATCATTGATCAGCTTGGTGCTGTGCTGATACGAGCCGATTAACCTTATGCTGGGCGTCGCCTGGTAAGACAGCTTCGCGTTGTACTCGGGAAGCTTCGCGAAAACCGCCGCAGGTTTCGCGCTGGGACACTGGGAGAGAATCCAGGCGGTTACGGGAGTACAAGCGTTAGCTCCAGTAGTGGGGCCGGGGCCGCCGACAAAGCCGACTATCTGCTGATAAAGAGTTTGCTTGCTGTAGCCGCCGTAGAACCAGAGTTTATCCCGAATGATACGGCCGCCGAAGTCTGCCGCGTAATCGTAATAGCCGCTTCCTGTAAGTGGATTCGTAAACTTAAGATTGCTGGGAGGGCCAGCCAAGGCAGGAGTAATGTTTGTGCTTTGAAAACTGGGCCTCTCGAGGTCTCCTACCACTGAGCCATGAAATGAGTTCGAGCCGGACTTAACGACCGCCACTTGTGCGACCCCGGCAAACGGGACATCGGCATTATTCCCAGTGGTCTTAAACTCCACTTCTTCTAGCGAATAGGCATCCAGATAGTCGGAAGAATTTCCCGAGTGGTCCGTGTCGGTATTAAGCCCTTCGACATAAAGCGTCGGCTGCATGGGAATCCCGTAGGTGATGATTTGGGCCCGGGCTGCGAGGTTGCTGTCGCCGACATCCGGTTTGCCCGCCAAATTGATACCCGCCACCATCGGCATCATTTCCTGTATCAGCGCGCCCTTCGGGATATCCTGGATCTCTTGCCTCTGTATCGTCGTTCCCGCTGAGGTGTTGACCGTATCAATCACCGGATTTTCGCCGGTCACTTCTACCGACTGGCTCACTGCGCCGATGGTCAACTTCGCGTCGATTTTGGCAGCGAAGCCGACAGTAAGGTTGAAGTCGGACCGCACGAAAGCTTGGAATCCTTCGCGCTCGAATGTCGCGCGATAGACGCCGGGGGCCGGGAGATTGACGAACTTATAACTGCCTTCGGCGTCGGTGACCGTGGTTAACTGCGGCACTTGTAGAGCCGGACTGGTCAGCGTAACTTTGACGTCCGGGATAGCAGTGCCTGAGGGGTCTACGACCGTACCCACAATACTGCCGGATTCCGCGGCTTGTCCCCACATAGCAGGAGCCCGAAAAAGCAGACACGCACACAACACGATCAACGCAGATCGACGCATTGCCCCTCCTTGTCAAACAGACGCGACAACTCAGCGGAGCACGCTTTGGCAGTACGCCACCCACTCGCCGTCCTCAACTTAACGAGTGATGTGTGCCCTCTGATACAGTTACCGGGTACGGTGGATCGACAATATCACAGCCGGAGGAGGCTGTCAAGAATTCGGATGGATTTCGAATTGGTGGGGGCCAGCTACTGAGGAAGCCGCTTGGCGCTCGCTATCATCGGGCATTCTTCAACGGTCGAGAATGAGAGAATGGAATTCATCTCGTTTCTTCCTAGGATTCCAGGATCTTGCTCATGCAACCCCGAGCCTAGCTCAACCCGCGCACGATTTCCGAGGCCCGATCGAACAGCATCGACGTATCGTTGCTGCAGCCGACGAACCGCAGGCCGCGGTCAATCAGAAACTTGGCCTGCTGGATTCCGCGGCTATGCGATCCCGAGGCGACCTTGTGCTTCAGGCAGCTTTCATGGATCTTGTCGATGGCGTCCACCATCTTGGCATGCAGGAAATCGCCGCCGACCCCGAACGAAATCGACAGATCGGCCGGGCCGATAAAGACTGCGTCGACCCCGGGCACGGAAATCAGTTCGTCGCGAGCGTCCACCCCGCGCTTGGTTTCGATTTGAAACGCTACCAGCGTATTGGCATTGACGTGCTCGATGATCTCGGGAATGGTGGCTCTCTCGTTATCGACGTGCAGAGGAACCAGCCCGAATCCACGGATGCCGGCGGGTGGAAATCGCGTCCAGCTTACGGCTTTCTCAAGCATCTCGGGCGATTCGACGCGCGGAAACAGGATCCCTTGCGCGCCGCAATCGAGCGCCCGAGCGACCAGCGAATACTGCATGTCGGCGACACGCACCACCGGGCTCAGCCCTACCAACACGGCAATGCGGCAGAGGTCCTGCACGGTCTCGAGATCGAAGCCGCCGTGTTCGGTGTCGATGAAGGCCCAGTGGAACCCCGCCTGGGCCAGGATGCGCACCACATCCTGCGAACGAAATTGTGCAAATCCAGTGCCGAGCTGTAACTTGCCCTCGGCCAGCGCCTTCTTGACTTGATTGACTCTCATGAATGGTTGATCGAACTCAAACGACCAGCACCTTGTGGTCCGGGCAGTCCAGATGAACATGCTCGTAGAGCGTATCCATGAGCCCCAGCCCGTGGTTGGCGACAAAAGGCAGAATCGAGTACAAGCGCTCCTGCAGATGCTTCTCGGGAAATATCAATCCCGACATGTAACTCGCTTCCTCGCCGGCGCGTTGATTGCGCTTCAAAGCCTCGCGCGCCGTCTTGCGCTCGATTTTCGAAAGCTGGTACAGCATTTTGGTCCGGGTTTTGTCGGCCGCCGCCGCCAGAGTGGAGTCGAACGAAACCAGATCAGCGCGCAGTCTGTCTAATGATTCCACCATCGCCTTTTGCGTGTCATCGAACTCGCGCACCAGCGCGGACGGCACCAGTTTCCCGGCAATCGCTTCGCGAACACCATCTTCGCCGTGGAAAAAGCCGGGCAGCGTGAGCCCGTAGCGTTCCATCAGTTTGGTGGTTCGGGCGTCCAACAGCGTAAATGCGCTGCGAGCGAGCATCACCGGCATGCGCCCCAGGAGTCCCTCGTACAGCACTTGCGATTGGGCCATGTAGGCCAGCTCGGCGGGTCCCCCGACATAAGCCACAGTCGGCAGCACGTAATCCTGAACCACCGGACGAAGCAGCGCGTTGGGCGAAAGCTGCTCGGCGCGGTCGCCCAGTTCACTGACCGAATAGCGGCGGTCCCTCGACGTGTAGTCGCCGTTCTGCCGGCGCAGCGTGATTCGCCGATCGCCTTCGAGCAGAAACGCCAGCGATGTTTTCGCCTCTACGTGAACTTGAGCGTGATAACCGGCCGCTTCCAGGTCCTTGTCCCGTTGGAGAAGCTTGGCTTGCAACTCGGCGCCATCCCGCAGCGCGTGACGCAACAAGGGCGCCGCCATCCGCCGTATCGATTCATCGAGGGGATCCACAAACAGCAGGCCATGCTTGGAAAGCAGCCGCTCGAGCAAGGCTTGAAAGGAGGCCCCGAAAGTCGTCCCCGGACGATAGGTCTCCGCGACCATCTGGGTGATTTCCTCGCCATTCGGAAATCCGGCCAGAGCCTCGCGCAATCGCGCCAACGGCGGCTCGGCGATCGGAATTCTGCCCACCGGCCGCTCGGCGCCCGCGGAGCCATCCACGCTCAACTGGATCGGCCGATGGCCCACATCAAAAACGAAAGTGTGGTTCACTTCGGCGAAGTCGTGATCCTCGGTAGCGAGCCAGAAGACCGGAACCGCGGGGATCCCTTGCGCGTTCAACTGTGCCGCCAGCCGGGCGGCGGTGAGAGCCTTGTAAATCGTGTAGGCTGGACCGGAAAAGAGACCAACCTGCTGCCCGGTTACCACCGCCACCGTATCTGGCCGCGCCAGCAGTTCGAGCGAAGGGTTTCCTGGATTGCGGGCCCGAAGCGCCCCTACCAGAGCCGCTCGCCGATCCTCCGGATATTGCATCTTGCGAGCCACCGCGGCGTAAGAAGCTGGATCACCGGGTGGATGGGCGTAATACTGGGCAACTCGATCGAAATGGTATTGAAAGTCGGAAAACAGCCGCGTCGTGTGAGGGATTTCGTCGTGGCGTATACAAGCTGTCTCCATGGTCAGCAACCGTTCAAGATTAGCAGATGATCGCTCCCGTCCCAAAGTTGCGAAATGAGTAGGATACAGGCAGGAAGGGGTCGCACCTCTTCCTTTTCGGCTAGAATCAAGGTTCGAGTCATCTCTTTTATGGACGACCAAGAGTTCAAAAAGCAATCAGATGAATCGCTGAATGCTCTGTATAAGCGGCTGGCCGCTGCTTCCGATGAGGCTGAATTCGAGGTTGACTTCAATTCCGGCGCTTTGGCCATCGAATTTGAGGATCCGCCGGCCAAGTTCGTCATCAGCCCCAATTCCCCCGTTCACCAGATCTGGGTTTCGGCTCAATCGAAAAGCTACAAGCTCGATTGGGACGCCGTCGAAAGCGCCTTTGTACTGCCCGGAACCGGCCAAACTTTAACCGAGTTGATTCAGGACGCCATCACCAGACAACTTGGGGAAGAAGTCTCGCTGTAGATGCCCGGCGTATACGTTTCCTATCCTTTTTGTGCTCAGAAGTGCACCTATTGTAACTTCGCGTCCGGAGTGCTTCCGGAGGCTCTGGAAGAGCAATACTTGGAAGCCCTGTCAGCCGAGATTGCTGCCGTCGACTGGCCTTGGCGGCCCGAAACCGTATACCTCGGCGGCGGCACACCCAGCCGGATGGAGCTGAGCGGCCTCAACCGGCTTTTGTCGGCCGTTCCCGGTGCGCCTTGGCAAGAAGCCACCATCGAAGTTGCGCCAGGTACCGTTACCCAGGAGCGCGCGGCCGGTTGGGTGCTCGCAGGACTGAATCGCGTGAGCCTGGGCGTCCAGTCATTCGTTCAGCAGGAACTGGCGCGCACCGGACGAAAGCACACCGCCGGGATTGTCGCGCATGAGGTCAGGTTACTGCGCGAAACCGGGCTCGCAAACTTCAATATCGATCTGATCGCCGGTCTTCCGGGCCAGTCAGTAGCGTCTTGGAAAGAATCCCTGCAGTGGATCGACAAGCTGGCGCCTTCGCACGTCTCGGTTTATATGCTCGAAATCGATGAAGACAGCCGGCTCGGCAATGAAGTTCTCTTGAACGGCAAACGTTATGGCGCTCCGGATGTTCCGCCCGACGAATTGACGGCCGAGCTGTACGAAATCGCCGTCAGCGAACTGGATCGGATGGGAATTCATCGCTACGAAATCTCGAATTTCGCCCGATCTGGCTTCGAATCGCTGCACAATTTGAAATATTGGCGCTTGGAGCCTTATCTTGGCTTCGGTGCGGATGCCCACTCGTTTGATGGCAGCATGCGTTTTCAAAACGTCGAATCCGCGGCGGACTACGCGGACTGCTGGAAGCAAACCCAATCGCCCCGGCTGGCATCGACACCCGCGAACCACGCCGAGGAGCGGTTTTTCGTCGGCCTCCGTTTATCCGAAGGCATTCATCTGCAGCCCGATGAATGGCGCAGGTTCGAGGCGCCGATTCAGCGCTTCGTCGACGACGGCCTGCTGGCGAGTGACGGCGAGCGGCTGCGGCTCACCAACCGGGGCGTCCTTTTATCCAACGAAGTTTTTGCGGAATTTATAACGATATGATCGATCTTCGCAGCGACACCGTCACCAAACCGACCGCCGCCATGCGCCGCGCCATGGCCGAAGCCGAAGTGGGCGACGACGTTTACGGCGAAGATCCCACCGTCAATCGCCTGGAGCAGCGCGCCGCCGAGCTGCTCGGCAAAGAAGCCGGGCTGTTCGTTGCCACCGGCACGATGGGCAACGTGATCGCGGTCAAGATCCACACCGAGCACGGCCAGGAAGTTGTGTGCGAGTCGCGTGCGCACATCCTCGATTGGGAATTATCGATGACGGCCTGGTTCGCGGGTTGCCTGGTGCGGACAGTCCACGCAGACGATGGGATTCTGCGCTGGGACCAGATCCGGGATGCGATCCGCCTGCCCAGCCCGCACTGGGCTCCCACCGGTCTGGTGGAAATCGAGAACACGCATAACATGGCCGGCGGGACGGTTTATCCCCTGGAGACGGTCCGCGAGATTTGCGGCCGCGCGCATGACATGGGCATTCCGGTCCACATGGATGGCGCGCGTATTTTCAATGCTGCATGCTTTCTGAATCGCCCGGTGCACGAACTCGCGGCGGCCGCCGATACGGTAATGTTCTGCCTGTCGAAAGGCTTAGGCGCGCCGGTGGGCTCGATGCTGGTAGGGACGGCGGAAGCGATCGAGCGTGGCCGGATGTATCGGAAGCGCTTAGGCGGGGCGATGCGTCAGGTTGGAGTTTTGGCCGCCGCGGGACTGATCGCGCTGGAAGAGATGCGCCATCGGCTGGGCGAAGATCATGCCCATGCGCGTTTCCTGGCCGGTGAGTTCGCTAAGCTGCCCGGCTTGCGAATCAAGCTCGACCGCGTGCAAACGAATATCGTTATCTTCGATGTCACCGGCACTGGATTGAATGCTACCCAGTTCTGCGAGCGCCTGAAAACCCGAGGCGTCCTCATGAATGAAGCCTCCAATCCGCGCGAGGTGCGGGCCGTGACGCACTATGACGTCACGCACGAGCAGTGCGCCGAAGCCGCGCGCGCGGTAGCGGAAGTCGCGTCGGAAACCACGGCCGCGCGAGCCTAACCGCTAACGGATTCGAGATACGCGACACGAACCAGAGTTGAACGGTACATGGGCTTCGTTTTTCGCTCTAAGGTCAGCAGAACTTCCGCTTTGCCGAGATGTGCCGCCGCGACATGGAGGGCATCCATCGCGGCCAGTCCATGTTGTTCCGATTCGTCCCGCGCAATCCGTACAATCGATTCTAGGTCATTTACCCACAGAAAAGCGTTATCAAAATAGTTGTTGTAAAAGGTGACTTCAGCCAGGCGTTTAGAATGAACTGCCTTAGGCAACGTTTCCAAGTAGAGGAACGCGCTGACTATGAACCAGTGTGATGGATCGTTTATGATTTTGAGGGCTAAGTCACGCTCAGGCGATCGCCCCCAGTAAGCGGCGATTAACACGCTGCTATCAAGAAACGTTGAAATGGGCAACGGTAACTATCTCGACGTGCCTCGTCTTTCATTCACCTCTTGAAGAATCTCTTCATGAGTGAGGAGTTTTCCGCCACTTGCCCTATATTGATCGCTAAGCGTGCTTAGCTGCTTCGCCGCATCGAATTTTTGGTTCACGTGCGCAACGATCACTTCTCTCAGCTTTGTTCGCAATTTGTCATTAGTCGCAGAATGTCCCAGCAAATCGTAAATTGTGAGCACCACGTTCATCAGCATATGGTCCATGCTGCGCTGATCATAATTGAATTTTGCGGCCTTTAGGTATTCGAGAGCATGAGGCTCCGACTTATCCTCATCGAGGACCTGGATTAGGTCGTCGAACAGTTTGGCGTGATCTTTAATAATGTAGTCCATATTCGTCCTCGCACGTCCTCGCACCTTCAGTCTACAGCCCTTAATAACCCAACGCTTCACCCCAAATTCGGAAACACGTACGGCTCCCGATACTTCGGCCGCGTCCGCATCCCATTCGCCTCAGCATCATGCGGAAAACTTTCCGTAGCCGGATCGAACGCCAGTCCGCGACCCAGCCGGTAGCTGATGTTGGCCATGTGCACCAGCGTCGCCGAGTTCACGCCTTCCTGTACCTCGCCGCGCAGATCCTCCCGGCGGCGGCTCTTCACCGCATCCAGAAAATTCTGCATGTGCAGACCGGTTTCGCCTGGCTCGGCCTTTCCCGATGGCCCCGGCTCCCGCTTTGGACCGAGGAAGGTCTGGTAGCCCGAGTAATCCACCGACAGAAAGCCCCGCTCCCCAAAAAAGATGTTGCCGACGAAATTCGGGCCGCCCGGCTCGATGGTCGCCTCGCCACCGGTCGGAAAACCGCGGACTTCGAATACCAGCTCCGCGTCGCCATAGTCGAAACTAGCGATTTGCGTGTTGGGCGTCTCCTGATCGTCGTCATACACGTACTTGCCGCCGCTCGAGACCACCCGCTTGGGCAGTGCTCGATTCAGGCCCCAGCGCGCGATGTCCATCTCATGAATGCCTTGGTTGCCGATGTCGCCATTTCCGGTGTCCCAGAACCAGTGCCAGTTGTAATGAAACCGATTCTTGGTGTAAGGCCGCATCGGCGCCGGTCCCAGGAAGATGTCCCAGTTCAGCCCGGCCGGCACAGCTTCGGGCGGCGTTTTCCCAATTGACGGACGGCTCTTGAAACAGAGACCGCGCGCCATGTACACTTTTCCGATCGCTCCGCCCCGCACCAGCTCGATGGCTTTGCGTTTGTGCACCACGCTCCGGCCCTGCATGCCGATCTGCACGATGCGGTTGTTCTTGCGCGCCGCCTTCACCATCTGCTGGCCTTCGAAGATGTTGTAGCAGGCCGGCTTCTCGCAATAGACATCCTTGCCCGCTTCGAGGGCCCACACCGTTGCCAGCGCATGCCAGTGATTGGGTGTCGCTATCGACACAGCGTCGATATCTTTATCTTCGTAAAGCTTGCGCAGGTCCTGGTAATTCTTCGGACGCTTTTGAGTTTGGTCGTAAACGATTTGCGAGACGCGTTCCATTTGCGCGGTATCCACATCGCACAAGGCCGCCACGCGCGCCGACGGGAGTTTCAAATATTGCTTAACATGCTCGGTTCCGCGCGAGCCTACGCCAACGATGGCCATGTTCACGGTCTCATTCGCTCCGAAGGCCTGAAGAGCGGCAGCGCCGCCCAGAAGAAATGTTCTTCGTTCCATAGCGCAATTCTAGCGCCTTAGGCAGGCCCGCGAAAAAAACTACAGAATGTAACGATACAATCGAATCAGCCTCAAATAGACAGGAGGCCCCATGGAAAAAACCCTATCTCGATTTCAAGAGATCGCCTTGATACTGGGCGCTGGAGCGCTGCTCGGGTTTGTATTTGGCTGGCTGTATTCAAATAAGCCGAAGAAAAATCGGCCCTCATCCTATCAGCCGCCGTTCGATATCGTCACTGAGGACTCCGAGGAATCGTTCCCCGCCAGCGATCCGCCGGCTTGGACGCTGGGTGTCGGATAGCGGGCGGCTTATCATCCCGTGGCATGCGTATCATCCCGTGGCATGCGTATCATATAAATATGCGGTCTGTCATTCTCCTGCTCGTGCTGGCATTGCCTTTTCTGGGCGCGGACATGACCAAGCTCACCATTGAGGTGAAGACCAAATCAGGTAAGCCCATCGATCACGCCAGCGTAATCGTCAAATTCGTCCAGGGACGTTCGGTGGCGAAATTCGGCAAGAAGATCCGGACCGAGTGGGAACAGCAGACCAATGAAGAGGGCATCGCCAAGATCCCGGCTCTCCCGCAAGGTACCATCCTGGTGCAAGTGATCGCGAAGAATTACCAGACTTTCGGTCAAAACTTCGATGTGGCCGAAGAGCAGAAGACGCTCGAGATCACTTTAAATCCTCCGCAGGCGCAATATACGGCACACTAGCCACGAGTTTAACCGACCACCGCGATAGCATCGATTTCGATGCTCACATCGCGCGGCAGCCGCGCCGCCTGCACGGTCGAGCGAGCCGGTGGATTGGTTGCGAAGAACCGGCCGTACACCTCGTTCATCTTTGGAAAATCGCCCATGTCCTTGAGAAACACGGTAGTCTTGACCACCGATTCGAGCGACCCGCCGGAAGCCTCCAGCACTGCTTTCAAATTCATGATGACGCGCTCGGTCTGGACTGCGATATCGCCCTCCACCAGTTGATTGGTAGCCGGATCAGTCGGAATCTGACCGCTCAAATACGCCACGCCATTCAATATCACCGCCTGTGAATAAGGACCGATCGCCTTAGGCGCCTTCTCAGTTGAAACCGTTTTCTTCATATTTGTAGTGTTCCCACCAGTTCCTTTACGTTGTTCAGTTTCTCTTTCTTCAAGTACTCATCCAACTCGTGCGCGATGCGGCAGGGCGCGGCCGGATCCCAAAAGTTCACAGTACCAACTTCCACCGCCGACGCTCCGGCCACCAGAAACTCCGCGGCATCCTCGCCGCACCGAATGCCTCCCAGGCCGATCACCGGAATTCGCACAGCCTTGGCCGCCTCATAAACCAGCCGCAGCGCGATCGGTTTGATAGCGGGTCCGGAAAGTCCTCCGAAGCCTGCGCCGATGCGGGGCCGGCGCGTGCGCGCGTCGATCGCGAGCGAGACGAACGTATTTACCAGGCTGATCGCATCCGCTCCGGCCTGCTCAGCCGCCTGAGCCAGCGGCTCGATCCGCGCGACGTTGGGCGAGAGTTTCACAATTAAAGGACGCTTCGCCAGCGGACGAACCAGCGTCACAACCTCACTCAACAGGCTAGGATCGCTTGAAAAATAGATCCCGCCGTGCTGCGTGTTCGGACAGGATACATTCAGCTCATATCCGGCGATGCCCTCGGCATCTTCCAGAATGCGGACCACCTCGGCATAATCGTCGGGCGTGTATCCGAATACGTTGGCGAATATGGAGGTCTTCAGCCCCCGTAGCGCGGGCAGCTTCTCCTGAACGAACGCGCGCGCCCCGATGTTTTGCAAGCCGATGGAATTGATCATTCCACCTTCGGTCTCCCACAACCGCGGCGGCGGATTGCCGCGGATCGGTTCGCGCGACAGCCCCTTGACTACGATCCCACCGATCGCATTCAGGTCCGCGACCTTCTCGAATTCGATCCCATATCCGTAGGTTCCCGAGGCGGCGATCACCGGATTCTGCAGCTCCAGGCCGCAGAGCGTGATCCGAAGGCGGCTCATCCCGTCCAAGAATAACATTGGCCGCGCTAAGGTACGCCTCTAAGGTGTTTCCCTTATGAAGGACCGGGTGGAATTTCCGATCTACAGGTATGCCAAAGGGGTCGAAAAACGGCCGCGCGGTGGCACGACCGGGACCTTTACATTCCCTCGCCTCCAAGTTCTCGATCTTCACCGCCGCCCTGCTGTTCTGGGTCGTAGCCACTTTCCTGGCCTACGATCTTCGACAGGATACCTTCGACGCCGGCAAGGGACTACTGTTGTTCGTGATCGTGCTGCTGGTGTCCGCCGCGATTGCGCGTTTCACGATTCGCATCCTGGCGCGCCCCCTGGGGACGCTCGAAGCCGGTATCCTTTCGATTCGAAACGGGAGCCTGGAGCCGATCCAGGTCAGCAAGACGGGCGACGAAATCGAGTTTTTGGGCGAAAGCCTGAACAACATGATCCAGGCTCTAGCGAATTCCCAGCGGGAGCTTCGCGAGCAGCAGGGGCTGCTGGAAAAACGCATTAAGGAGCGTACCGAGCAGCTGGAGGAGGCTATGCGCGGCGCCCAGGCCGCCAATGAGGCCAAAAGCGATTTTCTGGCCAATGTGTCGCATGAGCTGAGGACTCCCATGAACGGCGTGATCGGAATGTTGGATCTGGTGCTGGAAGGGCAACTCGAGCCCGAGCAAGCCGAGCATTTACAGACTGCTCAAAGCTGCGCCTACTCTCTGCTCATGCTCCTCAATGACCTGCTGGATCTCGCGAAGATCGAGGCGGGAAAAATGTCGTTTGAGAAGATCCCTTTCGATGTTCGCGTCATGGTCGACGAGTGCATCAAGGCCCACCACCCGCGCGCGGTCCAGAATCGAACTCAACTTCGCCCGGAGATCTCGCCCGATGTACCCGAGCAGGTCATCGGCGATCCGCTGCGGATTCGCCAGATACTGTCGAACCTGATCAGCAATGCGGTGAAATTCACACAGGCCGGCTCGGTGGACGTGCATGTCGATGGCGGGTTTTCCAAGCACGGAGAGTTCCGGCTTCAATTTAAGGTAGAGGACAGCGGAACCGGAATTCCAGCCGACAAACTGGCTCTGATCTTCGATAAGTTCACTCAAGCAGACGGCAGCGTGAGCCGTAAGTATGGAGGCACCGGTTTGGGGCTCGCCATTACCAGGAAGCTAGTAGAAATGCATGGCGGCGAAATCGAGGTCGAGAGCGAAGTCGGCCAAGGCACGACCTTCGTCGTAAAGCTCCCCTGCGAAATTGCGATCGATGCGGCTGGCAACGCAAAGTCCATCGAGCGGTCACCCGCGGCGCCGGTGGATCCGGCCTTGAGTCTGGTCCGCATCCTGATCGTGGAAGACAACCAGGTGAACCAGAAGGTGGTCACTACGGTCCTCCGCAAACGTGGCTTTTCAATCGAGGTGGCCGGCGACGGTACCGAAGCCCTGGCCAAACTCGAAAAGAGTCCCGCGTTCGATCTGATCCTGATGGATGTGCAGATGCCCGTGTTGGACGGCCTGGAAGCTACCCGGCTGATCCGGAAAGATCCGCGCTGGAAGGGCCTGCCGATCGTAGCGATGACCGCGCACGCGATGAGCGGCGATATGGAGCGCTGCCTGGAGGCGGGCATGAACGGCTACATTTCGAAGCCCGTGCATCCTTCGCAGCTACTGGAGACCGTGGACGGTTATCTGCACCGCTCCCTCGTGCATTAAGGTCTTGGGGCGGTCCCCCTGGACCGCGGCCGACGCCCTCGTCGGCGCGATCCAGCCGTTCGTCGGCATTACCCCGCGGCCGCCGTCTTCTTCGCGCTCTGCTTCACCAGCGACCACACT
The DNA here is from genome assembly GCA_035484655.1 of Bryobacteraceae bacterium. Lineage (GTDB taxonomy): Bacteria > Acidobacteriota > Terriglobia > Bryobacterales > Bryobacteraceae > Palsa-89. Next base: position 4,924 of record DATHOT010000163.1, on the reverse strand, counting down.
TCTTCCACATCCTCCCACCTGGTTTCGATATTTCCGATCGCCAGCCGCAGCACCAAGCGCCCATTCAGAACGGTGTGCGAAAGGAATGCCTTCCCCGTGGCATTGATGCTTTCGAGCAACGCGCGATTGTCGTCATCCGACCCGCGATAGCGGAAACAAACCAGCGAAAAGGGCGTCGGTGCGGCTACCTCGAAATCCGGATGAGCACGGATCAGCCCCGCCAGCTTCTGCGCATACTCGATGTGCGACCGGATGATCGCGCAGGCTCCCTCGCGGCCGTAGTGCCGCATCACAAACCACAGCTTCAGCGCGCGAAAGCGCCGACCCAATTGCACCCCGTATTCCATGTAATTGATGGCCCGGGGGTCTTCGGCGGTCTTCACGTATTCGGGCACCAGCGAGAACGCGCGCCGCAGAATTTCCGGCTCGCGGGTGTAGAACGCGCTGAGGTCCATCGGCGTGAAAAGCCATTTGTGCGGATTCACGACAATCGAATGCGCCCGTTCCGCCCCGTCCAGGATGCTCTGGAGCTCGGGTAATATCGCCGCCGCGCCGCCATACGCCGCATCCACGTGCAGCCACGCCCCGTAATCCTCGGCGATGTCCGCGATAGCGTTCACCGGATCGATGCTGGAAGTGGATGTGGTTCCCACCGTCGGCACCACGCAGAACGGCTTCTTGCCCGCCCGCCGGTCCGCTTCCATGGCCTCGCGCAGCAAATCCACGCGCATCCGAAAGGCTTCGTCAGAAGGAATCTGGCGGATGTTGTCCTGCCCGATGCCCAGCGTCATGCCGGCCTTTTCCACCGAGAAGTTCGCATGCTCGGAGATGTACATCGCCAGGCGGCCCGAGTTGCCCTTCCTGCGTGAGTCCGGGTCGGCCATTTCGCGCGCGGCGGCGATGGCGTGCATGGTGCCGATCGACGCGGTGTCGTAGATTATGCCGAAAAACTCCGGCGGCAGCCCCATCCATTGCCGCAGCCAACCCAGCGTAACCTGCTCCAGTTCCGTAATGGCCGGGCAGCTTTTCCACACCATGCCGTTGCCGTTCAATGCGGCGGTGAGCATCTCGCCGAGAATCCCCGGATGGGATCCGGAATTCGCGAAATAGGCAAGAAACCGCGGGTGATTCCAGTGCGTCAGCGCCGGCACGATGGATCGCTCGAAATCCTCCAAAATTACGTCCATAGACTCGCCCTGTTCGGGAGCCGCGCTCGGCAGGCGGTCCACCAAGTCGCCGGGGTGCATGTCCGGTAAGACCGCGTAATCGCGGATGTTGTCGAGGTAGTCCGCCATCCAGTCGACGGTCTCCCGGCCGTAGCGTCGAAATTCTTCGGTAGTCACTTGGCTTAAGCTGCTCCCGTGCTCTTCGTATTGTCCTCTATTGGCTCAATCGTCATTGGCCGCACTCGCGCAGGACCCCTGGAAGCCAGCCTCGAAACCACTCGCCAAATTCCGCCAGCTTCCGCTCGCTGCGTTCACCCAGCGGCACGGCCAGCGCTCCGACTTTCAATTTGCGTTGTCTGGCCGCCTCCTTGATTGCGACCGTCATAGGAAGAACCTCGACCCAATCGGCGAATTCGTTCACACGCGCCGCCAGCCGATCAACGCGATCTTGCGTTCCGGCACAAATCGCCGCATCCAGCGCCACCAGCAGCTCCGGCACGGCCGAGGCGGTTCCGAATATGGCGCCATTTGCACCCAGCCGCCTGGCCTCAACGTAGAGCCGCTCCTGGCCGCAGAACAAGGTGAAAGGAGTGCGCGCGGCCTGCTCGCTAAGCGCGCGGAAATAGTCCAGGTTTCCGCTCGAATCCTTGATGCCGGCGAACTTGCCACTAGCTAGGAGTTCGGTCGCCGTGGAGCTTGCGATGTCGCTGGTGCAAAAAGGGATGTTGTAAAGATAGATCGGCAGCGCGTCCCCCAACGCCGCAGCGAAGGCGAGATAAAAGCTACGGATCGCGTCCTGGTCCTGAGGGAAGTAATAGGGCGGCATCAGCAGAACGCCGGCCACACCCGCGCTGGCGGCCTCCCGGGCCAATTCGATTGCACCATCCAAAGTGGAATGCGAGACGTTCACCAACAGCGGAAGACGGCTGCGCTTGGCGGCGAAGTTCACCATGTGGCGGCGGTCATCCAGGGCAAAATGCACGAACTCACCAGTCGAACCGAGCAGCGTTATGCCTTGCAATCCGCTCTGGCACAGAAAGTCGATCATCTCCAGGGTGGCGCCCAGGTCGATGGAGTACTCGTCAGCGCGGCGGGGAGTGAGAGCCGCGACAAGCATACCTGTGAGCCCGGCACTTCCAAAGTGAGAAATCAAGCGCAAATTGAATCATAGCCTGCGCTTGGCTCCGGACGGAATGAGAGAACGGTTCTGGCGGGTTCTAGTTGGCTAACTTCGAAGCTCGGTTGACGCTGCGGATTACTAGACGCCGGGGATCGAGCATGTGCTGCGGTTTGAAATGACGCGCCGACCATCGGCAGCCCGCTTCAAACTCGACGCCCAGAAAATACCCGATCTCGCGATAAACGCAATACCGCACTTTTCCGAGGAGCTCGCCTTTGGGAAAGCTGATCCGGATGTCGGTTTGCAAGGGAACTGGCTGGTCGAATTGAAGGCACGCGCCGGTTAAAGAGATATCTTCCAGGTTGGCCACGGTCCGCCGCAGGCGTCCCGCCTTGTCCTTCCACTGGACATCGACCATGTCCGCACATAGCATCCGAGGTTCAATTCGCCTGTCCAGCATATACTTTCTTATCGGCGACCAAAAGGCTAAGGATTATGAGGGGTCTGGCGATAAAACGCCCTACAACGACGTAAGGGCTCGCCCACCAATGCGGTACTGTCAGGGTACCACTTTGGCCGCACGTTATACTGGACTCGCACCCATGGCGCGGCAGGCGGTAGTAATACTTTTCACTGTGTTGGCATTCGGAATTCTAGTGCCCTGGTACAAAGGTTTTACGTTCTTAGATCCCCGGATACTCCTGGCCTACGCCCTTTTGGCACTACTGTTCGTTGCTCCCGCCAGCGCTGAATCGGCCGCATTGCACGCCCGCTCGAGTGACGGAGTTTTGACCAGGACTGGCTTGGTCGTGGCCTACGGCTGGGGAGTTTCAGTCGTGATCCTGATCACGGCGCTGGTGACGGTCAACCTGGCCAACTGGCGGGGTTCACTGCTGGCTCCGCCGGCGGCATTCTTGTCAGCGGTGCTGGCCTTCAGCCTCGCAGCCTCGTTTGCGGTAGCAATCTTGAGCGGCGTGCTGGCCCGGCGCTTCTCGGCGACCGCCATCAAATCGATCCTGCGCTTCGGCTTCCTGGGCCTGCTCTTGGCCTTCGCGTTGAGCAATCGCTTTCTACCGGAACGATGGCAAATCATTCTCAGCGACTACAGCACCCGCCGAGCCTTGACCCGTGTGGCCTGGGAGGGCGCGGCGATCTCGGCCGGGTTGGCGATCGTCTTACTGATTCCGCTGTTGAGAAAAGCTCACAAAACTAACGTATGATTTGCCGGATGAGGATTCCATGTGCTCCGGCTCACTCTGGAAAACGAAATGGACCTTCGCCGGCGAAAACTACGAAGTACCCGTCATTTCACCAAAGGCACAGAGCTTGTTATCATGCCATTCCGATCACTGCGACTGTTATGGTCGGACCGGATTCGAGTGGCCGCTTCACCCCGGAGACCGGCACAGCCTAACTGCGCGCCTTAGCAAGCCATGACTACTACGAACCTCGTCGTAATGGCGCTTCTTGGGGTCGCCTTCATCTTTACAGGCGCAGCTTGGCTGGTCACAATGCTGATCCACGTCAAGGTCAACAAGTCAACTGCGGTGCCGGAGGCATCCATATGGAACCTCTGGTCCCAAGTGGCTAATACATACCCGATAGTTTGTCCTGGTGGCCGCTTGTTGTTCTGGAGATCTCTGTTCCAAGTCCTGGGACTATGCTCATTCGTCGCCATGATGATAATCATGGTGGTGTCGGCAATAACCTCAAAGACTCACCACTGAGCCCACAGGAGTCGCAACTGAAGCGGAAGAGGAGCTATCATCGAATTACCTAATCAATGGCACAAGTTCACATGAGTGAAGCGGAAGTCGCGAAGAACTTCGCCGCCGTGCTGGAGAAAGTCCGGGATGGCACCGAGGTTGTTGTCGAGCAGGATCACCGCCCGGTGGCCGTCATCAAGACGGTGAAAGGCCCAGGACGGCCCATTGACGAGTGCATCGCCATCGCCAAGGCACGCGGGTCCGGGGCGACTTTGGATGAGGAGTTTGCCAAAGACCTGGAAGAGATCATCGCCCGTCGCCAACCGCTCGACACTTCGGCATGGGATTGATTCTCGACTCGAGCGTAGTCATCGCAGGAGAACGGAAAGGTCAGAGCGCAGCCGAACTGCTGGCTGATCTACGGGTTGCTTTCGGAGCGGAAGTAATCGCTTTTGCAACAGTCAGCGTAATTGAGCTGGAGCATGGCATCTGGCGCGCCAAGGATGCGGTCCAGGCCGAGCGCCGGCAGAAATTTTTCGATGATCTATTTGCAGCGGTTCCCGCCTATCCTCTTACGTTCGACATAGCCCGGCGTGCTGGTAGGATCGACGGCGAGGCTAGGCGGACCGGCGTGGTGGTCCCGTTTCAAGACTTGGTGATCGGAGTGACGGCGATCGAGTTTGATTACGCCATCGCCACGCACAACGTGCGGCACTTCCAGATGATCCCCAACCTATTGGTTAAACAATTTTGAGTAGAACAAGTAACAGCTAGACTACCTGCCACCCCACTGCCCTTTTGCTAATATACCTATGGCACAAAATCCTAGACGAGGAGGAAGATGAGTAAGGAAGATAGCATTGAAGTTACTGGAACCGTAGTTGAAAAATTTCCGAGCGGACTCTTCAGCGTGCAGCTTGACCAGGAACGCA
>DATHOT010000162.1:0-4078 GCA_035484655.1 Bryobacteraceae bacterium | reverse complement strand
GCCTTTACGACTAATTTAGTGCTCGGATTTTCTTCTTGCTTCGTAACGACCTCTTTAAACTCGGGATCGTCGTGAGCCGCCTTGAGCCGCTTGTCGCGCTCCTCTTTGGAGGGATAGCCTCGGATATAAATGAACGTGTTCTCCGCGCTGATTCCGAGTTCGGGGTCGCTCTCGACCGGAATCCAGTAGCCCACGTTCGTGATTCCGTGCTTGGCGAATATCGCCGCCGTACTGTCGGCAAACCGCGCGGCCAGCGCATCGCGCTTCCCTGGTTGCGCCGTATACACACGTAGCTCAAAGAACCCGGCCGCCTTCTTTTCCTGAGCGAAACCCCAAGCCATCCCGGCCACGCCGAATGCCAATCCCAGAAACGCTGCGATTTTCCACTCCAACATACGTCCTCCTTGTCGAATTAAGTTTAGCCCTTTTTTGGCGCGGCTTTTGGTATCGTATCTGGAGTGCCGGAAGGAGGCCCCGTGAAACCATTTTCCCTCGTTGCATTGGTATGTTTCGCTGCGTGCGCGTTTGCCCAAGATGCGGCAGCGCCCGAAATTCCGTTCGATTCGGTTCCAAATCTACTGAAACTCCCACCCGACCTTTATCTCGGCGAGGCTTCGGGCGTCGCCGTCAATTCGAAGAAACACATCTTCGTTTATTCCCGCGGCAACTCGACTGGACCCGCTTACGCCGCCACAGCATCGCAGCTTTTGGAGTTCGGCCCCGACGGCAAATATATCCGCGAGATCGGCCGCAATCTCTACGCCTGGTCTTTCGCGCACACGGTGCGCGTAGACAAGGATGACAATGTCTGGGCCGTCGATAAAGGCTCGGATATGATCATCAAGTTCAATCCCGAGGGCCGTGTCGTCATGGTATTTGGCCGCAAGAAGGAAGCATCCGATGAAGGCGCCGAAGCGTGGAAGCATCCCCGACCCCCGCTTCCCGCAATCGACGGGCAGTTCCGCCAGCCAACCGACGTGACATGGGACACACAGGGCAACACGTTTATCAGCGACGGCTATATCAACTCGCGCGTGGCCAAGTACGACAAAAATGGCGATTGGGTGAAGCAGTGGGGCGCCTTTGGGAGCGCGCAAAGCCAGTTCAACACGCCGCACAGCATCGCCGCGGACGCCAAGGGGAACATCTATGTCGCCGATCGCGGCAATCGCCGAATTCAGGTGTTCGATCCAGACGGAACTTTCCTGCGCGAGATCAAGATCAACGTGCCGGTGCCACCGGTCGTTCACATGTGGATGGGTAACCCGCCCAATCCGAATGCGCCCGCCGGGAATGCGACTATGGCATCTGGCGCGCCTTGGGCCATCTGCATTACGCCCGGGCCGACGCAATATCTTTACAGTTCCGACGCCTACCCGGGACGCATTTATAAGCTGTCGCTGGATGGCCAGGTGCTCGGAACAATAGGCAGCATGGGGCGCCAGTTGAAGCAGTTCGGCTGGATTCACGAGATGGCCTGCCCGGCTGAAAATGAGCTTTACGTCGCTGAAATCTTGAATTGGCGAGTACAGAAACTGCTTCTGCACCCGACTAAAGCCAGCACTTCGACGAATTAAATCGGCGCCCGAGCCGCCGTTTCTGTTATGGCAGGCTGGGACCCGGAGTTCCAGCCGCGGCGCTAGATAATGCCAAAGAACAAGATTGATTTCGACACCGTACGAACAATCGCACTCGGGTTAGCTGACGTTGATGAATCCACAATGTACGGGTCGCCGGCCTTCAAAGTTCGCGGAGAACTGTTAACGTGCATTGCCACTAACAAATCTGCTGAGCCTGACACACTTGCGGTTCGCATCGATTTTGATAGGCGCGCGGAGCTCCTGGCGGAAGCCCCGGAAGTCTACTACCTGACTGACCACTACGTGAACTATCCGGTCGTGCTCGTGCGATTGTCTCGCATCCAGCTCGACGCCCTGCGCGATCTGCTGGGCATGGCGTGGCGCTTTGCAACCGCGAAAACGCTCGCCCGCAAACGCACTGTTCGAAAACAAAAGGCCACTCGATCGCGCAAGTAGTGAGCACACAGAAATTTTAAAGGAGCAGTCCATGGACAACTTCATCGGTAAGCTCACATTTTTTACCGCGGGAATCGTCGTAGGAGTTTTCTTGATGCGGCCCGGCAGCGCCCAACAGAGCCCAGCGCCCGCCCTCCGGCTGAATCACGTCGGCGTCTACGCCAAAGACTTTAACGAGTCTATGAACTTCTACACGAAAACCATGGGTTTTCGCGAAGCCTTCTCCCTCAAGGATAAAGACGGAAACCCGATGCTCACCTATCTGCAGATCAGCCGGGACACTTTTCTCGAACTGGCGCCCGCTAACGCTCAGCGACCCGCCGGACTCAGCCACGTCGGAATCTGGCCGGACGATTTGAATGCTACTGTGTTGGAGCTCCGCCAGCGCGGCGTCAAAGTAGACGATCCTCGTGTTACTTCGAGCAAGAGCAGCATCACCAGCATCGTCGATCCGAATGGGGTCCGGCTGGAATTGCTCAATATTCTGCCCGACTCCCTGCAGCGGAAAGCGATCGACTCTTGGAGGTAGGATCGATGAAGTCGAAGCAGTGCCCGTGGCGCAGGTCCCCGACCTGCGGGTGTTTTTTCCTTTACACAGAGATCGCGGAAGCCGTGCCGGAACTAGCCGAGAAACTCTCCTCGGCCTTCTCGGGCGTAGCGAAACAAGGCAGCAAGGTATTAGCCTTCGTCAGATTAAACAACACTTGAACTCGTTCGCATATACCCGCGATGGCTAATTTCTTGCCTATGCGCTGCGTGTGAGCCCAATGACCCAGGATCGCCCCCAGGCCGGCGGAGTCGATGTACGGCACTCCCGTCAGATCGATAATCGTGTCCCCGATGTCGGGCTGCCGAATCGCATTCTGAAAATCGAAGAGCGTCTGCAGTGTCAGCGGACCTTGAATGCGAAGAATCGTTGTCTCGCTCCGCGCTCCCGCCGTGCGGACGATCTCGATGTTTTCCATGTTTTCAGATTTTACTACGAGCACATTACAATCGCGTAACGATCGAAGCTACAACGACTCCAGAACCATGAACTGCTCGAACTTCCCGTCCGCTGTGACATACACGCTGAGTCCCACGGTCTTCTTAGTGAACTGCGCCCGATAACCGCGATAGGTCATGCCGCCGCGCAGAGCTTCGTTCGACCGGGTCACGGATTTCAGCGCACCTAGACCGGCCAGCGACGTGCGGATATCCTGCAAAGCTTCCGGAGTGAAATAGGTGCGAGCGTTTTCGGTAAGCTGATCGGCCTGGATCTTCCCTCGGCGCAGGTCTTCTAGAAACGCACGAACACGGGCCGTATCGGCCGCCGACTCCGCTGGCTGGCCGGGAAGAAACACGAGTTGTGCGAGCTGATCCGCCAGCGGCTCGTTCAGATTGACGCCGTCCTCATTCGACAAAATGATGACCGCCCCATTGCGCGTCGGGAACATCTGATCGAGCGCCAGAAAACCCGAGACTTCGCCACCGTGCGAAAGCATCGGCATGCCGCGAAAATCGCGCACCGATAAGCCCAGCGCATAGTGGGTTACGTCGCCATTCTGAAGAGGCACTTCGCGCGTGAACTGCTCGTAAGAGGACGGCGAAAGAATCTTGTGCTGGAGAAAAGCCAGATCCCATTTGGCGAGATCGGGCGCGGCCATGCACAGCTCTCCGGCGCCGTCATACCAACCTCTTGCTTCACGTCCAACGGGACGCGGCGGACCGAGTGCGAATCGAGTATATGCCGTCGCATCCACGGCGCTCCGATCATTGCAATCGCCCGCGGAAGCCATGCCCAGCGGATCGAGGATCTTCTCGCGCAGAAACGCGACCAGCGGTTTGCCGGAAGCCTTTTCGACGATGGACCCCGCCAGTACATATCCCGTATTGCTGTACTGCCAGCGCGTACCAGGATCGAAGTTGAGCGGCTTCTTGGCCCATTTTTCAAGAACCGCCGCGGACGTCGTGGTATGCGTCCATTCCGGGATGAGATAATCCTGCGGCGCGAAATCCTCATAGCCCGCCGTGTGCGAAAGCAGTTGGCGAATTGTGATTTG
>DATHOT010000161.1:0-8716 GCA_035484655.1 Bryobacteraceae bacterium | reverse complement strand
GCCGGCCGCGAGCGCGAAATGGCGGTACGGACCAGCCTGGGCGCAAGCCCAAGCCGCTTGCTGCGCCAGGTACTCACCGAGTCCTTGATGCTCTCGGCCGTCGGGACGCTGCTGGGCGCCGTGGTCGCGTATTTCGGCACGTCTGCATTATTGCGGATCATGGCCAGCGGCCGGGAACACGAGCGCGTCTTTCTTCGCGTCCAACCGGACCTTCAGGTGCTGCTGTTTGCCGCTGGAATCGCCGTGCTGGCCGGTGTAGTCTTCGGAGCTGCCCCGGCCTGGAGCGCCTTCCGAACTCCTCCGGCATTGGCGATGAGACAAACGGGAAGCGTAGGCGAGACACGCGTCCGGCGCCTGTTTGGAAAGAGCCTGGTCGTGACACAGGTCGCCCTATCAGTCTTGTTGTTGAGTTCTGCCGCGCTGTTTATCGTCAACCTGGAGAACCTCGAGCATACCGATCTTGGCTTCCGGCGCGATCACGTCCTTTTAGTGTCACTCGACCCATCGCCCAGCGGCTACAGTGACGAACGATTGTCTCGCGCGTATCAGGATCTCCTTGCTCGCCTGGAACGGATTCCCGGTGTCCGCTCGGTATCGCTCAGCGCCCCAACTCCGCTTCAAGGCGCCGGCGCCAGCGGTTTCGCCACCGCTGAGGGCTTCCAGGAAAGGGCCGAGGATCGCCGCTGGATATCCATAAGCTATGTTGCGCCGAAATACTTCGAGACGCTCGGGACGCCCATTCTTGCTGGACGCGCCTTCAACTTCGAAGATCAGGCGCAGCCGAACGTGGCCGTCATCAATCGAAACTTTGCCCGCTACTACTTTCGAGACCGCAACCCGATTGGAAAGCATGTCTCTCTGGAACATGTGACGGGTATGCGCGAGCCCCGGACCTATGAAGTCGTGGGCGTCGTAGGCGACGCGAATTACTACGAGATTCGTGAGGCGGCCGGGCGCTCGATCTACCTGCCGGCCTTTCGTAGCGGATTTGTCGGGGCGCGAACTTTCCTGATTGCCACGAATATCGACCCGGAAGGAATTGCCGGCGACGCCAGGCGCGTGATCCGCACTGTGGCGCCCGGCATCCCCGTCGAGCGCATCATTACGCTGAACGATCAAATCGACGCCTCCATTGTTCCAGAGCGGCTGATTGCGACACTCTCCGGTTTCTTCGGCGCTTTGGGAGCAGTGCTCGCGGGTATCGGCCTCTACGGGCTGCTGGCTTATACGGTTGCGCGGCGCACTAACGAAATCGGCATACGCATGGCACTGGGAGCTACTGCAGGCGACGTAACGTGGATGGTATTGCAAGACTCGCTGGCGACGGTTGTGGCCGGCCTCCTGCTCGGCGTTCCATTGGCGATCTGGGGCCGATCCCTGGCTGCGACCCTGATTCAGGACCTGCCGATACAAACCATCGCGCCATTAGCCGTCGCGACCGTCGGTATCATTGTGGTGGCTTTCTTGGCGTCCTATGTTCCAGCCCGTCGCGCCGCTCGTATCGATCCGGTGGAAGCTGTGCGGCACGAATAGCAATCTGTCTCCCGCCTCCTGCCTCCTGTCTTCTGGCTCCTGGCTCCTCAATTCAACCGTCCGAGCCAGCGATGAATCGCCTCCAGCTGCTTGGTCACCTCCGCTTTATCTTCCGCCTCCGGTGAGCATTTCAGATACTTCTCCAGGTCCGCCTTGGCCGCCCGGAATTCGCGTAATTGCAGCCGCGCCACTCCCCGCGCCTTGTAATACTCCGCGTTCGAGGGAAATGCTTCCACCAGCGGATCCAGCGCCTGTATCGCCTTTCTGTAATTCTTCGACCGGAAATAAGAGGACCGCAAGTTGTTCAGCATCCGCACCAGGATGTATCGATTGCTGACCGGCTGAAGCGTGGAAGGCTCGGCAGCAATATCCACACCCACCTCGCGCGCCAGCACCCGGCAGTCCTCTTCCGTGAGCAGCTTGCCGCCATGGAACGGATCGGCAAACGTGGAATATTTGCCATCGTTGTACTGCACGATAAAATGACCTGGCAATCCGATTCCGAACACCGGCTGCCCCAGCCGCCGCGCCACCTCGATGTAAACCACCGACAGCGTGATCGGGATTCCCGTCCTTCGATCCAGCACTGCGTCCAGGCAACTGTTGCGCGGATCGTAATACTCCGATTCATTCCCCCGAAAGCCCCACTCTTCAAACAGGTAATCGTTGGCGACGCGCACGAACTTGGGACCATCGTATCCACGGCCCAATCGAGTCGCAATCTCGGACGCGAGCTGATCGAGCGTCTCCAGATACGGCGCCGGATCGAGCCCCGGCCTCTCGATGGCCGCCATTTCCAGCGCGGCGGCATCCAGCTCCCCGGCCGGCTCTCCTCGCAGAATCGCTGCCAGTAACGGCATTTTATTTATACGCTCCGCACCACGCGAACCTTCACGCCGTGGGTCGCCACTTTCACCGGCAGGATTTCCGCGCCGGCCTTTTCAATAGCACGAGAAATCTTATCCTTCGCCCCGCGGTCCACCAGAAAGAAGACGCACCCGCCGCCGCCCGCTCCGCACACCTTGGCCCCCATCGCCCCCGCCCGGCGCGCGACCTTCACCAGTTGGTCGATGAACGGCGTCGAGATTCCCGGTGCGTTCTTCCGCCGGTGCGACCATTCCTCGCGCAGCAAGCGTCCGGTCTCCTTCCAGTCGGGTTTCTCCAGCGCGGCGCGCATCGCGCAGGCGATGGCCGTGATTTGCTCAAAGTTCCGCCGCACCTCCCGGTTTCCGTCGATGTAAGCTTTGGTCACTTCCCAGTTGTTGATCCCGGAATTGCGCGGCACACCGGTGTACGCCAGTACAATGCGCTCGTTAAGATCCTCGACGTCAATCGCAATCGCCACGCGCCGGATGCCGCCCGCTCCCAGCTCGATCGCGCTTACGCCCCCGTACATCGCCGGATAATAATCCTGAGCTCCGGTCGGAACTCGAATGATCTGCGCCTCTACGTTTTGGGCGATCTCCCGTAGCTTTTCGATGGTGTGCCCCGCCCCGGTCAGGCGGTTCAGCGCGCTCGCCACCGCGATGATCAGCGCTGATGATCCCGAGATTCCCGCTCCCGCCGGCGCTTCGGAATCGGTGTGCACCGCCAGGCCCGAGCGATGCTCGAAGAACCGCAGGACATAAGTAACCAGCGGCAACCGTGGCCGCTCGGCCGCCCGCATCTCATCGAAGCATCCAAATGTCTCTTCAGCTTCCAGATCTCCGGATCGCAATCGGATCTCCGGCCCCTCCCTTGGCTCGATCACGCAGCGCGTCCAGCGGTCTACCGCGAAATTCAGCGTCACCGCCCCCGGATGGTACAAATACAAGGGCCAAATATCTAGAGTACTGCCCGCCAGATCTACGCGGCAGGGGGCCTCAGAAATGATCTTCATGCGAAAGCTCTACTATACCGCTGGTCCTATTCAGAATCCGCTCGACCATACCGATTGATTTTTAGGATGGATCTTTAGGATTGATCTTTAGGATGGATCTTTAGTGAGATGGATTTTCCTGGCAATGGTTCTCTCGGCCTACGCCTGGGCTCAGCCCGCACCCGACCCTCAGCCTGTAGCCGACCCTCGGCCCGCCACCGCCCCTCAGCCCGCGGCCGTCTCGCCGCCTGTAGCCGTCTCTCCGCCCGTCGCCGACCCTCCGCCCGCTGCCGATCCCCCCACGCCCGATCCGCCCGCCGCCGACCTTAAGAATACGGCCCAGGCAGCCATGGCCGTTTCGCTGGAGAAGCAGCGCGTGTCCATCACCCAGCAAGTAGATTCTTTAATCGGCCGGACCACAACACCTGCCGCATCCTTCTATACTGTGCCCTGGATCGATTTCCCGTCTTTCGTTCTGCCGCCCTGCGATCCCTTGCCCGCTGAGCAACTCGACCAGTTGGTCGGCGAAAATGCCAGGGAGTCAGGTGTCCTACCTGATCTGATCCGCGCCGTAATCAGTCAGGAATCCGGCGGCCGCCCCTGTGCCATATCGCCCAAAGGCGCTCAAGGCCTGATGCAAATCATGCCAGCCGTCGCCGCGCAATTCGGAGTGCACGATCCTTTCGATCCAAAGGAGAACGTCGGCGCCGGTACCAGGCTGCTGAAGCAGCTACTCGAAAAATACAAGGGCGATATGAAGCTGACCTTGGCCGCTTACAACGCCGGGTCCGCCCGCGTGGACAGCGAAGGCGGCGTTCCGCCCATCACCGAGACCGTCAATTACGTAATAGACGTCCTGTCGAAGCTCCCTAAGAAATAACCTAACCAACTTGTTTTCAGTAGAAAGGCGACGTGTTAGCAACGTTCGCCCAGGTTAAACCTTTCCCATTTTCGGACGATAGACCAATATGGGGCTCTGCTCCATTTCCATCTTGAATGTCCGGAAAGATCACAGTCTCGGCGCCTTTTGAGGTCGGACCCTCTCCGGCCAGTCCCTTCTTTGAAGAGCACAACACGGTCCCGGCCTCGATTCTCGTCATCGACAGCGAAGAAATCAACCGCCGGTTGCTCAAGGCTATCTTCAAAACCGCGCCCTATCGCATGCTGGAAGCGCGCAAGGCTTCCGAAGCGATGGCTTTGCTCCAGTCGGAGAAAATAGACCTGGTGATCCTAGATCTAATGCTGCCGGAGATGAGCGGCCCGGAGTTATGCCGCTGGATTCGATCCAACCGGCCAACCCGGCTAGTGCCGGTCCTGATGATTACCAACGTGCAGGGCGTCGAAAACGAGATCGTAAGCATCTCCTCCGGCGCCGACGAGTTCCTGATCAAGCCTCTGCATCCGGCGGTGGTGCGGACCCGCGTGCGCGCCATGCTGCGCAATAAAGCGCTGATTGACTCGCTGGAGGAAGCCGAAACCATTCTGTTCGCCCTGGCACAGGCGGTGGAGCGGCGCGATCGTTGCACGGGCCAGCACTGCCAGCGCCTGGCGGCCATCTCGGTGATGCTGGGAGAAGCCCTCGGTCTCTCCAATTCCGATCTCACCGCGTTGCTCCGCGGCGGCTACCTGCACGACGTCGGCAAAATTGGCATCCCCGACGCCATCTTGTTTAAGCAAGGTATGTTGACAACCGAGGAATGGGAAGTGATGCGCAGCCATCCCATCCGCGGCGAAGAGATTTGCCGGCCCATGAAAAGCCTGCGGCCCGTTCTCCCGATTATCCGCAATCATCACGAGCGCTGGGACGGCTCGGGCTACCCGGATGGCCTGGCCGGCGAAGACATTCCGCTGCTCGCTCGCATCCTGCAAGTGGCCGACATCTACGACGCCCTGATTACCGAGCGCCCTTATAAAGCCGCGATGTCCGCCGCGGAAGCTTTCGCCACCATGGAGGAAGAAGTGCAGCGTGGCTGGCGAGACCCGGAGCTGGTCCCATTGTTCTTCAGCATCATCCAATCCAAACCCGCCAGCGATCTGACCGCCCTGGAACGCTCGCTCGAGAACATGCGCGTTCAGGTTTCCAGATAGGTTTTCCGGGTAGCATAAAGCTGTACTTGAAAGCCCTTCAAATCCTGAATAGCCAGATCGTCGCTTGCCGGCAATGCCCCCGGCTGGTCGAATATCGCGAGGAGGTCGGACGCGTGAAACGTCGCGCCTACCGCGATCAGGATTATTGGGCCAGGCCAGTGCCCGGATTTGGCGATCCGCACGCCCGCATGCTCCTGGTCGGCCTTGCGCCCGGCGCGCATGGCGCCAATCGGACCGGCCGCATGTTCACCGGCGACAGCTCCGGCAACTTCCTCTATCGGGCTCTTTTCGAGACTGGTTTCGCTTCTCAGCCCACCAGCGTTTCTCGCGACGACGGGCTGGTGCTCACCGGCGCTTACATCGGCGCGGCTGTGCGTTGCGCTCCTCCGGACAACAAGCCGCTCCCGGAAGAGATCCGTAACTGCCGGCCGTATCTGGAAAAAGATTTGGAATTGTTGCGCAATCTGAAAGTTGTAGTCGCGCTCGGACGCCTGGCCTTCGACGTCTATCTGGCCATCCTTCGCGACCAGGACAAGATCACGCGCCGCTCGGACTTCGTCTTCGGCCACAACCAAGTACATCGCACCGGTCCCGGCCAGCCGGTGCTCATCAGCTCTTTCCATCCCAGCCAGCAGAACACGTCCACCGGCAAGCTCACCGACGCGATGCTACGCGCGGTCTTCCTTCACGCCCGGCGGCTGCTGGGCCAATCCTGAGCCGCGTCCTGTGCCGCGCGTCAGCAAGCGATTTTGCGCATTTCAACGAATTCCCTGCGATAGCCACTAGTCCTGTTTTGGCCTTACCGGCGCCTTCGGGCGAACCATCTCGCGTCGGCTGGCACATATCAACAGGTCGGGCGATGCATCCAGGTGACGACGCATTTCGCGGTGCATTTCGCGGTCGAGCCCAGCACCAACTGCGTGAAAGCAGTATCCTACAGGTGGGAAGTTCCTAAAATGATCTTGCCGCGAGGTGTCGCGCAGCCCGCAGAGCTCACCAAGCACATCAACGCCCTAGCGCCATTGCCGGCCGGCGTTGTGAACTTCCGCTACACGGTTGACAACGATTGGAGCGGGGATCCTGCAATCTTTTTTTGGATCACCTTATCGGATGAAGCGGCTCGTCGGGCAGTTCTAGCCCAAACCAGCCGGCGTATCATGGACTTGATTACGCAACAGCTCGACCCGGTCGGCCAGTGGGGTCTAATTCCATACTTCAACTTTCGGAGCCAATCGGAACAGGCGAGCCTCAAGGAAGAGGTTTTCGGCTGATCGATGGCCTATCACGACGATTTGATTCAACACGCTATTTTCTTGTCTGAACTCAATCTGGCGAACGAGCCGAAACAGGTCGATCTTCGCCGCGCAGTTTCAGCAGCATACTACGGTCTTTTCCATCTGTTCACGACGGAGGCCGCACAGAACTGGAAACACCCAGGCCAGCGGAACCGATTTGCCAGAATGTATGATCATGGCCGCATGAAGACGTGTTCGTTGAGAATCTCATCCCGACCGCTTCCAATGGATCCCGCCGAAATCCCCATCGCCACTGATCTGAAACTCGTAGCGGACTCGTTTGTCAAACTTCAACAGGATCGACAGACGGCCGACTATGACAACTCCAAAGTATGGTCGCGCACGCAGGTTTGGGAAACGATTGCCCAAGCAGAAGATGCAATAGCCGCCTGGTCGAATATTCGTGAAAAAGAGATGGCCCAGGATTATTTACTGGACCTGATGGGAACTAGATAATGAAGCGTCTCGTTGAGACCGCCCAGCTCTGCGATGGCTTCGCGTGGTTCCGGTCTTATCCCAGCCGATACAAACGCAGATTCGGTTCTGCATAACGCCCACATATCGGTCCATTTGACCGCGTAGGCGCCAAGCCGCGAAGTTCCACCGCTCTCAGAGACTTCCCACATCGTTAGACGACGCCCCTCGAGGCGGCCACTATCCGGCGACTTCAACATAATCGACTAACGTGTGTTGTTCTGGAATGGCCTCGCCCAACTCCACGTGGCCTCAAAAGTGCGCGACCAAGGCTTCTTGGAAGTTACCGCGGGTGCCTTGCTCCGTATCGCGAACCGCCGCACGCCCGGAAACATCCGGCGATTAGGCGGAGTACCCGGTTCCGGTCGGCTCGATGACTATGGATAGCCTCTCGCACTCATTTCAATCCTGTCTTCATAGAATCAAGACAACATCACCGCGGCGGTAGTTCATCGTAGGCAGCCATTTCGGGCCACTCCGAATCCTCTGCAAACGGAATCAACCGCCGGCGCAGATCGGCCGCCTGAGATTCGTCGATCCCACGCTCCGGAAGATCGACCGGCTCGGCAGGATGGCCAAAGGTCACGATTAGACGTGATCACGCGCCCGGTCACTCGCCCCAAATGCTCCTTCTTCCCCTCCCCCTCCAACCGCCGTAGAGCCCATCGCCTCGCCAGGCCGTCCGCCTCCCCAAGATGGGGTATTTCTTGAGCAACCCTTCGTGGTAGTAAAGGAACCCTCCAACTCGTGACGTATCCTCTTCCGCTATACCGCACACTTATAGCAGGAGATTGGCTACGTCCATATAAAACACATCATGCCCACAATCACGACCAAAGACGGTATAGAGATTTACTACAAGGACTGGGGTAAAGGACAGCCTGTAGTTTTCAGCCATGGTTGGCCGCTCAGCGCGGACGACTGGGACAATCAGATGTTGTTCTTCCTGCATCATGGCTATCGCGTTATCGCCCACGATCGACGTGGCCACGGCCGCTCCACTCAGACCGCCGAAGGCCACGACATGGACCACTATGCCGACGACCTGGCGGCTCTTACGGCGCATCTTGACCTGAAAAAGGCCATCCATGTTGGCCATTCCACCGGAGGCGGCGAGGTCACCCGCTATTTGGCTCGGCATGGCGAAAGCCGTGTGAGCAAGGCAGCGCTGATCAGCGCGGTGCCGCCGCTCATGGTGAAGACAACGGCCAATCCGCTCGGCCTCCCCAAGGAAGTGTTCGATGATCTGCAGGCGCAACTCGCCGCCAATCGTTCGCAATTCTATCGCGACCTGCCATCAGGGCCTTTTTATGGCTATAACCGGCCGGGCGCGAAAGCTTCAGAGGCGGTCATTGAAAATTGGTGGCGCCAGGGTATGATGGGCGGAGCCAAAGCGCATTACGATGGTATCGTGGCCTTTTCCCAAACGGATTTCACGGAAGATCTCAAGAAGATCAACGTTCCGGTC
>DATHOT010000160.1:0-29211 GCA_035484655.1 Bryobacteraceae bacterium | reverse complement strand
AGCTCTAGGAGGTTGCTGAAAAAGTCTCTCGCAGGTCGGAGACCTGCGCCACGTGTAGAGCTAAGTCATTGACCTGGAGTTGTGGAGCAGGTCCCCGACCTGCCAATGTGAGCTCTTGAAAGACTTTTTCAGCAACCTCCTAGAAGTTCTATTACGACACCGCTGGATCAACCAATCCGGTGACATTGGGCGCGCTTCGGAAAATGGTCCCGTTATCTCAGATCTTCTTCGGCACCGACTTTCCGTTCATCAATTCAGCCGAACAACGCCGACTGCTCCAGGAATCCGGTGTATTCAACGCGCGGGAGCTGAAGGTGGTCTTCAGCGAAAACGTCGGGAGGCTTCTGCCGAAATACAAACTTTAGAACGCAGGTCAGAGACCTGCGCCAGACATTCTGCCCGCTCGCCAATCGTACGGCCACGGACTAGTACTCGCTTTCCTAATGGTTTAGAGGATCTGGTTGACTTCTTTAAGGTAAAGAGATAGAGTTTATAGGACTCTCACCTTACTGATCTTCGGAGGATCACATGCAGAGAATGACCAAGAATTTACTATGTGCCGCGGCTTTGTTGTCCGCCGTTTCGATCGGTGCGCGCGCCGCGTCTATCGATTTCAGCACGTTCGTCACTAGTTCCAGCATTGGCGCCGTGGAAGGCGGCAATACCAGTACGATCGCCTACAATTATGCCGGGAATAAGTTTGTGGGATCGGTGTATTTCAATAACCAGCTTTACCAGACCAGCCTCACCGGTGGTAGCGTGGCGACTTTCGGCGCCCCACTTCCGGAGTCGTCCAGTTCTGTTGGTGAGGTTGTGGTAGCCGCATCACTGGGTCAAGCTGGCTTCGCCTCGGGCGACGTCTACGCCGGCTCGGGAGCTGACGGTAAAATCTATCAGTTCAATAATGACGGCTCTGCGCAGAGCTTGTTCGCGACGCTTCCGGGTGGGTCCGGGCAGGTGCGTCAAATATTTTTTGACCCCGGCTCCTCCTTTGGCGGTGACATGCTGGTCACGACGACCTCGGGGAATATCTATAAAATCAATTCTAGTGGCGCCGCAAGCCTGGTGGCATCCGTCGGTGAGGATACAGAAGGAATGGACATTGCCACCAGCGCGTGGGGATCTTTCGCCGGCGATCTGTTGGTCGCTTCCGAAAATAGCGGCACGGTCCGCCTTGTCAGCCCGACCGGTGTTGTCACGGTGGTGGGGTCGACAGGGGCCTTTTCTGGCGCGGAGACGGTCAGCTTTGTGCCGCTCAATCTCGACGCAACCGATCCTTTGCAGGGCTTCTATGTGGCCAACTATGCCACTAATGTCCAATTCGCTGCCGCGAGCAACTTCACGAGCCTGCTGGGAGATGCCGTCGTTACCGACGAGACCGGGGGCAGTACTATGTGGGATGTACATTACAACGGCAGCACCTTCACGATTACGCCTTTTACTTTTACCGGCAACCGGATCAGCCAGTTCGAAGATGGCATCTTTGTTACCCGGCAACGCGAAGTGATCGGCAGCCCGGAGCCGTCGAGCCTGCTGCTGGTGGGGTCAATTCTGCTTTTCTTCGGACTACGATACATCCTGCGGCGCAGGGTCACGGCCTAAGTAAATTAAGAGCAGCGCGGCGGCGGGGCCGGTCTCAATTCGTAGGTGTGACCGGTCTCAACTCGCGGCGGAGCGCGTCTTGGGCGGCAGGGCCACGACGTGGAACCATAGCTCCTTCACGGCACGAATCGCGCTGAAGTACTCGTCAAAGTTCGACGGCTTGACCAGATAAGCCGAGATCTGCGCATCGTATGCGCGCACCAGATCTTTCTCCGCGTTGCTGCTGCTCATGACAATCACCGGAATGCTCCGCAACCCCGGCTCCGCCCTCATTTCGGCTAATACCTGGAATCCATCCACTTTTGGCATCTTCAAATCAAGAAGGACCAAGTCGGGCCGCGGCGCATCGGCGAACTCGCCCTGACCTCGCAAGAAAGCCAGCGCCTCCTCGCCGTCCCTGGCGACGTGCACTTCGTTCATGATCTTGGCATCGCGCAGAGCTACCTTGGTCAGTTCGATGTCGCCCGGATTGTCGTCGACCAGCAATATCTCTACTGGGCTGTGGGAATTTTCCACTTCGTCCCTTAGACGCTGAAAGGGCCAGTTTTATATCACGCTAAACCAAACCAGGCGTGGAGCTTGTACCTACTCGTCCAGGCGTCCCGGCGGCACCTCATCATCTTAGCATCTTTCAGCGACGATCTAGCGTCTAATCAGATAGATGGCGAGGAAAGTAAAAGTAAAAGTCTCGCGCATAAAGAAGCAGCGCCTGCTAAGCGAGTACAAAAAAGCGGCTGCCGAACGCAGCAAGCTGGTTAATTATCTCAAAGCCGCCACCGGTATCCTTTCTGAGCCCGAACGGAAACTCCTTTTGGAGTTTGCCCAAATTGCCAGACGGAAGTGCGATCGGTTGCGGCGGGCGATTCGTCAGCAGTCCGGTCAGGATGCGGCTTAAGGGGCGTCTTTCAATTGACGGGTAACCTGGTATAAGCGGCGTCAACCAGCGCGGTCCGCGCACTATCGAGCAGCACTTCCCGGTGAAAAGGTTTGGTCAACACAATCGATCCGCGGACACCGGTGACCGGCAACGCCGAAAGAGCGATGATCCTCAGGTTGGGGTAGTTACTTCGCAGAGTTGCCACAGACTCCAGTCCCTCTTGCTCGGGCTCGTCGAGATCGACGATGAGCAAGTCCACTTTTCGAACCTGAAGT
Source organism: Bryobacteraceae bacterium (assembly GCA_035484655.1). Lineage (GTDB taxonomy): Bacteria > Acidobacteriota > Terriglobia > Bryobacterales > Bryobacteraceae > Palsa-89. The sequence continues at coordinate 26,457 of DATHOT010000160.1, read as the reverse complement.
TCCGAACGGAGTTGTGCTGTTTCCGCAAGCTGGTGAGTGTGGTATGCGGTTTGCGCGAGCAACTTGCAAAGCAGTTTTCGGATAGCCGGATCCCGGCTCACGATCAAGATTGAATAGGCGACCGGGATATGCGCCAGGGGATGGTCGCTTAGCGGGCTGGCTCTTAGCGGGCTGGCGGTACGAGCAGGCTCCGGGAATACGGACTGAATGACGACCGGCTCATCGGCCTGGAGTTTGTTGCCATTACCAACGGGGATGCGAAAGAAACGGTTCCGGCAGGCGCGGCAGCGATAAGGCGCCAGTCCGATCAATCTCATTAGCCCATCACCAACACCACGCCGACTCGACTCTCTGACGTCGTTCCGGCCGCAGCGAGGGCAAATTCGAGAACGCATGGCTCCTATCCTAGACACGTGACCCACTTATTTTGTTACGGATTCGCATTTGCTTCAGACCTGGCAAGCACGACATAATGAGGCGAATCCAGGCATCTATGCTATTCAAGATACAAAACTTAGGCTGGTCTTGTCTCGTGTCGCTCCTGTCGGCGGGTTGCCTAGGCGCGCAGCCCGCCGATTTGGTGCTGCGCAACGCCAAACTGATCACCATGGAAGCGGGCAATCCGCAGGCGCAGTCGCTGGCGGCGCGGGACGGAAAAATCGTGGCCATCGGCACGAATCAGCAGATGCAGCCTTACATTGGATCGTCAACCAAGGTGATCGACCTGGGCGGGCGTCTGGCCATTCCGGGATTCATCGAAGGCCACGGGCACTTCATGGGCCTCGGATCTTCGAAGATGGTTTTGAACCTGCGGGATGCCAAAAACTGGGACCAGATCGTCGCTATGGTTGCCGCGGCGGCGCGCGAAGCCAAGCCCGGAACCTGGATACTGGGGCGGGGCTGGCATCAGGCCAAGTGGGACCCGCCACCCTCGCCCAACGTGCAGGGCTTCCCGATCCACGAGCAGTTGAGCAAGGTTTCGCCGCATAATCCGGTGTGGCTGGAACACGCCAGCGGGCATGCGGGTTTTGCCAACGCCGAAGCCATGCGTCTGGCAGGTGTCGATAGAAACACGTCTGATCCGCCGGGCGGCCAGATTCTCAAAGATCAGCAGGGCAATCCAATCGGATTGATGAACGAGCATGCGCAGGCGCTGGTGGAGCGAGCGCTGGACGCGTATCGATCGCACCGGCCGGCTGGAGAAGCCGAGGCGGAAGCGCAGCAGCAGGTGCAACTGGCGGCGCGTGAGTCGCTGTCCAAAGGCATTACGACTTTCGAAGACGCCGGCTCCCCGTTGGCGGTGGTGGACCTGCTGAAGACCCTGGCTAATGAAGATAAGCTCGGCCTGCGGGTGTGGATGATGCTGCGCCAGCCCAACGATGTGTTGGCTCCGAATTTGAAGAAATACTACATGATCGGCGCGGGCAAAGATCATCTGACGGTGCGGGCTATCAAGCGCCAGATCGATGGCGCGCTGGGGTCGCGCGGGGCCTGGATGCTGGCGCCGTACGCCGATCTGCCGGCTGACGCGCCCAATCGGTCCGGGCTAGCCACCGAGGACCCGAATGACATACGGAAAACCGCTGAAATGGCCATCAACAACGGATTCCAGCTGTGCGTGCATGCCATTGGCGATCGCGGAAATCGGGAAGTGCTGAATATTTATGAGGCGGTCTTCAAGGAGCATCCCGACAAAAAAGATCTGCGCTGGCGGATCGAGCATGCGCAGCATCTGGACCCGGCTGATATCCCGCGCTTCGGCCAGTTAGGCGTAATCGCCGCGATGCAAGGCATCCACTGCACGTCGGATGCTCACTACGTGATCGCGCGGCTCGGGACCAAGCGCGCCGAAGCAGGCGCTTATGTTTGGCAGAAGCTCATGAAATCGGGCGCTGTGGTTTCCAACGGAACCGATACGCCGGTGGAGGATGTCGACCCGATCGCCTGTTTCTACGCCTCGGTCAGCCGCAAGCTGAAGGATGGAACGGTGTTCTTTCCCGATCAACGGATGAGCCGGATTGAAGCTCTGAAGTCGTACACGGTGAATAATGCTTATGCGGCGTTTGAGGAAGGAATAAAAGGTTCGCTGAAAGTCGGCAAGCTGGCCGACGTCACCGTACTTTCCAAAGACATTCTGACGATTCCGGAAGACGACATCCCGTCCGCGAAAGTGGATTACACGGTCGTGGGCGGGAAGGTGATGTACGAACGCAGGTAGTTAATAGACCCGGTCGCGTCGAAGCTCGCGCTGGACGTCGCGCAGAATCTCGCGGCGGGCGCGCATCTGCTCGCGCAGGATGTCGCGGCGTTCCCGGGCGAAATCGATGCGGGCTCGGGTAGCTTCGTGGAGGGCTTCCAACCGGGCGCGGGCTGCTTCGCGTTTCGCAGCGAAGATTTGTTCGCGTGCCGTCTGGCGTGCTTCCCGGGCCGCTTCTCGTGCTTCCATTGCCCTTTGGCGAGCCTCCGACCGCAGCTGCCAGCACCAGTCGGAGTCGTCAACTACGTATGCAAAAGCAGTGCCCGCCGCCAGCATGGCGAGGATCAATACACTACCGAGAATAGCCTTCATCCAGCCTCCCTACCTGGTTAAAGACGAAGGAAAGTTCATTTTGTTCCGAAAAAATTTATCCCGCAGCCAGGATTTCGGCCAGCTTGGCCAGGTCGATGTTGCCCCCGGAAACGACGCAGACGACTTTTCCTGTCCCGGCCAGACCTGCCAGAGCACAGGCCACCGGGGTTGCTCCGGCGCCTTCGGCAATCACGCGATTCCGATCGGCTATCAGCCGTAGGGCCGCTGCGACCTCGTTCACTCGGGCCACCAGGGGTCCGTCGATGAGGCGCCGCGCCCTCTCGAACATTTGTGGAAAGACCGACTTGCCGCCTACCCCATCCACGAAGGACCGTTGCGGCTCGATCACCTGCGGCGAGCCCACCTTCCAGGACGCCATGAGAGGCGCGGCCGTGGCAACTTCGGCGGCGAAGGTTCTACAATTGGGCTTCAATTCGCGAAGTACCGAGGCGATTCCGCAGGTCAACCCGCCTCCTCCCCAAGGGATCACGATTGCGTCGAAGTCGGGCAAATCCTCCAGAATCTCGAGACCGATGGTTCCGTTCCCAGCCATCACGTTAAGATCGTCAAAAGCGTGGATAAAGGTACCTTCGACGCCCGGATAAGCACGCTGTTCGAAAGCGCGCCACCATTCATCAAACGAAACTTTCAGCACCCGGCCGCCCAGCCGTTCGATGGCGCTGATTTTGGTTTGCGGCGCGGTGTCGGGCGCGATCACGGTGCACGGAATGCCTAATTCGCGGGCCCGCCAGGCGACTCCCTGCGCCATGTTTCCGGCCGACGCAGTCACCACGCCGCGCTCCAGTTGCACAGGAGTCATATGAGCGATGGCATTTGCGGCGCCGCGAATCTTGAACGATCCGATAGGTTGCAGATTTTCAAGCTTCAGATAAATCTCGGCCGGAGCATCCGACGTATTCAGCCGGACTAGCGGCGTGCGGATGGCAGATCCAACAATAGCCTGGCGCGCTTCCCGGACTTGCGCCAAGGTTGGGCAGTCCGCGATCACAGGACCGCCGTTTCCTCAATCGCGCGCCCTTCGGCGAAGCGCCGGACGCTGAGAGTTTCGGCGTCGATGATATCGGTCTTACCGTGCAAAATCAGGTCGGAAAGAATACGCCCGGTGGCAGGCGAATGCATCACGCCGTGCCCGCTGAATCCGTTGGCGAAGAAGAGGCCGCGCAGGCCCGGCGCAGGCCCGAGGATGGAATGATGATCGGGCGACATTTCGTACATACCCGCCCAGCAGCGGCGTGGATTGACGGCCAGGTCGGCGAAGGAAGGCACTCGATCGGCGGCGTAGGTCAGGATCTTCTCGATGAAAGTGGGATCGAAATCGGTGCGGAAGCCGGGCTGCTGCTCGGGGTCCGCCCAAGCCATTATCAAACCTAGCCCTTCCTGCCGGAAGTGCCAGCCGGTGGACATGTCGATAATCATGGGAAGATGGTCGGGCAGTCCAGGAAAAGGTTCGGTGGGAACCAGCATGCGGCGGAGCGGTTCGATCGGCAATTCGGCGCCGGCCATCCGCGCGACCCCGGCGGCCCAGGGCCCAGCGGCATTGACGATAGTACGAGTCGAGACCGATCCGTTGCTGGTCTTCACTCCGGCAACTTCGCCGTGACTTACATCGATGCCGGTGACCTCGACCCCGCGCCAAAGGGTTGCGCCCTGTTCGGCCGCGCGCGACATGAAGCCGGTCATGACGCTGTTCGGATCGACGAAGCCGTCGGTGGGGCAAAAGGTGCCGCCGATAATATCGTCAGAGCGCAACTGGGGAAGCACCTTCCGGATGTCGTCGGGCTGGAGCCACTGAATGTCCTTCAATCCGAGCGCCTGCTGGCGGGCGAAGTTGGTTCGCAGATAATCGATATGCCCGGCGGTGGTGGCCATGAACAGATAGCCGTGCGGTTTGTATCCGGAAGGGTAGCCGGTGGCCTCCTCAAACCGGTTCAGGAACGGAATTGAGTAAAGCGACATCTGAATGTTGACATCGGTGGCGAACTGGGCGCGCACGCCACCCATACTCTTGCCGGTGGACCCGAGGCCTTGGCGTGTTTCGCGCTCGATCACGAGCACGTTCTTCATTCCAGCTTCGGTGAGATGAAAGGCGATGCTGGAACCAACGATGCCCGCGCCTATGATGACGACGTCGGCTGAAGTAGGCATGAAGTCTTGATTCTACCGGACCACGGGCGTGATGTTTCCAGCCCATTAAGCACCGACCAAATAATCTCGGACTATGGAACCGGGTAAGTACCTAAGATTTGCAGCAGCCGGCGCTCGATTAATCTCTCCGGTGCATTCAGTCGCAAGAGCCGCACCGTTACGCTCCCCACCTCTGAAATTGGCGTTATGTTCGCTGTCCAGGCGGAAATGGTCGACCCATCGATCACGCCGGGGATGAAACAAAGGAATAACCTCTCTGTTGAGTAATGTCATCGATGCGATATCGCTTCCTTTGTACCGATTACACAGAATGCAAGCGTAGGCCAGATTGTCCAAACTGGAGGGTCCGCCATGTTTCCGGCCGACAATATGATCGATTTGGTGCGGGAAGCCAGCATCTGCTTCGTGAATCAAACAGTACTCGCAACGATGATCGGCTCGGCGAGCTACTTCGACACGGACTTGAGGACTGACCTCACCGGCCACGAGAAATGATCTGCCGGGCTCTCGCCTTGGCCATTCTCAAAATGTGCTCCAATTCGAGGAAGTGATCGAGTTCTGCCTTCTCGTCGGGCGACAAGTGATCTGCCTTCTCGCGCTCAATCAAGTCGGCGACTCTCTGCTGGGCTTCAGGTGAGGGATGGAATTGCGCTACTGCATCCGGCGTTGTGCCAGCGGCAATGAAGTCGATTATCTCGACGTAGACAGGGGTCACCGCGCTCATTGTTGTCCTCATAATACATCAGTTGGGCGTCGCTCGCCCCAGTTGCCGTATCATCGGAGCGTGAATTATGGTGTCATTCCCACGGATCTATCGGAGCGGCTGGCACTGGCGTTCGGCAAAGTTCCGATTCCGCTGCTCGATTCGTTGTATGGCATTTTGAAAGCCCGGACATTGATGGCCGGAGTCCGGCTGGGAGTTTTCGAAGCGCTCAATGCGGGTCCTCAAAAATCGAGCGAGCTGGCCCGGCGGCTTAAACTGGACGAACGCTTTCTTGATCTCTTGCTGCGAAATCTGGTGCTGGCCGGATACTTAAACCAAAAAGACCACGCTTACAAACTTTCCAAACTGGGCCGCCGCACCATGGTTCCCAAAGGCGATATGGAGATGTTCGGCTACATTCTTTGGAACTACGAGCAGTGGGAAATGGTGGCGGGGCTCGATGAAGCCGTGCGTGGCGGTCATGGCCTGGATTTTCACTCCACGCTCAAGGATCCGGAGGCCTGGGGGAATTATCAACGGGGAATGCTGGAACTGGCTCGTCTGGAAGCAACGACGGTGGCGCGCAAAGTTCCTGTGCCGCGCGGCGCTCGGAGTCTATTGGACGTAGCCGGCTCGCATGGGTTGTTCGGCGCTGCCATTTGCAGGAAGCATCCGCCCATGCGATCGACCGTGATTGAATTGCCCGAGGCGTTGGCAGAGGCGCGAAGTCTGGCCGCGAGCGAGGGAATCGATGACATTGTCGAGCATCGCGCCGAATGCCTGCTCGAGGGCGATTGGGGGGCCGGCTACGATGTCGTTCTGCTGTTCAACATCCTCCATCACTTTTTGCCGGAACAGATCGCGTGTATCTTGCGGAAGGCAGCTGCGGCCTTGCGTTCGAAGGGCGTCGTCGCGGTGTGGGAGCTTGAAAGTCCGAAGCGAGGTAGCAAGGTCACGATAGGCGACGGCGCGGCGCTTTATTTCGCGCTGACATCGAGCGGCGGGGCGTATCATGCCGACGAATACTCGAGCTGGTTGCGGCAGGCGGGCTTCGAATCCATTCGCGTGGGCAGAGGAAAGCTGACGCCGGGAAAAATACTGGTGACCGCGGCAGCGCGGTAGTCTAAACTTATGACCAGAACCGCAGGACATTTGCTGGGAATCGGCCTGTTTGGTGCCACGGCATGGCTGCTTCCTGCTCAGGACGCACGTCAGCCGCCCAAAGTGTTGCTCATCGTTCGTGAGGACATCAAGGAAGGCAAGAGCGCCGCGCACGAACAATCCGAAAGCCGGTTCATGCGCGCGGCGGTGGCAGCTAAATTCCCTGCCAATATTTTGGGAATGAACGCGATCACCGGCACGGCGCAGGCTTGGTTTTTGGAGGCCTACGACTCGTTTGAGTCCATCGGCAAATCGCGGGCGGCCATGGAAAAACCCGAGCTCGAGAGCATCGATGCATCGGACGCGGAGTTCCGGACGAGTAGCCGTTCCTGGATCGCGGTCTACCAGCCGGAACTGAGTTTTCACGGTCGGCAATTGATGCAGACCTTGCCAAAGATGCGTTACTTCAACGTCATCCCAATGCGGGCGCGGCCCGATCACGAGCAGGATTTCGCGGAGCTGGGCAAGATGGCAGTGGCGGCCTTCGAGCGCTCGATGGACGAACAGCCGATGGCGACTTACCAGATCGTTTCCGGCGCGCCCAACGGCACCTATATTCTTTTTGAGCCATGCGCATCGCTAAAAACCTTGGATGCCGCGCCCGAGCGTTCTCACAATATGTTCCAGGCTATGGGTGACGCCGGGGCGAAACGGTTTACGAAGTTGGCCGGCGAGACGATCGCCCAGACAGAGACGCTGCTGTTTGCGATCGATCCGAAGATGAGTTACGTATCGCAGCAGGTTATCGCGGGAGATCCGGCCTTCTGGACGCCCAAACGCGAGGAGCCCGCCGAGCCCGAGAAGGATGCCAAGGGCGCGGGCAAAGGATCGAAATGAAAAACGACAACACTCTACGCCGGCATGTGCTGGAATTGCTTGCTGGCGGGCACGCGCACGTCGATCTGAAAACAGCTCTAGCGGGTCTTCCGCCGCGGCTGCGAGGCAAGAAGCCCAAGGGAGCAGATCACACGGCCTGGCAACTTTTGGAGCACATTCGAATTGCCCAGTGGGATATTTTGGAATTCAGCCGCAATCCGAAACATGTTTCACCGAAGTGGCCGGATGGTTATTGGCCTAAGACCGAAGCTCCACCCAGCACGGCGGCCTGGAATACCAGCATCCGGAAAACGCAGGCGGACCAGAAGGCCATGGAGAAACTGGTGACGTCCAAGAAGACCGATCTCTTAGCACCCATTCCGCATGGCACCGGCCAGTCCGTGCTGCGCGAAGCGCTGCTAATGGCGGATCACAACGGGTATCACATTGGACAATTGGTCCTGCTGAGGCGCCTGCTCGGGGCGTGGAAAGGTTAGACAAAAGATGAAGGAAGCTGTTGTCAAAGTAGATCATTATTCCGCGGCAATCGCAAACAAGGCCGGCGAAGGGGCGCGAATCCTGGGCGCGCTGAAAGATAGCGGTGTCAATTTGATTGCTTTATGGGCTTATCCCTCCAAGCCGGGGAAGGCCCAGCTGGAAATGATTCCCGAGAATGGCGCCGCATTGGTGAAAGCGGCCAAGAAGGCTGGACTGGCAATCGGCAAAAAGCAGATCGCATTCTTTGTGAACGGCGAGGATCGGCGGGGTGCGGTGGCCGAGTCGCTGGGGAAACTGGCGGTGGCAAAGATCAACGTCGGCGCGGTGCAAGCGGTGTGCGGAGGCGCAGGCCGCTATGGAGCGATCATTTTTCTCGCGGGGAAAGACGTCCGAAAAGCCACGAAGGCGCTAGGCGTTTCCTGACACAAAAAGATCCCATTTCAGCGATTGATTCTATCATTGTGATAAAATGCGCGCACTTCTATCATGCGTGCTATAAACTTGCTGGGATTTCTCTCGCTCTCGGTTTTAGAGGTCTGTGGCCAGCGTTACACGATCACTACGGTGGCTGGAAGCAACCGCTTGCTGGACGGCGGCAATGCCACTTCCGCGCCCCTGCGGGAACCACGTTCGGTTGCAATTGACGCGGCCGGCAACTTGTATATTGCCGACACGTCCGACAACCGGATTCGAAAGGTGAACTTTTCCGGAATTATCAGCACCCACGCCGGAACGGGAGTGCCTGGATACTCTGGCGATCGGGGGAAGGCAACGCTGGCTGAGCTGAGCGGGCCAACCAGCGTCGCCGTTGACGGAAGTGGCAATGTTTATGTCGCTGAGCGCGACAATTTCCGCATCCGGCGTATCTCGCTCGACGGGACAATCAACACCGTAGCCGGAAATGGGAGCGCCGGGTTTTCCGGTGACAAAGGTCCAGCAATATCGGCTCAAATCACACCTCTGGCCGTGGCGGTCGATAATAAAGCGAATCTTTTTATCGCCGATGGGCCCAACTACCGAATTCGTAAGGTCGATTCAACAGGAACAATCACTACCATCGCAGGTACGGGAACCTCTGGATTCTCCGGCGACAATGGACCCGCGACGAGCGCCCTGATCGGCCTGGTAACCGGCCTGACCGTAGATTCCGCCGGCAATGTTTATCTTGCTGATCTTTCCGCTGAACGTGTGCGGAAGATAGACGTCACTGGAATGATTACAACCGTAGCTGGAACCGGAGACTACGGCTACATTGATGATGGGTTGCCCGCCACCAGCGAAATAATGCTGCCGGATGGTGTCGCCATCGATGGATCCGGGAATTTGCTGATATCCGATATCAATTTGAACGTGGTTCGCCGGGTAGATGTGTCGACGGGCTTGATCTTCACTGTCGCCGGAAACGGAAACCCCGGCTTCCTGGGCGACAGCGGAGCAGCGATCCATGGCGAGATGAATGCTCCAGCTGGCCTGACGGTGGACAGCAACAATCAAATCTATGTCGCGGATTTATTGAACCAGAGGATTCGAAAGGTCGCCGGAAGCATCATCACGACTTACGCCGGGACGAGTGATCGCGATGGCGGACCCGCCTTTTCAGCCTTCCTGAACCTCCCGGAAGGGTTGGCTATTTCGGGAGCCGGCAGCATCCTGGTAGCGGATACGGGCGATATCGCGGCTCGTCGATTTAGCGTGGGAGGCACGATCAGCGGCCTTGGCCAGGTACTAGCGTCTCCGCATGGTGTAGCGCTGGACCAAGGCGGCAACTATTATGTCACCGACGACGAGCCACTGGTTCTCAAGGTAACGCCGGCCGGTGTTACGTCGATCGTGGCGGGAAACTCTCAAGACGGCTACAGCGGTGATGGTGGGCCCGCCACAGCCGCCATGATCAGCACTCCGACCGGCGTCGCGGTGGACTCCGGAAACGATGTCTACTTCACCGACTACAATAACAACAGAATCCGTAAAGTCAACGCGTCTGGCACTATCAGCACGATCGCCGGGAATGGGAGATTCATTTTCTCCGGAGACAATGGTCCCGCGCTTGCGGCCGGCATGGATCCGTTGGACGTCGCGGTGGACAATAAGAGCAACCTTTATGTTGCCGATCACGTCAACAATCGGATTCGCAAGATCACGCCGGACGGGACGATCACTACCGTCGCGGGCACGGGACTGCCGGGTTACGCGGGCGACGGTGGGCCAGCGACTGCGGCCCTGTTGAACGCTCCGACTGGTGTCGCGGTGGACAACGCCGCGAATCTCTACATCGCGGACAACGGCAATTCGGTAGTTCGGCGGATTACTTCCAGCGGACTGATAACCACTATCGCCGGGAATGGCAGCTTCTCTCCAATCTCAGGCGACGGGGGCCCGGCAATTTCGGCGACAGTGGCGCCTTACCGAATCTCTGTGGATAGCACGGGCTCGGTTTACATCACCGACTCGATCAACGATCGCGTGCGCAAGCTTACGCCCACTGCGGTGACTGCCACCGGCATAAACATTGTGAGCGGGAACAACCAAACTGGAAACACCGGAGCAAAGCTGGCGGGCAGGTTGGTTGTGAAAGTTGTCGACGTGACGGGTGCCGGCATTCCAGGTGTAATCGTTAGCTTCACGGTGAATCCGGCAGGTTCAGCGACCGTAAGCCCATCGCAGGCCATCACCCTGAACGATGGGACTGCGAGCGCTCTCGTAACTCTCGGGACAACTGCTGGGGCGGTGACTGTGGCGGCGTCAGCAACCGGGCTTGCGAGTGTAGCGACCTTCTCTCTCACGACGATATCTCCAACGGCGCCCACCATCTCGGCAGGAGGAGTCGCAAGCGCCGGCTTGAGTAGCCCGCCGGTCCAAGCGCTCGCGCCGAATGCGATTGCAACCATTTTCGGCGCTCAATTCGGCCCGGACGGAACGGCTCGGCAGGCCGGTCCGGACGATCTTGTAAATGGAAATCTCCCTACCAATCTGGCGGGCGTATGTGTGGGGTTCGGGGCCAGCTGGGTTGCCGCCGTGCGCGCTCCGGTCTTCGCGGTCTATCCCGGACAAATCAATTTCCAAGTGCCTTCGCTTCCGGCAGGCAGTTCGACGATCTTGGTGACCACAAACTGCGACACACCCCAAGCTCAGTCGAGCAACGCCGTACCGGTAACCGTACAGGCCACCGCGCCCGAGTTCTTTTATTTCCTACAGAACACGAGCGGCCACAATCCGATCGCCGCTATCAACGCGGTTACCGGAGCGTTTGTTGGAGCCAGCGGCTTGTTGTCGGGCGTAACATTTGCTCCGGCCAGGCCCGGCGATGTCCTTATGCTGTTCGGTACCGGCTTTGGCGCGACCAATCCTGCTTTCGACACTGGCGTATTGCCCAGCGAGGCGGCACAGGTAACGGCGCCCGTGTCGATTTCACTGGGTGGCGTCACCTTGGATCCATCCGACATTCTGTACGTCGGCGTCTCACAGAATGCCGGGCTGTATCAGGTGAATCTGCGCGTTCCGGACGGAGCGACGAATGGCGACCAATCGCTTGTAATCACGGTGGGGGGCGTATCCTCACCGGCGGGAGGCTTTATCACGGTGAGCAACCAATAAAGAATCAGGCATTCGGTGCCGGAATTTTCGCGAGCAGAAGCCCGAGATACCGCTCCGTGTCCGGATCACGTTCCCGTGGCGCCCATGGTGCAAAGTCCTTATCTGTGGCGGCAGAGTAAGGACCAGGTTTGACTTCATAGCAAATCGCGTGCGGTGATAAGACAGCCATCGTGTGCCACACACCGGGCGGTATATCGATTCCCAGCGGATCACGGCCCAGCATATGCGTAGTAATAACGTTTCCGGTGTCGTCGAATGTGAAGAAAGCGATTTCTCCTTCGAGAACGAGAAACGATTCTGACTTCGGCGGATCGACGTGCCGATGGGGAGTGATGTATGTGCCCTTCACCATTACATTCAAGAAGCGATGGGGATTATCCTCTAACGATGCGTGAAAGTTATGGTTCGTGCGGAGCCGAGGCGAGTGGCGGGCACGATCGATCAGATCCCGGAATAGTCTAGTGTCTAACAACTGTATGCCGCTGTCTTGCATTTTTGTTCCTCGCGCAGAATATCGAGTGCCTTCTGACCCAGGATACGGAAGCTGGCCATCCCGGCGTTGTCCAATTACTAATCTGGCCTGACGTGGACACCTGCTTGATTTCGCAGCCCGGTGATTGCCGTCTCAACCAACCTTTTGTTCACCGCGCGCGAGTCACGAACAATTCCATCTGGCAGCAGGGCGCTAACCGCACGTTTAGACCGCGAACTAGGGTTGTACTCGAGCCTCTTCTTTCCGCCTGAGCCTCTGAAGCATCCGGCGCTTGCTATCCATTTCAAATTGTCCAATGCTATTGCTTTGTTATTCCATCGCAGCGCTATCTTTTTCGTCCGCTGTCAAGGACGTGCTCGACGGATTAATACTGACAAGTCATCGAGCATTCGCCGAGTTCCGAATTCCCCGTTGTACGCCCTTCTGCGAGCGCGCGTCAACGCCCACCCGTAGCCAGCGCGGTAAACTATCTTCTTCCGGGAACCCAGTGCCGCTCCCTCCAGGTACGCAAATAGGCCAATACGAGATCATGGACCTGCTCGGCGCGGGCGGGATGGGTGAGGTCTATCGCGCCAGGCACATGCGGCTCGACCGGATCATAGCAATCAAGGTGTTGCCGGCTGAGAAAGTGAGCGACCCGGAACGTAAGCTCAGGTTTATCCGGGAGGCTCAGACCGCCTCGGGCCTGAATCATCCCAACATCATTACCATCCATGACATTGTTTCCGAGCAGGACAGCGATTGCATCATCATGGAGTACGTTTCTGGCACGCCGCTCAACCAACTAATCATCGGCCGAAGCTTGCAGCTTAGCGAAACGCTGCACTACTCGATGCAAATCGCCGACGCCCTCGCTGCGGCCCACGCGGCTGGAATTGTTCACCGCGACCTGAAGCCCGCCAATGTCATGGTTACCGGACCCGAGAGCGGTCACCCCGGTGTCGTAAAGGTACTCGATTTCGGGCTGGCCAAATTAGCCAACTACAGCGAAGCCGCGAGCGAACAGGACGCCACACGGACGATGTGGGCCGGCGCTCCCAAAACCGCGGAAGGAACGATTCTGGGGACGATCTCGTATATGTCGCCCGAACAGGCCGAGGGAAAACAGGTTGACCACCGGTCGGATATCTTCAGCTTCGGAGCGGTTCTCTACGAGATGGTCACAGGGCGACGAGCGTTCGATGGGGATTCGAAATTGTCTACCTTAACGACCATCCTGCGCGATGAACCACCGTCTGTGAGCGGGCTTGTGCCGACCGTGCCCAGGGATCTGGAGAGGATCATTGCGCGCTGCCTGCGGAAAGATCCGGAGCGTCGTTTTCAACACGTGGACGACCTGAAAGTGGCGTTGCGCGAGTTGAAAGACGACTCAGATTCCGGCACGCTTTTCGTAACCCCGCCCGTACGGCGCAATCGTAAGCGGCGTGTGATTTGGGTCACCGCGCTAGTGATTCTCGTGGCCGCAGCGGCGGCGGGGTGGATGGTTCTGACCCGCAACCAAGCGCCGCAGCTGCCCATGAGCGCGGCTCCTCTGACTACTTATCCGGGAAGTGAACTTCAGCCGAGCTTCTCTCCGGATGGCAACCAGGTGGCGTTTTCCTGGAACGGCGAAAAGCAGGACAACTACGACATCTACGTCAAACTTATTGGCGCTGGAACGCCTTTGCGTCTCACCAGTGATCCGGCGCCAGACTATTGCCCGGCCTGGTCTCCCGACGGTAAGTGGATTGCGTTCCTGCGTACGCTGGATGAAGAGAAAGCGGCTGTGATGTTGATCGGGGCTCTGGGCGGCGGGGAGCGGAAACTGGCTGAGATTTATCGTCCGCCTGCCACGTTTGCACTCCCTCTCGGGCTGTTTTGGGCAGTAGATGGGAACTCGCTGGCAATAGCGGATAAAGGCTCACCAGACGAGCCTTTCGGCTTGTTTCTGCTCTCGATCGAAAGTGGCGAAAAGCGGAGGCTCACGTCGCCGCCGGCAAACTCGCAGGGCGATGGCGGTCCCGCTTTTTCGCCAGATGGCCGAACTTTGGCATTCAGCCGATTTTCTGGCTCCGGCGCTGGAGATCTCCACCTGCTTGCCTTTTCTCGCGAGATGGCGCCAATCGGTCAACCGAAACGCCTTACGTTTGACAACCGGCACACCCTCAATGCAGCTTGGACTGCAGACGGGCGCGAGATCATTTTCTCGTCGAATCGAGCGGGAGGCAGCTTTAACTTGTGGCGCATCGGCGCCACAGGATCCGGGAAGCCCGCACGGCTCGCATCGGTGGGCGAGGATGGCATCTATCCTTCGATCTCTCGCCAAGGGAATCGGCTCGCGTATACACGGTCTTTTATAGACACAAATATTTGGCGCCTCGAGTTACCTGGCGTCCAAGGCAAGCATAGTCCACCGGTTCCAAAGGGCGCCCCGTTCATCGCTTCAACACGCGCTGAGACCGCCGCACAGTTTTCTCCCGATGGCAAGAGAGTCGCTTTTGCATCCGATCGATCGGGAACCTATGAGATCTGGACCTCCGACAGTAATGGTTCGAATGTGTCGCAACTGACATCAATCGGCGCTTATAGCGGAACGCCGCGCTGGTCTCCCGATAGCCAGCGCATCGCATTCGATTCAAATGTAGAAGGACAGTACGAGATCTATCTCGTGAGCGCCAATGGAGGCAAGCCAAGTCGATTGACCGCCAACCTGGCGGACGATGCCGCGCCGAGCTGGTCGCGAGATGGGAACTGGATCTATTTCGGGTCAACCCGCAGCGGGCGGTACGAGATATGGAAAGTGCGGCCGGATGGAGGAGCAGCCGTCCAGATCACCAGGAACGGCGGCTTTGTGCCGTTCGAGTCTCCGGACGGCAAATATCTGTACTACACGCGGTCCTATGTAACGAGCTCGCTATGGAGGGTCCCGGTGGCGGGCGGCCAAGAGAGTCAGATACTTCCAGCTGTCGCGCAACGAGGCTATTCAGTAGTCAATGAAGGCATCTATTTCATCGCGCCTCCTGAGCATGGCCACAGTTCGATTCAGTTTTTCCGCTTTGCGACTGGAAAGGCCAACGCAATCGCAATTATCGAGAAGCCAGTTTTTTTGGGACTCAGCGTCTCACCCGATGAGCAATCGATCCTATACTCACAACACGATCAACAAGTCGCTGATCTGATGTTGGTCGATAATTTTCATTAAAGCAAACTGGTCAGTTTATTCCTCGCGCAGGATCTCGAGCGGCTTCTGACCCAGGATCCGGAAGCTGGCCATCCAGCCGGCTGCGTTCGCGATTAGGGCGGTGGCCACTATGGCGAGCACGGCCGGCAGAATCGGAAACGAGACAGGCGAGTCGAGCATGCGCTTGAGCAACAGGTTCGCGAATCCGTTGGCCAGCAGCGCGCCCATAGTTCCCGCCACTGCACCCAGAATCAGGAACTCGACCGAGAAGATCCGGCTGACCCGCCAGCGCGTCGCGCCCAGGGTTTTGAGGATCACGACTTCGCGCATGCGGCGGAAGCGCGTGCCGGCGACGCTCGATGAGAGAATGATGGCCCCTGCCAGGATCGCGAACATCGAGATGAACCGCACCACTTGCGCGATTTTGTCGACCACGCTTTGGAATGTCTGGAGCACATCGGCCATGTTCACCACCGTGACGGTGGGGAAACGGCTATAGAGCGCCTCCTGCAAGGCAGTAACAGCGGAGGGCTGCGCGCGCAGGCTGCCGTAATAGATCAGCGGGAAGCCATCCAGGGCGCCGACGTTGAAAATAAACTCGACGCGGCTGGCGAGATGGATGGAATCGATATTTTGGATGCAGGCGACGTGAGTAGTCACGTCCTTGCCCGCTATGGTCCAGCGCATGGTCGAACCCGGACCGATACCGAGAACTCTGGCCACTTCATCGGCGACGCAGACCTGTGCTGCATCGTAGGTTGCCTGGCGTGACCACCAATGTCCGCGCACAATATCCACGTAGGCGGGCATGGCGGCGGCTGAAGTGACCGGCCGGGCGGTGCGAAACCTCCGTCCCCAGCCGCGCAAGTTCATGTTTTCGATCGAGCGGCCATCCACATCGATCAATTTTGCGGTAGCCGTGCCGATCAACTCCGGTGCTCCTTCGATGCCGCGCTGCTGTTTCAAAAGGTCCACGATGGCATCGCGATCCTTGGGGGAGATATCGATCAGGAAAACATTCGGCATGCCAGGCGGCGCGTTGCGGCTCATATCTTTGATCACGCCGCGCTGAACCAGGTAAACGGTGAGCGTGAACATGACTCCGATGCCGAGCGAGACGAGTACCGATCCGGCATGATTGCCCGGCCGGTAAAGATTGGCGATGCCGTGCCGAATGGAGGTGGGCAGCTGGCGTCGGCTGGCCAGCTTTAACCCACGCAGCATCAACCAAGCGATCCCGGAAAGGACAGCCAGGCTGACGACCAGCGCGCCGGCGAAATATGCACCGGTCTTCCAGATGTCGTTGGGAGTGCCGGTGGCGAAGGACATCGCGATTCCAGCGAAGCCAATAATAATGGCGACACCAGCGAGTATCGAAGGACGACCCTCGCGGAGGCGCGTTCGCCAATCGACTTTGGTCTCGGTCATTTCGCGTCGCAAAATCAAGCTGGGGCGGATGCGGCGGATCGCGAGCAGCGGCGGCAGTGTGAAGAGCAGGGTTGCCATGATCGCGATTCCGATGCCTTGCGCGGCAGTGATAAGATCCCAGCTTGCTGACGGTTCAATTTGAAAATAGCGGGCGATGAATTGCGGGAACGCTCGCTGGATTCCGATGCCGAACGCGACCCCGATCAAGCCGCCCACCAGTCCGAGCGACACCGTCTGGATCAGATAGATCCGCATCAATTGGCTCGATCGCGCGCCCAGGCATTTCATGATCGCGATGGAATCCATGCGCTGCTGGATGTGGGCGTGCATGGCAGTGGCCACGCCGATCGCTCCGACGATCAAGGTGATCAGACTCACCAGGCTGAGGAAGGTGGTGGCGCGGTCGAGGCCGCGCGTGATGATGGGATGCGATTCCCGATAGTCGGCGATCATGGCATCCGGAAAACTTTTCTTCAGATCAGCACGAATCACTTGGATGGAAGGCGATCCCGTTCCGAGACGGAACAGGAAGCGCTCGGCGGCGCGGCTGCCGGGTAGCATCAACCCCGTCCGCTCCAAACCATCGCGCGTGATCATGACGCGTGGACCAACGTTGAGCGTGCCAAGCATACGGTCGGGCTCGTACGTTACCTGGCCAATGATGCGAAATGGCTGGCCGCCCAGCAGCAGAGTGTCGCCGACTTTGAGATTCAAGCGCGGCAGGATGTCGTCGGATACCGCAACCGTATCGTTCTTAAGCGCTTGGGACAGCGCCACGGGCGGTGCGAGGCGGATCTCGCCATAAAACGGATAGACGCTGGGGTCGACCGCCTTCACCGAGACCAGCATGGGCGGCTTGGGTGCGCTACTCGACGATGCGCTGCTCGACGCCATCGTCAAGGTTTCGGTGATCCAGGTGCGCTGGACGCCGCTCTTGGCGAGGTTGTCCATGTCCGCGTTCTGCTCCGGAGTGGGCAGCTCGAAAACGCGTAGAGAGAGATCGGCAGCCATCAAGGTGCGCGCCTGGCTCAGCAGCATGTCGTGAAAAGCGCGGCTGAATCCGCGGACACCGGTCAGCGAGCCAACCCCGACCGCGACCGCCAGGATGACAAATCCGAACTTGAACGACGACGCGCGGGCTTCGCGCCAGGCGATCTTACAAGCGGTGGACCAGGAAAAGTTCATGGTTACTCTTCACTAACAACCAGACCGTCCCGCAGCACAATTCGGCGGCCGGCGCGATCGGAGAGTGCTGGATCATGCGTTACCAGAACGAGGGTCGTGCCTTCGCGCTGGTTCAGAGAAATCAGCAGTTCGAGCACGTGCTGTCCATTCTGGCTGTCGAGATTCCCGGTCGGCTCGTCGGCCAGCAGGATGGGCGGGCGGACCATGAAGGCGCGCGCCAGGGCGACACGCTGCTGCTCGCCGCCGGAAAGCTGAACGGGATAATGATCGCGGCGATCCGGCAGTCCAACGCTTTCGAGTAACTCGCGGGCTCGCTGGCGGCCCTGGGAGCCATTGCCCCCGGTCAGCTCGTAAGGCAGCAGGACATTTTCTTCCGCCGTCAACGTCGGCAGCAGGTGATAGGACTGAAAGACAAAGCCGATTTTGCGGCCGCGCAGCCGCGCCATCTGGTCTTCATCGAGGCCGGTGATGTCTTCGCCGTCGAGGATGATTTTGCCGGTAGTCGGCGTATCCAGGCCGGCCAGTAATCCGAGTAACGTGCTCTTACCGCTGCCCGACGGTCCCATGATGGCAACGAACTCGCCGTGCTGAACGTCAAAATCAATACCGCGCAGGATGTCGACTTTGTGCGTGGCGGTTTGAATGCTCTTGGTGAGAGCCGAAACCCGGATGGCAGGTGTTCGGATCAAATTCTCCTGCAATTCATTATTATGGCATTGGGTGATGTACATCTTCTGTTTGGTTCTCGCTCTCGGACTGACTTTGGCGGGTTGCGGTGGACCGAAACCGCCCGAAGCGGCGCGCCCGATCAGTGAAGGAAACTCAGTAGAGCCTCCCACCAGGCCTCCTACACAACCTCCTGCACAAATAGATACGCGGCCGGCGATCGTCGCGTTCGGCAATAGTTTGACGGCCGGCTTCGGCGCCGAGCCCGGCCACAGTTATCCGGACTTCCTGCAAAAGGACCTGGATGGCGCGGGATTTCATTGGCGCGTAATCAACGCCGGAGTGAGCGGCGACACTACTACTGACGGCGTCAACCGCCTCGGCGAGGTGCTGGCGTACAAACCGCGCATCGTGATCGTCGAATTCGGCGGCAACGATGGATTGCGAGGACTGCCGATCGAAACCACGCGCGTCAATCTCGATCAGATCGTAGCTACGCTTCGGAATGCCGGGGTGAAGGTGATTCTGGCGGGGATGACGCTGCCGCCCAATTATGGACCGGATTATATCCGGACGTTCGAGCAGATTTATCGGGATCTGGCGGCGAAGTATAAGGTGCCCCGCATCCCGTTCCTGCTGGAAGGCGTGGCGACCATGGCCACGCGAAATCTGATGCAGCGGGATGGACTGCATCCGACCGGCCCAGGCAACGCGGTGGTGGCGGAGACGGTCATGCGCTATCTCAAACCGACGCTTGATTAGCTTTCAAGCGCTTCGAGCGTAATTGGGCGGTCGCCACGCGGTGGCATTTCAGGCATAGAGTTCGTATGTTTTCGAGATCGCATTCTCCGCCGCCCTCAACCACTGGAACAATATGGTCGGCGTCCCACAGGCTTTTTCTGCCGGGCGATCCGAGGCGGAGCCCCCATTCCAACCGAGCCTTCAGACGCGGAGCGCCGCGAAGCCGCTTTAGGTTTTTCCAGGCCGCCAGGCAGTTGAGGCCGCACTGAGCGCAGATACCCTGGTCGCGCGCTAGTACTTTTTCACGGATGTATCCAGGATCGGTGCGCAGGCGCCATTCCTCCACGCACCAATCGGAGCAGAACGTCATTCTACCCTTGGGCACCTCGAGATTGCACCAGCGGCACAGATTGCGCCCGTTCGGGCCTTTGGGGAGGCGCTTGCGGTCGGCCCAGCCGCCCGGCATTGTTCGCATGGTACTCATGGACCGATTATGCGTTTCAGCCTGGGAGAATTGTCAACGGGAGAGCATTGGAGGCCGATTTCTGCGCGTTTTTTTGTTACTTCGGACGGAACAAGAGTACACTGGTATACATCTAACGTTGAGGGAACTTGCAGCGCAGCCCGGATTCGGATATACTCCGCAATTGCACCAACTTCAAGTCTAAGGGTGCTGGGTGCCATGCTGCGGTTAGGGTTTCAATTGGCTATAGTTAACCTGACGACGAGAACCGGGAGGCGGCGAGTGTTTTCTCAACCATCGAAATATTTGTTTGCGCTTGCAATCACAAGCGTATTCGTGCTGGCGCCATTGCGGATGGTGGCGCAGGATCCACCAGCTCCGGCGGCCGCACAAGGCCCACAATGGAAAAATCAGGCGGAGTTCGATCTCTACACCGCGATCACGAAAGAGAACGATCCGAAGGCCAAGCTGCAGAAGTTGCAGCAGTGGGAAAAGGACTTCCCGGATAGTGCGTTTGCCAAGAACCGGCGGACGATCCTGATGACTACGTACTATCAGCTCCAGCAACCCGCGCAGGCCATCGACGAAGCCAAGAAGATTCTCGCCGACGACCCCAAGGACTTCGGAGCGCTGTATATTACGGTGACGCTTACGCAAAGCGCCGGGGGCCAGAATCCGCCGTCGGCCGTTCTCGAAAATGGCGAGAAAGCCGCAACCGCGCTTCTCAGCATCAATGATCCTCCCGCGACGATGACGCCTCAGCAATGGGCAACTCAAAAGCCTCAGGTGCAAAACCTCGCGCACCTCACACTGGCCTGGATCGCTTCACAAAGGAAGGACTTGCCGGCGGCGGAAGGCGAATATCAAAAGAGCCTCCAGATCGACCCGAACAACGGGACCATCGACTACCAGCTAGCGACGGCCATCTATTCTGAGAAAAATCCGGCGAAGACACCGACCGCTCTGTTCTATTTCGCGCGCGCAGCCACTTATGAAGGGCAAGGCGCACTGAATCCGGATGGCAGGAAGACTGTCATGGCTTACGTGCAAAAGGCATACAAAGGCTATCACGGCAGCGACCAGGGCTTTAACGATCTGCTCGCTGCTGCGAAGGCCAGCCCGGCGCCACCCTCCGACTTCACGATCAAGAGCGCCGTCGACATCGCCAAGGCCGAGATGGCGAATGAAGAAGAGTGGACCAAGGCGCATCCGCAGGAAGCCATGTGGAAGGGTATCAAGGAAGCTCTCACCGGCGCGGATGGAGCGAACTACTTCAACTCCAGCATGAAGGACGCCGGGTTACCGCTTCTAAAAGGCAAGGTTGTTAAACTCGAACCGGCGACGAGGCCGAAGACCATTCTGCTGGCCATGGAAGATGGCAAGTCGGACGGAACCACTGCCGACGCGACGTTGAAATTCGAGATGGCGCTGCCCGGAAGCGTCGAGCCCGGAACCGAACTGATGTTCGAAGGCGTACCCGAGAGCTATACCGCCAGCCCGCTGATGGTGGTCTTCAATGTCGAGAAAGAGAAGCTACAGGGGTGGACCGGGAAAAATGCGCCTGCCGGCCGGGGACGCGGCGGGGCGACCAAGAAAAGCACCAGCAAATAACGCCACGCTCTGCGGTAACCTACAAGCAGGAAGTGGAGGCGGCAAGTGGCATTCCAACACTTTAGATTTTTGTCCGCGGTCGTAATCGGGGGAGCATTGTGTCTTGCGCCCACGGGGATGCGCGGGCAGGCTACGGCGCCCTCATCGTCGGCGCCACAGAAAAACTGGAAAGATCGGACCGAATACGATCTGTTCGACGCGATCACCAAGGACACCAATCCAAAGACCAAGCTCGAGAAACTTCAGCAATGGCTGAAGCAATATCCGCAGACTGATTACGTAACCGAGCGCAGGACGCTGCTGCTCGCGACTTATTTTCAACTCGGGATGGCGAAAGAGGCCGTCGACGTAGCCAAGCAGGTACTCGCGGACGATCCCAACAATTTCAGCGCTCTATTCATCACTGTAAGCTTCACGCAGGCGCTGGCCGGGCAGAATCCGACCCCCGACGTTTTGGATCAGGGCGAGAAGGCGTCCAGAGCGCTGCTGGCAAACCTGGATAAGATCCCGCCGAATTTCACCGAAGAGCAGTGGGAGAATCAAAGGCCGCAGATCGAGGCACTGGCGCACACCACGCTGGGTTGGGTCGCGCTGCAGAAGAAGAACTGGCAGCCCGCCGAAGCCGAGTTCCAGAAGACGCTGCAACTCAATCCCAACGACGGCCAGGTGGATTACTACATGGGGACCGCGATCGCCTCGGAAAAAGATC
This sequence comes from Bryobacteraceae bacterium, assembly GCA_035484655.1. Taxonomy (GTDB): domain Bacteria; phylum Acidobacteriota; class Terriglobia; order Bryobacterales; family Bryobacteraceae; genus Palsa-89. The sequence continues at coordinate 4,494 of DATHOT010000160.1, read as the reverse complement.
CGGCGAAAATGCCGACGGCTCTGTTTTATTTCGCCCGCGCGGCTACCTATGAAGGCCAGGGCGCGCTTAATCCCGCTGGACGGCAACAGGTGATGGGCTACGTGCAGCGGGCCTACAAGGGCTTCCACGGCAGCGACGAAGGCTTTAATAATCTCGTGGCGGCCGCCAAGAGCTCCGCGCTGCCGCCAGCCGACTTCCACATGAAAAATGCAACTGAAATCGCCGAGGAGCAGCAGAAGAAGGCGGCCGAGGACGCGGCCAAGAATCCGGAACTCACCCTTTGGAAAAGCTTAAAAGCCGAACTCATCGGACCGGATGGCGCGAACTACTTCAATTCGAGCATGAAGGGCGCGCAGGTTACGACCCTCAAAGGGAAGGTGGTGAAGCTCGTGCCCGAGATCAAGCCCAAGACCATCATCTTGGCGCTTGAGGACGGCACCACTCCCGACGCGACGTTGAAGTTCGAGATGTCGCTGCCAGGCAAAGTAGATCCTGGAACGGAGCTGTCCTTCGAAGGAGTTCCGGATAGTTACACGACCAGCCCGTTTATGGTGGTCTTCAATGTCGATCCTGAGAAGCTGCACGGTTGGACTGGAAAGAACCCTCCGCCGGTCCGGCGGAAAGCCGCGCCCAAGAAACAGTAGTCCTATCGAGCTGCTGAGAAACAGCTACATTTTGTAGCGCCCGAGGTCCTCGTCATTTAGGCTCTCGAGCCAGCGGCGCCATTCTTCGTTGTTGATCTTATCGGAAGCGGCATTGGTGCGCTGCGATGTCTTGAGCACCGACTCGTCGACATAAATCGGGCAATCCAGGCGGAGCGCCAGAGCCAGCGCATCGCTCGGCCGTGAATCGACACTGATCAGGTCGCCATCCCGGTCCAGCCAGATGACGGCATAAAAGGTATCGTCCTTCAGTTCACTGACCACGACCTTCCGGATGCCGGTTCCCAGACCGAGCAGCAGGGTCTTGATCAAGTCGTGAGTCATGGGGCGCGGCGTCGAAACTTTTTCGATCTCGAGGGCGATAGCGTTGGCCTCGTAGATTCCAACCCAGATCGGCAAGATGGTGCTCCCGCCGATATCCTTCAGCACTACAATCGGCATGTTAGTGACAGGATCCATCATCAACCCGCGGATTTTCATTTCGACTTCCATACGGTCCCCCTTCATGAATGAACTCAACTGACGGCCTCACCGGCCAGCGAGTTCGGGCCTGCCCGAGTAACCCGAACGTTCCAATATCCGCCGGCCAAAGTTTCTCCTTCTTTCGGGCCCGCATGCTCCGGATGAATAAAATTGAGAGTGCGATTTTGAGTAGTCCGCCCGATCCATTGGCCCGTGGCCTGATTATAGCCTTCCACGAAGGCCTCTTCGACGGTTCCAACCAGCTCGGAATTTCGCCGGATCTGAATGGCGCGCTGCAGCTCTAGAACGATAGCCAGGCGCCGGCTCTTTTCCTCTTCCGCGATGTGGTCCTCGAATGTCAGCGCGTGCGTATTGGGCCGCCGGGAATATTTGAAGCCGAACAATGAATCGTATTGTACTTCGTCCAGCAGGCCCAGCGTTTGCTCGAAGTCCGCCTCGGTTTCTCCCGGGAATCCCACGATGATATCGGTGGTGAGGGAGATGTTCCGCCGCGCTTTCTTCATCCACTCAATCCGACGCATATAATCGTCGCGCGAGTACAACCGCTGCATACGGTCGAGGATACGGTCCGAGCCGGACTGCACCGGCAAGTGGACGTGATTGCACAGAACCGGATTGTCGTCGATCGCATCCACGATATCCTTGACGAAGTCGCGGGGATGCGAGGTGGTGAAGCGCACCCGCCGGATCCCGTCCACTTCGCCGACGGCGCGCAGCATACGGGCGAAATCCCAGCCGGCTGGTGACGGGTCGCGATAGCTATTCACGTTCTGGCCGAGGAGTTGGATTTCCTTATAACCCATGCGCGCCAGTTCGCGCGCTTCCTTGAGAACGCTTTCGCTGGTGCGGCTACGCTCCGGACCTCGGGTGAAAGGCACCACGCAATACGCGCAGGATTTGTCGCAGCCCTCGATGATGGTGATGTAGGCGCGGTGCGGATTGTCGCGGCGGGTGAAAGGCGTATCGAAGGCTTCCTCGGTGTCCAGGCTCAGGCCGGTGACATGGCGGTTGCCGGCTTCGAGCTGCACCAGCATCTCGGGGAGCTTGGAATAGCTGGCCGATCCGGCCACCAGGCTCACGAACGGCGCGCGCTCGAATATGCGCTCACCCTCCTGCTGCGCCACGCAGCCCAGCACGCCGAAGACTTTTCCGCGGCCGTGATCCTTCTTGAACTGCTGCAGGCGATGGAAAACCTTTTGCTCGGCTTTATCGCGAATGCTGCAGGTGTTGTAGAGAACCAGGTCGGCCTGTTCGGGAGTCTCAACCTGGCTGTAGCCTTCCGATACCAGAGTGCCGATGACCTTTTCGGAATCGTGCGCATTCATCTGGCAGCCAAAGGTCTCGATGTAGAAGGTCCGCATGAAGTGGCTTTGTTTTATTGTATCGGGTTGCAGGGCTGGTACTGCGTCCGGCGTGTGCTTCGTGTAGACTAGTGTTTTAAGGAGGTGCCGTCTTCAGCAGTAGCAGCCTCACAAAAACTGCCTCGAATGATTTGGCCCCTTCCTTCGTCCGCAAGATCTACTCTGGCGTTTTCTCGCTAGTCTTCCCCGATGATTGCCGCATTTGCAAGCAACCCCTGCGCGAAGTCTCGCGAATCCCGGTTTGCCGGACCTGCCTGTTAAAGCCCGAGGCGCTGGCTGCCGAATATTTCTGCGTGCAATGCCGGGCGCCTTTCCGCAGCTCCTTCCCGCTCGATGAGCAAGGGCTCTGTGGTTTATGCCGGCGCGGCGTTAGCGGGTTCGACGCGGCCTATTCGTTCGGCTTCTATGAAGACGAGCTTCGGGAACTAATTCACTTATTTAAGTACGGCCGTGTCCAACCGTTGGGGAAACCGCTCGGGCGATTGCTGGCCGTGGCGTTGCCGCGCGATCAGGAATTCGACCTGATCGTGCCGATGCCACTGCACTGGCGCAAGCGCTGGCAGCGGGGATTCAACCAATCGGCGCTGCTGGCCACCGAAATCGGAAGGCGATCCAACGTTCCAGTGAAGAACGCTCTTCGACGCATCCGCCCCACCGCAACGCAAGCGGGCCTGACCAACGCTAAGCGCCGCCTGAACGTTTCCGGCGCATTCCGCGCCCGTAAGAGGGCGGTGCTGGACGGCCAGAGAGTTCTTCTGGTGGACGATGTCATGACCACCGGCGCGACCGCTGCGTCTTGCGCGCGCGCCCTCAAGCTAGCTGGAGCCAAACGGGTGACGTTGCTCACCCTGGCGCGTGTCGACCGCCGCATGGCATTCGATCAACCGATTCGTGATTCCAATTTCTCCGGGAGTACCGAAGATGCCCAGTCTTGATCGATTACACAGACCGGTGCTCGTATTGAATGCGAGTTATGAGCCGATCAACATTTGCGCGGCGCGGCGGGCGCTGGTGCTGGTGTTGAAGGGTGTCGCATCGGCCGAGGAGGAATCGCAGGCGCACGTTCATTCGGCCCGTCATTCGATCCGCGTTCCGTCCGTGATCCGGCTGCTCGAATACCGGCGAATCCCGCACCAGACCCGAGCTCTATCGCGCAAGAACATCCCGATGCGCGACCGTTATACCTGCCAGTATTGCCATCGGACGCTGCCCTCGTCCGAGCTCACACTCGATCACGTCGTTCCGCGGTCACGCGCGGGCGAGACCACCTGGGAGAATCTGGTAGCTTGCTGCCATCCTTGCAACAATCGCAAGGGAAGCCGGACCCCCGATGAAGCAAATATGAAACTTTCCCGCGCTCCCCGGCCGTTCAGCTTGCATACCAGCCGGCATCTCATGCGATTGCTCGCCAAGAGCGACAATCAGTGGCAGAAATACCTATTTTACTAGTGGGGCAGGTCTCCGACCTGCGGTTTCAGTGCGCTGGCGCTGGCTTATCCGACTTTTCCTTGGGAGCGCCAGTCGCTTTCACCGGGCTGATGATGACGTGCGCATTGCGCCCTTCCAGCCGCGGCTGACCCTCCACCAAACCGTGCGTGGAGAGATCGTCGGCGAAACGGAGCAGCAGCTTCTTGCCGAGGTCGACATGGGCGATTTCACGGCCGCGGAACTGAACCACCGCTTTCACACGGTTGCCTTCCTTTAGGAATCGGATGGCGTGGTTCTTCTTGAACTCGTAGTCGTGGTCGTCGGTGTTGGGCCGGAACTTCAGCTCCTTCACCTGAATAACGTGCTGCTTTTTCTTGGCTTCGTGCTGCTTCTTCTTGTTCTCGTACTGCCACTGCCCGTAATCCATGGCTTTGGCCACGGGAGGTTCGGCGGTGGGCGATACCAGAATCAGATCCAGTCCCATGTCCTGGGCTTTGCGGACCGCGGCCAGGGTGGGCATGATCTCGACGGTTCCATCTGGGAATACGGCGCGAACTTCG
>DATHOT010000159.1:0-30419 GCA_035484655.1 Bryobacteraceae bacterium | reverse complement strand
GCACGGCGCGACAGATGACTCTTCCGCAGCAGCGCTATCTGCGCGTGCATGTCCGCAACTTTATGGAACTGGATCTGGCCACCGCCGGCAAACTGCCGCCCGGAAAGCCCGGTTTTTCGGCCTTGATCGATAGCTGGACCGAGCGGAAGCAGGATGAAGCAGCATCGCTTATCGCCACCGCCTACCAGGGGCACATCGACAGCGAGATCAACGATCAGTATCGGTCGCCCGCGGGCGCGCGGCGGTTCCTGCTGAATATCATCCAGTACCCCGGTTGCGGAAGCTTCTTCCAGCCCGCTTCGTTCCTGGCGCTCGATCCGCAAAACGGGAAGCTATGCGGGTTGTGCCTCAGCAGCCTGGTGCAAGCCGACGTCGGCCACATCACGCAGGTGTGCGTCTCCAAAGCTGCTCGTGGAACGGGATTGGGCTACGAACTGATCCGCCGCGCGCTCGAATCGCTGGCTAATCACGGTTGCCGGAAAGCGACGCTCACGGTCACGGCGGCCAATGTGGAAGCGATCCAGCTTTATGAGCGAATGGGGTTTCACAAGACGCGCGATTTCGCGGCTTATGTTTGGGAAGGATTCTAAGCTCAGCGATATGCGAAATAGCCGGCCACCTGCTCGGCCACTCTTGCGATGGCGTCCTCTAAATACGCGCCGGTTCCGTAGTGATGCGCGGTGAAAACCGAAACTACGATGTTGCGGCTGGGACTTTCGAGAATTCCGACGTCGTTGGCGATGTAGGGCAGGAAGTCGCCGGTCTTGTGTGGAACGCGAAAGCCCGTGCCGGTGAGATATTTCGGCAGGCGAGAGCTATAGACCTGGCCGCGCAGCATCTGGAGCATCAGATCGCTCGATTTCTTGTTCACGGCCTGGCCGCGCTCGATCATTTCGAGCAGCTTGCCTATGTCTCGTGGTGAGGAGAGCCCGAACGGCGTCTTGCCTTCGCGATGGAACTGATCGCGAGACGGCGCCGCGGCGATGACCTTGAACCAAGCTTCGGCGTTGAAGACGGCGCGCGTGTTCTTCAAACCGTAGGACTGCGCCAGTTGATTGACGGGCTCGAGGCCCCCGACTTTGGCGTACATCAGGTCGGTGGCCGTGTTGTCGCTCACGATAATCATCAGCGTTAGAAGGTCCTTAATGGTCAAAACCGCGCCGGGGTCGAGCGAGCGAATGATTCCGGTACCCGGGCGCTTGTCGGACTCCTTGAGCGTGATTTTATCGTCGAGCGAGAACTTGCCGGCGTCGATCTGGCGGAACGCTTCCACCATCAGCGGGATTTTGATAACGCTCATGGTGTCCATCTGCCGGTCGGCGTCGATGGCGATCTCTTCCCCTGTTTCGAGGCATTTGATGTATATGCCCCAGTCAGCGTTGATGGACTTCGTGATGCGTTCGATGCTGGCTTGGAGGCGGGCGAGAGGTGTGGCGGCCGGCTGTTGTGCGTAGGCCGGTGTCAAAAACAGCACCGGCAGGAATGCCTGTGCTACGGCGAAAGATTTCATAGTTCGTCCTGAAGGACGACGATAACATGCGTGCTACTTGGTTGCAGGCGCCGGCTTGGCTGCCGCGCTTTTGGCCGCCTTAAAATCCGCCACCAGGCGCTTGGCGATCTTGTCCGCTACATCAGCGCTGGCGCCCATGAACTTGCCGCCCAGGCTTTCCGCGGTCGCGGACCAAATGACGTCGCCGTCTTTTACCAGACGAACGGTGGCGATCGCCTCGTGCTTGCGCTCCTCGGTGCGCCGGCTCTCGTTTTCGCCGATGGTCATGCCCATGTTCCGATTGCTGCTGCTGTTGGCGTAATTGCGGGTGCCGGCGCTGCTGCCAGAGCCCATCTGGCTGTGCGCGTTAAGGCCGTCGGAAGACTGGAAGGTATCGGTGAAAACCTGATCGTCGCCGGAGCCCTTCAAGGTTGCATCGGCCTTGTCTTCGTCTTCGGTGATGATGAATTGTTTGGAGCTATGCAGACTGGTCATGAGGAGATCGCGGATGGTCAGGGCTTCATCGCCGCCCGTAAGGATGTCAATGTAGATCCGGCGGACTTTCGCCAGTTGGGCGGCCGATTCCTCCTCGGGCGTCGGGTCGTCAGCGGCTACCTTATCGTCGAAAGACGCGAAGAGCAGCAGCGTACAAAGAACCAGAGGCATAGCTTATCCCTTCCCGCTCTTGCGCGCGTCATCATCCTGGAATTCCACCTTGCGGCCGGTGCGGGCCTCCAGGATCACGAGCACGGTGCGAATGTCTTGCTTGCTGACTTTGAAGACCATGGCTTGCTGGCGATTCTCGTCGTCGGAATAGCCGATGGTCAGAAAGTGTTGCGTTTTCTTGGCGAATAGGAACAGTGGAGAGATCAGAACCGCCGCGAGGTAGCGCCGGTCCACTTTCTGGCCGTACTCGACGAGATTAATCCTGTCGTAAGGGACACGCCAGCGGGCGTTCTTGGATGAAAAGACGAAATACTCGTCATCCACGGCCTGAACCCGGCCCCCGCACCCGGCGGGGATTTCGGAGATGGTCCCGCCGACATACTGGGCTTGACTGCCGTTGTTATTGCCCGCGCTCAAAGCCAGGCAGACGACCAGGCCCGGCACAGCGAGTCTGATGAGTGTCATACTGGAGTTAGTAGATTTATCCCGCAGAAACTCTCACCGATGCGGACGCATGAGGTGGACTACGCGAGGGCCTGGGGAAGGAAGACATCTTGGCTGGTACGGCAAGGTTAGTGCAATTAGCAGGAGCTGCACGGTTTGCGCGTGGCGCGGCTCCCGAATTCTTTCGCCAGTATCGACGGGAGCGCAAGCGCGCGGTGGCGGCAGCGCCCTTTCTGCCGTATCCTAAACGATGGCCGGATCAGGGCTTGCACGCGGCCTGGCTGGGTCACAGCACGGTACTCCTTAAAATTGACGGATTTACGATCCTCACCGATCCGGTGCTCGGGGATCGCTGCGGCGTGCGAATGGGCCCGGTGACGGTGGGCATCAAGCGGCTGGTGGCGCCGGCCCTCGGGAGGCCGCAGCTTCCCCACATCGACCTAATATTGCTTTCCCACGCCCACTTCGATCATTTGGATCGGCCGACGTTGCGGAGTCTGGAGCGCGCGGGCACTACCGTGGTCACGGCGTTGAATACCAGCGATCTGCTCAGGGTGCGGCGCTACCGGAGCGTGCACGAAGTCGGTTGGGGGGAAAGGGTGCGTATAGGCCCGTTGTCGATCCTGGGCGTTCGCGTCAATCACTGGGGCGCGCGATTTCGCACCGACACACAGCGCGGATTTAACGGCTATTTGATCGAAACTAAGAGGCATCGCGTGGTGTTCGGCGGCGATACGGCACTCACGGATTCATTCCGAGCGTTGCGCGGCGCGCGGCCAGTGGACTTGGCGATCATGCCGATTGGCGCCTACGATCCGTGGATTAATGTGCACTGTAATCCAGAGCAGGCCTGGCGGATGGGCGCGGATTGCGGCGCGGAGTTCCTGCTGCCGGTTCATCACCAGACTTTCCGGCTCAGCCGCGAATCGTACCTGGAGCCGGTGGAGCGGTTTGTAGCAGCTGCGGGGAGCCGTCCGCAGCGAGTGGTGACCACCCGGGTTGGGCAGGAGTGGTCACAGAGTTAGCAATCACATGATGTCGATCTTGACTGGATTCGAGGTCACATCATCGATCGTTAAGGTAACATTCACGACGCCCGCCCCACGCAGCGACAGGGGCAGCGGGACGTTCACCTGATCGAGCCCCGGGAACTGCGACTGCGGCCCGGCATACAAGGCCGGGATACTCACGGATCCTATGGTAACGGTGACGTTCGAAAGCGAGGAACGTCCGCTGATTCCGGTTCCGTAGAATGACAAGTAGACCGGAGCATCGACGCCGGGGTCGATGGGAAACAGGCGGCAGCTCCCGGGCGTATCGACACACTGAAATACGGTGACCGAGGACTGAAAGTTAGTCGAAATGACGATCCGGACGGCTGTCGCCGCCGCTACGTCGAGGTTGTTGATAGCGAACAGACCGGGAGCGACGGGCTGAACTTGCACCGTTGCCGAACTTTGGGACGCGCCATTGTTGATCAACACCATGGCGGGTCCCGGAGCGGTTCCGGCCGGAATTTCGAAGTTAATCTGCGTGGGGGAAACAAACAGGAGACCAGCCGGACGCGACATGGAGGCGGAGTCGGTAACCTGGATCGTTACACCGCCTAGCGTAGTTGGCCAAGGTGTGGAAACGGCCGTGGCTGACTGCATGGCGAGATTCATGCCGGTAGCCGTAGCGAGCGATACAGGAGTAACGCCAACATTGGCGTCGGCGGCGGATGTGATTATGACCGGCGGGTTTTGAGCAAACGCCGGTATCAAAAGGGCAACAAAAATGGTAGTTGATTTTTGCAGCATAGCCAAATCCTTTCACTGGGATGCGCCAGAATGGTAAAGGTTACATATGCATTTGTGCAACCAAAAACCCTCCCCAATCGTTGTAAATATATGCGGCTGATGATTGGACTGGCGCTAGCGGCGATTTCGGCAGCGACCGAGGGTGCGCCGGATGCTCGCGAGATCGTGCGCAAATCGGTCGAGCTGGACCAGGCGAATTGGCTGCGCATGAAAGACTATACCTGGATCGCGCATGAGACCGAGCGCAACTTGGATTCTAAAGGCGCGGTGAAATCGGAGAAGACCGAAAGCTGGGAGACGCTGGTTCTCTATGGTCAGCCGCATCGGCGGATGCTGGAGCGCGGCGGTAAGCCGCTCCCACCGGATGACCAGCGCAAGGAGCAGGCTAAGCTCGACAAGGTGGCCGCCAAGCTGGAGCACGAGACACCCGAGCAACGGCAACGCCGCGTGACCGAGTACGAAAAAAGACGCGAGAAAGACCGCGATTTTCTGCGCGAAGTTACCGACCTATACGATTTCCATCTGGAAGGCGACGAGCAAGTGGACGGCCATGCCGCGTGGATCATCTCGGCCACGCCCAAGCCGGGATATCAACCTAAGCGCGGCGATGCGAAGCCGCTGCTGAAGATTCGAGGCGAGATATGGATCGACAAGGCTGAGTACCAGTGGGTCCGGCTGGAAGCTGAAACAACGGACACGATCTCGTATGGCCTGTTTATCGCACGGCTGAATCCGGGCGCCAAGCTGGTCTTTGAACAGACGCGAGTCAACGACGAAATCTGGCTGCCCAAGCGCGAGTCGGTGAGCGGCTCCGGCCGCCTGGGATTGTTGAAGAAGATTGCGATGCAGCAAGAATTGGTTTGGAGCAACTACCGGAAGTTTCAGGTGGAATCGAAGGTGGTAGCGACGCAGTAAGTGGTGGGTCCCCAAGGAAGAGTACCGAGAGGCCCCACCGCCGAAACGCTGCTAGTGATTCTGCTGCGCCGTCGAAAAGCCGTGCTCGGTAGGCGGAGTGGGCGGGACCGCACCCGGCTCGAACAAGTCGGACAGATCGTTGGCGTTGGCTGCGTCGCCTAGAAATGGTCCAACGCGGAAGATTTCCTGCATGGTGCGCAAATCGGAGGAATGCGTGTAATTCAGCGGGCTTGCATACGGAAGACCGTTCACGTTCTTGTGAGCGTGCGGAGAGATGATGATCTCGCCTATCGTGTGATTAAAGTCATCCGCGTTGTCGCCGGCAACCCCGTTCGATTCGGACTCGTCCCACCACAGGATGATCACGCCGTGATTCTTGTAAGCGTTTGATGCCATGATCACGGGAACGATCTGGCTCAGGAAGTCGTCACCCTGCTTGATATTGGCCCCGTCGCCGGTCAGCCCTTTGTAGCCTCCCCGGAGTGACGTGTGCATGTCATTATATTGGTCCGGTGTGATCCAGTTGTAGTCGGCCACTGTGTCGTTGGCAAGATCGGTGATCAACTGCTGCAGGGGGGCATACTGCGTGGACAGCGGATTGGAGGGAGTCGAATTGTTGCCGCCGTTGGTATCGGTGAAGAACACCATCGGATTATGTTTGGCGGCGTAGTTGTACTGAACCGAGCCGTTGTAAGCGTTGGCGAAACCCGGAGCGAAGGAACCGGAGAAACTGGTCAGCGGTACGGTCCACAGATTCTCGGGCAGAGGGAGGTTGGTGAGTTGTCCGCTGCCATTCTGGGTAAGGTCGATATCTTCCTGATACGACCGCCAGGTGTGGCCGGCTTGTTGGAGGAAGCCGCTCAAGTGCTGGGTAGTGTTCTGGTTCGTGCCGCCGGTATAAGGGTCGTTGTCGTTGAACACGCCAAAGTTGCTGCCCGCCTCAGCCCAGAGGTAGTTGGGCTCGGAAGGATGAATGTGGGGATTATTTCCGCTCGGAGTGGCCAGGACGTTGTGGTACGCGGTGGCATAAGAGACCTGGGAACTGATGTCCACCACCGAGCCATTGATTACAGCAAACGCCGTTCCGTTGACCAGGCTGTTGATGAACGGCGCATTAGGATTTTGATAGATCTGCTGGATCGAGCCGATGAACTCGTTGGCCGGCTGGGTCCAGTTATGATTCTCCATTGCGATCACAAAAACCGTTTTGATGTCGGAAGCACTCGCGCTGGAGCCGAATAAAGCGCTGAAGAGAGCAAAGGCGCTGAGCGTCCCCCGGTGTCTGACTAGCATTGAAATGAAACCTCCACTGTAGGATTTGCGGCTGGCGGCCGCTAGATATGTTTAGCAAGTCAGTCTTACAGAGCGATAACAGGTGTATAACGGATGGAAAACTTTGGCAGGGCGGTTTACGGGCGGTAGGCGCCTAAGTCCTCGGCAGGAAAAGTGCGGCCCTTCCCGATCGGCTGGTCGACTTCCTTCACCGTCATCTCTACCTTCGCGCCGGTAACGCGCGTAAGGATTTGACCGAAGAACCAGCCCTGCGCGAAGCCTTGTCCCTTGAGTTTCCCGCCCGAGCTGCCGGCTTCCAGATAGACGATGCCATCCTGCACGGCGCGCACATACTGGTGCCCATGCCCGCTGATAACGTATCGCACGCCATATCGCTGGATGAGTTGATGGAATGGAAACTGGCTGCTCTTGAACATCACCGGAATCAGCCAGAATGGTTTATGGAAGAGAACGAACTTTGGATCGCGGGCTTTGTTCTGCTGCAGATCACGCTCCAGAAATTCCATCTGCTGATCGCTCAGATTCTCGGTCTGGCTGTTATCGAGCACGGTGAAATGAGCGCCCTGGTAATTAAATCCATAAAACGCGGGATGCCCGGTCTCTTTCTCGTAAATCCTACGAGAAATGGCCGACCATATATCGTGATTTCCGGGAGTAAAGAACTGCGGGAGCTTAGAGCGATCCCAAAGCGGCCGGAGCGCTCGCCACTCGGCTTCGGCGGTGGAGTTATTTCCGCCCTGAATCGTATCGCCGACGTTGATGACAAAATCGGGATGCAGCGTGCCGATATCTCGCCAGACCGACTCATAGACCCGCGGCTCGGCATCGCCGGTGCGATCGCCCAGGATCGAAAACCGAAAATCGTTGGCAGATTCGGCTGACCAGGCGGCGAGGCCTGCCAAGCCGAGCAGTACCGCACCGCTTGCGAACCAAAGACGCCGTCTTCTTCCCACCACGGTGATTTTAGCAGGCCGATAGGTAAAACCCGCACGGCATTCGTTAGAATGGTTGCATCACCCACATGTTTCGTTTGCCCGCCGTCCTGCTAGCGATTACTGTCCTCTCGATCTCGGGATGCAAGCGCGCGGTGCCTGAAAACGTGGCCGCGACGGTCAACGGCCGCGTCATTACCTACGCCGACCTCGACAAACAGTATCAGACGCAGTTCATGTCTTCCCCCGAACATCCCAGCGACGATCAGATGATGATCCAGAAGCTGGAAGTTCTGCGGACGCTGGTGGACAACGAGATCATGCTGCAGCGCGCCGAAAAGCTGGGACTGATGGCGACGGACGCGGACGTCGAGTCGAAGTTCACGGAATTGAAGGCTCCCTTCACGCAGGAAGAGTTTCAGAAGCAATTGGCCTCTCGGAAAATGTCGGCGGAGGACTTCAAGGCCCAGCTCAAGCGCGATCTCAGCATCCAGAAGCTTTTCAACAAGGAGATCACGTCCCATATTTCCATTTCCGATCACGACGTGAGCGATTTCTACAACTCCAACAAAAGCAGCTTTAATTTTCCTGAGCCGCAGGTGCACGTGGCGCAGATCTTAGTGACGCCCACTCCCGATCCGAATGTCCGGAATCTCAAGGGTGATAAGGCGCAGAACGAGGACCAGGCCCGCAAGAAGATGGATATGCTGCTGGCTCGCCTGAAACAAGGCGAAGACTTCGGCGTGGTGGCCCAGAATTTTTCCGAAGACCCGACATATGCGCCTAATGGCGGCGATCTCGGCTTCGTTCCCGAATCGGCGTTGGAGAAGGCCAATCCCGATATCCGCAAGGCGATTCAATCCGCGACGCCCGGTCAGATGACGCCTATCGTCCACACCTCTGAAGGCTATCGAGTGTTTAAGGTTTTTTCCAAGGAGCCGGCCGGACAGCGCGAGCTGACCGATCCGCGGGTGCAGCAGAATATCCGGGAGACGCTGCTCAATCGCAAGGATCAGCTACTGCGCGCGGCGTATTATGAGGTGGCGCGGGATGAGGCGAAGGTGGTGAACTATTTGGCGATGACCGTGGCGCAGGCGCAGGAGAAGAAGTAGCTATTGGCAGACAGGATACCTGCCCCACTTAGTTGCCGGAGCCTTTGGCCTTTACCTTCGATGCCGGCATCTTCCGAATCTCTTCGAAATATTGCTGCACGTATTGCTGATAGGCCAGCGGGACCTCGTCGCGATTGATCTCGCTTCCGGCTTCGGAGTGCTCGGCGGTGCGCTGCGAGTACTGAGTCTTCAACTGCTGCTTGCCGGAGGCGACTTCCACCATCACTTCGCCAGAGACATTCTGCGCCCGCTTGCCGATGATCTCGCTGATCTTGCCCATCGCGGCCAGTTCCGCCGCCTCGCGCGCGCTCTTGTCGCCGTCCTGTTTGCCGATGCCGCTCTTGCCGTCCGGCGAATTGGGCTTATCCGAACTCTTGCCTTCGCTCTTGCCCTGCGCCGATTGCTGAGAGCCGTCCTGCGACTGCTGGTCGCCTTGCGATTGAGCGCTGGCGTCCCCATCGGCCTGCTGCTTGCTCTGGGACTGCGACGAATTCGATTGCGCGCTCTGGCTCTTCTGCTGGCTGGATTGCGATCCGCTTTGCGATTGCGAGCTGCCCTGCTTGCCGTCGTTCTGTTTGGGCTTCAGCTTGGCCAGCAAATTGGCGAGAGCGTCTTTCATCTTTTCACTCAAGCTGGAGTTTTCGCCCGCGCTGCCGGACTGGCCGGAGTTCTTCATGCCGGTCTGTTCCTTATCGTTCTGCGAATTTCCCTCGGGCGAATTGGTATCACCCGAGTCACTTCCGGCTTGTGAATTCTCCCCTTTGTCCTGGGCGTCGAGAGGATCTTGCCCGGGCGGCGGCTGCTCGGTGCCCGTGGCCTTGCTCTTGGCGGAGCCATCGGGTGTCCCGTCCGGATTGCTTACTTCGGGCTCGTCGCCAGCGTCCAGCGCGGCATCGGGAGTCGCGCTCGGATCGTTGGCTTTCGCGTCCCAAGGATCAGCGGCCGTTCCTTTGTCTTTGTTGTCGTCGAAGGGGCGCTGACCCCGGCTGCGCTTGGCGTCTGCGACGTCGCGCGACTGGCCAAGGAACCCATCGAAGCCGATGCGAACCAGCGACGGCCGGAGATCGAGACTGTGATTGATTCCATAACGAACGCCGAACATCGAGCAGACAATCGCGGCCAGCGCCGCATTGACGTAGAGCGTTCGAGGAGCGAAGAAGGGCAGCCCGCGCTGGACGTCGGCGGAACGCGCCAAATCTTCGGCGGCTTCTTTTTGATGTTCGATGAACTGACGGGACGAGACGACTTTATCGGGATGCTCGCTGAAAAAGACGGCAGTGGACAGCGAATCGTGAAAACCGAGCTGCTGGTCGATCGACTGCGCGACCTGATACCGCGAAAGAACCTGGTTGCGGGCGCGATAAGCTCCGGCCGCCAGGCTGACTGCAAACAGCAGCACAGGCCAGTACCAATTGAGAATCTGCGTGCCCAGGATCAGAAGCAGGATTGCGCCGCCCAGACCCAATGACGCGGCGAAGGAAGCCTGGTGTAAGAGGACATGGCGCACCTGTCGCAGCCGGCCCCGCCGGACTAACTCCGTAAGTGCGCTTCGCTCACTCACTTATTAATTATCCCAAAAAAACGCGATCATTGCCGTCCAGACAGATCAGTTTAGCAGATGAGCCGCTCCACAATTACCACGTCGCGCCACTCGCCGTCCAGCTTTCCGTGCTTTTGGTAGGTGCCGACCTCGCGAAATCCCAGCTCGCGGATCAAGTTACGGCTGGCGAGGTTTTCCGGAAACACTCGGGAAAGCAGTTTCCAGAACCCGGCCTGTTGCGCGGCTTGGATCAACGCTTGGAGGGCCAGGCTGCCGGCGCCCTTCCTACGATACGCGCGGGCTACGTAAACCGATGTTTCAGCGATCCCGGCATAGCATTCTCGCGGCCGGTATTGCGACGTGGCGGCGAAGGCGATAACTTCACCATTAAACTCAACTACCACAATGGGATGTACGCCATCAAACCATGCGCGGATATCGTCGGCGGAACGCAGCCGTGTTTCGAAGGTCGCCACGCGATCCTCGATGCCTTCGTTGTAGATTCGAGCCAAGGCTGGGGCGTCGCCGGGAGTGGCGTGGCGGGTGGTCATCATGGGGCGGTCACTATCGGCGACGGGCAGCGCACCGGGAAGGCGACCGAATTCGCAATGAAGCACATTTCGTGCGCCTTGGCGTGCAGCGCGGCTGTCTCTTCGATCCGGCCGCTGTCGGTAATGGTCATCACCGGATGCAACGTCACTTCGGTAAAGCGCCCAGAGCCGTCGCTGTCTTCCGCCATCACGCCGCAGGCTTGGTCGGAATAAGCGGTGACGGCGATGCCGGCGTCCGCGCATAGGTGGAGCATCCACAACATGTGGCACGTCGATAGCGTGGATACCAGTAACTCTTCCGGAGTGTAGCGAGCCGGATCCCCGCGGAAGGCGGCGTCGGACGACCCGGGAATAGGGGCTGTCTTGCCCGCGACGAAAATCTCGTGATCGCGTTTGTAGGCGCGGTAGCCGGCGGTACCCCGCCCGGTGTTGCCCGTCCAGGTGGTCTGGACCTGATAATGATGCGAACGGCTGGCCACGGACGTCCGACCTATTGGCCGCGGCTGGCCGGCGGCACGATCCCGTTCATTCGGGCGTACACCACTGCTTGCCCGTAATGATCGAAACTGTGAAACATCAGAGTAGTCACCAGATCGATCCGCGCGGTCTTGCGGCTTCCAAACGGCGATTGCATCATATCCATGGCGTCGGCCGATGTAACTGCCGATGCGGCCTTGTGTGCGTAGGCGAATGCGTCTTTCAGGTATTTCACCGCAGCGGCTTTGTCAGTGATGGAGGCCGGTCCGTTCTCATCTTTCCCTATTTCGCTAGGGTTTTTTTCGCCCAGCGCGGCGGCGGAGATGCCGTTGAGAATGGAAGCGATGTGGGTCATCTGTTGGGAGAATGTACGGACATTCTTGAACTCGCCGGCGGTCGGGCGGAAGCTGTACTTGTCGGCGGGCATGGCCTCGGCGAGCCCGACAATTTCGCGCTCGGCCGAATGGATCTGGTCATCCAGAACCTTGCCCATACTCGGTTGGGGAGCGTCGGCCCCAAAAGCCACAGCCGCGCCGGCTAGCGTCATCACAAACAGAAATCGTGTCATGCGATCCTTCCAGGTTGGATAAGCAACTATTATAGGGGGTCACGCCGCGGCAGCGACTCGTTTGGGCGCGGTCTTCCGCATAACGGCGCCCGCAACGGCACCGACGCACACAAATCCCACGATCTGGGTGAGGATGTACACGGACGTGTAGTTGGTCGGGAAACCGTACCAGTTCCAGTAGGAGACGTTGGTGCCGAGCGATGCCATAATACCGGCGACGGTTACGAATGCAAGGCGTCCGGCGAAGCTCTCTATGCGAGTCTGCGCCAAAAGAAACACCACCAGGAAGGCTTCCAGAAGTTCCGTTAGAAACTCAGTCACAAGCCGGCGCGCTGTCATCCCGGTTTCGCCCGGTGGATGGTAGACCAAGAGACCGGACGGGTTGGCGGCCAGCTTCTCGTCATAGCGCTGCATGGCTGCGTTTTTTTCCTGATTGCTCGCATTCGGGCCAACACCCGTTGCGGGGAAGGCGTAAAGCCCGGATTTTTCGCCTAGCGCGGCGTGCAAGGCGCTCAACACGGCCGGTTCGTTTTGAATTTCCTGGACGCCAGTCTCACCCAGCGGAAGCACCACATGGGCCAGAGACATCCATATGAACATGGCGACTCCACCCAACAGACCTGCCAGAACAATGCGCTTTGTCATATCGAAACCTCCTAAGTCATATTGCAACCTCTAGAAAGGTTAAGATACTCTCCAGAAAGCAAATTTTCAAGCATGCACCGTACTGCCTTGCTGGCCGCAGGAATCGTCGCCGGTGCTGTCGCCGTTCTTGCGGAATTAGGCGGCGCATCGCTGGCCTCGCCCGACCATCCCGCCATCGAGTACGCGACGCGGCCGACCAATGACGCCGTGGCTCAACTGAATCGCAAAATTCAAGACGGGCAGGTTCAGCTCAAATTCGAAGGCGTACAAGGCTACTTGCGGTCGGTACTGGAGGCGCTCGAAATTCCGATCGAATCGCAAATGGTAGTGTTCTCGAAGACCAGCCTTGAAATGCATCTCATCAGCCCCAGTAATCCGCGCACGATTTTCTTCAACGATCGGGTGGCCATCGGGTGGGTACCTCGCGAGCCGTTTGTCGAGTTGATAGCGGACGATCCGCGGCAGGGCGTCATCTTTTACACGCTCGATCAAAAGCCGGCCGCTCGGCCTACGTTTGTCCGGCACGACGATTGCCTGGTGTGCCATGAATCGTATTCGACGCTGGGCGTTCCGGGAATGCAGATCCGCAGTGTTTTCCCGGCGCCCGATGGGCGGCAGATGCGCCAGTTCGGCGATTACACGTCCGATCATCGCAGTCCATTTGAAGAACGCTGGGGCGGCTGGTACGTGACGGGTAAGCAAGTTCCCATGCGACACCTGGGCAATGCCATGGTCACAGCTCCGGACAATGCAGAGCCTCCCGCCGGCAACCCGCCCATGGGATCGATTCAAGTGGCGCTCGATCCAGTTACATACCCTTCTCAGCAAAGCGACATCGTGGCCTTGATGGTTTTCGATCACCAGGTGCAGATGATCAATCTGCTGACACGGGTGGGTTGGGAGACTCGTTTCGCATTGTACGATCACCACGATCTCACAGACCGCGTGCTGCGCGATGGGTCGAGAGAGCTGGTCGACTATCTTCTGTTCATCGACGAAACGCAGCTTGGAGGCAAGATCCAGGGTGCATCGGGATTCGCCGAAAAATTTGCGGCGCGAGGGCCGCGAGATCAGAAGGGCCGTTCGCTGCGGGATTTCGATTTAGAACGCCGGTTGATGCGGTATCCGTGCAGCTACATGATTTATGCGGAGGCTTTCGACGGCCTTCCGCCGGAAGCGAAAGACGCGATCTACAAGCGGATGTGGCAGATCCTCTCTGGCGATGAAAAAGATCCGAAGTACGCCCGGCTGTCGCTGGCCGATCGCCGGGCTATTGTCGAAATTCTGCGGGACACGAAGCCCGGCTTGCCGGATTACTTTCGTCCGGTTACGCGTTAGTGCTTATCGGGTGTTTCTGCTGCCGCGACATGCACCACTTCGCCTGAAGTGAGCGAATCGGGGGGATTTAGGATCACCTGATCGTGGGCGTCAATGCCTGAGACAACCTCGAGCTCAGTGCCGTAGTCCTTGCCGATGACAACCGGAACCAGTTCGACCTTGCCGCCTTCCCGTACCACTCCTACTCGCATGCCTTCACTGCGGAACAGGAACGCGTTGACCGGCAAAATCAGCGATCGCGCCGCTGCCGGAATCGCGAAATGGACTTCGGCGTAGGCGCCCGGTTTCAACTCGCCAGAGGCGTTGTCGACATCCACTTCCGCAAGCAACGTGCGCGTCCCGGTATCAATGGACTCCGCGTTCCGAACGAGCATGCCATGAAAGCGCCGGCCCGGGAATTCCGCCAGGGTGAGGGTCGCGGCCAGGCCGGGGACCGCGGATCGTGAATACATCTGCGGCACGTTCACGTACACTCGCAGGGTCGAAGTGGACGCGATGTGGAACAGCGCTTGCGTTGGCGTGCCGGCGCCAGCGTTGATCAGCGCGCCGACGTCGGTATTGCGGGCCGTGATCACGCCGTCAAAGGGCGCCCGCACGGTAAGGTAGCGTTGCATCTCTTCGAGACGCCGCATATTCGCTTGCGAGGCCACAATACTGCTCCGCGCCGCCGCGATTGCCTTTTCGAGCGACTGAACATTGGCGGCCTGCGCCTGATACTGCATCTGATACTGGTCGTTTTCCTGCCGGGAGACCACGCCCTTGCCGGCCAGGTTACGCCAACGATCCGCGGTAACCTTGGCGAGTTCTTCGTTGGCCTTCCCTTGTAGGAGATTGGCGAGCGCCTGGTCCAGGGCAGCCTGCGATTGCTGGACGTCGGCCCGCGCCTGCTGCACCTGCTGATCCAATTCCGGCGCGTCGATTTCTGCCAGCACCTGACCGCTTTTCACTCGAGCGCCGATGTCCGCATACCAGCGTTTCAGATAACCGCTGGCTCTGGCATAAATGGGCGAGTCAATGAACGCCTGGATGTTGCCGGGCAGCACCACCTCGTCCGCGACGGCTCCTGGCCGGGGATGGATCACCGACACGGTCGGCACAGCCAGTGCCAGGGTTTGATCTTTCACCGCGGCTGCGGCTTGGATGCGGCTGTGGATTCCGCGATAAACGACAAAACCGGCGATCAGCACGACTACTGCAACCAGGAACAAAGCTCTTAGCGCTCGTGCGGCGCCGGAATTCTTCTGAGGCTCAGACTGCAGTCTAACGGTTGGTTCCGCTTGAATCATTTGGTTCACTACCCGGGGCTCACTATCTAACATTGATCTCCTGGCTACGGCGGTGCAAAAGACTGAACACCGCGGGCACAAAAAATAGCGTGGCGATGGTGGCGAAAATCAAGCCTCCGATCACAGCGCGTCCCAGCGGCGCATTCTGCTCGCCACCCTCGCCCATTCCCAATGCCATCGGAACCATTCCGATGATCATGGCCCCGGCGGTCATCAACACGGGGCGGAAGCGCGTGAAGCCCGCTTCCAACGCGGCCCGCACCGGGTCGCCATGCGCGGCCAGATCTTCTTTGGCAAAGCTGATCACTAGAATGCTGTTGGCGGTGGCGACACCGACGCTCATAATGGCCCCCATCAGCGCGGGAACGCTCAGCGTGGTCCGCGAAACGAATAGAAAAACGATAATGCCGGCCAGCGCCGCGGGCAGGGAAGTCAGAATGATGAATGGATCCAGCCAGGATTGGAAATTCACAACGATCAGCAAATAGACCAGCACGACAGACAGCACCAGCCCGGACAGTAATCCTTGAAATGAAGTCCGCATGGTCTCGATCTGGCCGCGGACAAACAACTGCGAGCCGCGGGGCAGGCGCTTGCGATTCTGGTCCACGATGCGAGTGATGTCGCTCGCCACGCCTCCCAGATCGCGGTCCTGCACCGATCCAAAGATGTCAATAGCGCGCTGAAGATTGTAGTGCGAAAGCACCGCCATACTGGGAGCACGGCTGGTGCTGGCGACATCGCTCAAGATTTCGGGATGCCCCGAATGATCGCCGGAGATCGCAATGTTTCTGAGATCGCCGAGAGAAGCTACGTTGTATTGGGGTGTCTGTGTGACCACGCTGTAGGTAACTCCGGTCTTGGGGTCGAGCCAGAACGACGGTGTGGTTTGGAAACTGCCGCTCAAGGAGACCAAGAGGCTATTGGCGACGTCGAGCTGGGTAAAGCCGCTCTCCATGGCTTTGGTCCGGTCCACGGCGATCTCGAGCCGGGGTTGATCGAAGAGCTGGTGAACGCGGAGGTCGACCGCGCCGGGTACATTTTCGAGCTGGTGCAGAAGATTGGTCGCGAAAGCATGGTTGGCTTCGACATTGGGGCCCGATACTTGAATATCGATGGGGGCCGGCAAACCGAAGTTCAAAATCTGGCTGACGATGTCTGCGGGAAGAAAGTAGAAGGAAACGCCCGGAAACTCGCGCGGCAGGATGCGCCGCAACTCATGAACGTAATCGTCGGTCGGGCGATGCCCAGGCTTGAGAGTCACCATTACGTCAGCATCCATGGTTCCGATCGGCGCCGAAGTGCTATAGGCCATATTGATGGAACTGTATGGCAGCCCGATGTTATCGATGATGCTGGATAGCTCCGAGGACGGAATGGTGCGCCGCATCGCAGTCTCGATAAGATCACCCAGGCGCGCAGTCTCCTCAATTCGCGTAGCCGTCTTGGCGCGGAAATGCAGATTGAACTGGCCGGCATCGGTGCTGGGAAAAAAATCCTGCCCCAGCCATGGGAGCAGCAGGAAAGCCGCCGCACAGATCAGCAGGAATCCGGGAAGAAACAGCGCCCGGCGCCGCACGCAACTTTCGAGCGTCCTGAGATAAGCCGCGCGTGACGCTTCAAAGGCACGCTCAAAGCCCCGTTGGAGCCTTCCTGCCAGATTCCAGGACGCAGGCTCGGTGTGCTGATGAACACCGGCTCTGAGCAGATACATGGCCAGCGTCGGGACTAGCGTACGCGAGAGAACGTAAGAGGCCAGCATCGCGAAAACCACGGCCTCGGCCAGTGGAATAAACAAATAGCGCGCCACGCCCGTAAGGAAGAACATCGGCAGAAACACGATGCAGATGCACAACGTCGAAACCAGGGCCGGGAGGGCGATCTGCGCCGCGCCATCAAAGATGCCGTTGTGCAGATCCTTACCCTGATCGAAATTGCGGTCGATGTTTTCGATGGTCACCGTGGCGTCGTCCACCAGAATTCCGACCGCCAGCGCCAGCCCGCCCAGCGTCATGATGTTGATCGTTTCGCCCAGGGCGCTCAAGACGCAGATGGAAGTGAGAATGGAAAGCGGAATCGAGACTGCGATGATAATCGTGCTGCGCCAGCTGCCCAGGAACAGGAGAATCATTATGGCGGTCAGGCAGGCAGCGATGATCGCTTCGCGAATCACGCCATTCACAGCCGCGCGCACGAACAGCGACTGATCCGCTATCTGATCGACCTTGAGGTTGGGCGGAAGCGTGGCGGCAATCTGCGGCAGCATGGCGCGCACATCCCGGACGATATCCAGCGTGGAAGCCGTGCCGATCTTCATGATCGTCAGTAGAGCGCTGCGCTGGCCGTCGCGGCGGACAATATTCGTCTGCGGCGAGAACCCATCGCGAACATGGGCCACATCGTGGACATAGATGGTGGCGTTGCCCTGCGCCTTGACTGGAAGGTCGTTCAGTTCCTGAATCGTCTTCGGACTGGCGTTGAGGCCGACATCATATTCGAACTGACCGATCTTCGAGGTTCCCGAAGGCAGGATGAGGTTCTGACTGCTCACGGCGTTTACAATATCGGCCGGCGAAAGCCCCTTGGATTGCAACAGAGCCGGCTGGAGATCGATCATAACCTGGCGCTGTTTTCCGCCGTAAGGCCAGGGAATAGCCGCACCCTCTATCGTCGAGAGCTGCGTCCGAACGCCGTTGGTGGCATAGTCAAAAAGTTGCTGCTCGGATAGCCCTTCTCCAGAAATCGCCAACTGCATGATCGGAACGCTGGAAGCGCTGTAAACGAGCATGAAGGGGGGTGTCGTTCCCGGCGGCATTTGACGGACGTTGGCTGCGCCCATGGCAGTCAGTTGGGCCATCGCCATATCGATTTTCGCGCCGGGATGGAAGAAGACCTTGGTGATGCTGCGTCCGGTAACGGTCTGCGATTCGACGTGCTCAATGTCATTGACAGCGGTCGTAAGGAAACGCTCGAACTGCCATCCGATCCGTTCCTCCATCTCTTCGGCGCTCAAGCCGTTGTAGTTCCACAACACCGCGATCACCGGGATGTTGACGTTGGGGAAGATGTCGGTGGGCGTCCGCATGATCACCAGCGGGCTGACCAGCAGGATCAGCAGCGCTAATACGACAAACGTATAGGGCCGCTTCAGGGCGATATTAACGATCCACACTTCTCTAGGGGCTCCTCGGAGTCAACGACTCTGCGTTTAATACCAGTGTGCCAAAAAACGAGAGCACGCGAAAATGCTTGGCCCATCCTAGGGAACTTCGGTGATGGCGGCTGCGTAGTCGACATCATGGAAACGCTCCTTGCGGATCTGCGCCAGGCACTTCGCGGGCTGCGCCGAAGTCCCGGTTTTGCGGCGGCGGCCATTGGAATCATGGCTCTCGGGCTAGCCGCGACCACGGCCGTCTTCTCAGTCGCCGACACGGTGCTGTTTCGGCCTCTCCCCTATGAGCACCCCCAGCAACTCGTCGCCATCAACGAAGTGATCCCGCAGCTCAGCCAGCGATACCCCAGTTTACCGGTGAATGCGAAGCACTTTTTTGAATGGCAGGCGCGCTGCCGGTCTTTTGCCGATCTGGCCATCCTCCGGGAGGGTGCCATGAATTTGACTGGCAACGATGGGCCTCCGATGCGCCTGTCCGTGAAACGGATCTCGTGGAATCTATTTTCGCTCCTGGGCGTGCAACCGCTGCTCGGCCGCAATTTCACTACGGAAGAAGACCGCCCCAACAATGATCATGTGGTAATCCTCACCTATGGCCTTTGGCAGCGCCGCTTTCATGGCGATGCGGCTATTCTCAATAAAACCGTCTTGCTGAGCGGAACGCCGCATACTGTCGTGGGTGTGCTCGGCTCCGGGTTCCGGTTTCCGCAAACAAAGTGGTTGGGTGATTTGGGCGAGCGATATACTGCTCCGGATATCTTCACGCCCTTCGCGATCGACCGTAGCAAGTTGGACGCCATGGGAAATCACAATTTCGGGGCGATCGGCCGTCTGCGCGAGGGCGTGTCACCACAACAAGCGCTTGCGGATTTGGATGCCGTGCAGGCGGCTCTGATCCACGAAAACCCCATGCCGGGGATGGATCTGCGCGCCCTGGTCACGCCACTGCAGGAGCAGATTGTGGCTGGATCGCGGCAAGGCTTGCTGGTGCTGCTCGCTTCGATTGCGATCGTCCTGTTAATCATTTGCGTGAACCTCGGTAACCTGATGCTGGCCCGCTCCACCGCTCGATCGCGCGAGATGGCCGTCCGCGTGGCGCTCGGTGCAGGATCTTGGAGAATGTTCCGCCAGGTTTTGACCGAGAGCCTAGCGATCGCGCTCTCGGGCGGCGCGCTGGGGCTGATGCTGGCCTATGCGGCGGTGCGCGCTCTAGTAGCTAGCGCACCCGTGGATCTGCCGCGCCTGGATGAAGTGCACCTCGATTTGCGCGCTCTGCTCTTCGCGTTCGCGGTGTCGGTGGTGGCCGGCTTGCTGTTCGGGCTGATTCCCGCGTGGCGCGCGGTCCACTCTGAGCCGCAGGATGCCCTGCGCGGCGGCGGTCGTAGCGCAACACAAGGCCGTGGCGGCCTCCGGATTTCAGAGATATTGGTCACCTCGGAGGTGGCGTTGAGCGCCGCATTGCTGGTTGCCGCGGGGCTGCTCATCGGGAGTCTGGTCCGCATTCTCGGCATCGATCAAGGGTTCCAGGCCAACAACGTGCTCACCGCGGGCCTGAATCTGCCGGCCATGAAATACAGTGACACCCGGAAGCGGGCTGCCTTCTTCGATCGCCTGCTTCCGGCGCTCCAGCGCCTGCCCGGGGTCCAGGCAGCCGGAATCGTCTCCACCATGCCGCTCGCGGGTGACACTTGGGTCGACATGATTACTCGCGATGACGACCACCGGCCCGTCTTTGAGCGGCCAGTTGCGAACTTTCGCTTCATCAGTCCCGATTATTTTGCCGCGCTGGGGATTCCGATTCGAGCCGGGCGTCCGTTTCAATCCGCCGACCGGAACCGGCCAGTTGTCGTTGTATCGGCCACGACGGCCGCGCGAATCTGGCCCGGAGCCAACGCGCTTGGAAAACATATGCGGAGGAGCAACGCATCAGAACCCATGGCTGAAGTGGTGGGAGTGGTGATGGACACACGCACCGGTATGAAAGGCGACCCGCCGCCGCTGATGGTTTACATACCCTATTGGTCGGACAACGAATCCGGGGCGTCACTTGTGATTCGCACGGCCCAGGAACCAGCGGCGGCCGCCCCTGCGGTGCGGAACGCCATCTGGTCGGTGGATTCGGAACTTCCGGTGTCTGAGATGAAGACCATGCAGCGCATTATTTCCGATTCTGTCTCCGAACGCCGCTTTCAGACTATGCTTCTGGCAGTCTTCGCGGTGGCTGCCCTCGCCCTGGCGCTGGTTGGCATTTATGGCGTCATTTCATACTCGGTGAATCTGCGCCGGAACGAGATTGCCATCCGAATGGCGCTGGGAGCTCGTGCGGCCCAGGTCAACCGCATGGTGTTGGGTCAGGGTATGCGCCCCGTTGCGGCTGGCCTGGTGATCGGCATTGCGGTAGCTCTTGGGCTGGGCCGTTTACTACAAGCGATGCTATTCGAGATCCGGCCGGCGGATCCAGTTGTGCTCGGGGGCGTGGTGGTGGTGTTGGGCGTCGCAGCCGCGTTGGCGTGTTTCGCTCCGGCACGGCGGGCCACGCGCACAGACCCTGCGATGTCACTCAGGTATGAGTAAGGTGAGCCGAGTTTTTTAGGCAGCGAAGCGCAGGGTTTCGAGCGACCCTTGTTGCTCGCGATTCAAATCCGCCAGAGCTTCCGGGTCGATACCGGTTAGCCGGCAGGCAGTTCGCATGCGGATGGCCGAAGGAAGATCCTCTTCCGATTCGCTGACGACTTCGGCCAGATAGAGCAGAGAGGCCAGGCTGGAAGAACAGCGTTCCGGGCGATGATGCCAGCGGACCGCTTCCACTAACGTGCCCGGAAACTTCCATTGCACCAGAGTTTGCGCGCCCACTTCGCCGTGGCACAGTCCGGACAGGCAAATCTCCACTTCGATGGCGGGGCAGCCCCGGTCCGTCAGCCGGTAAAAGCGTTCGAGAAATACCGCCGGCATGATGGAGAACGCCAGGCGCCCCACATCGTGGACCAAGCCCGCCAGAAACGCCTCGGAAGGATCGATTTGCATGCGTGAACGCATGGCCAGGCGTTCGGCCGTCTCGGCGACGTCCAGAGAATGATTCCAGAGTTGATGCATTCGCATAGACGCGAAGTTGGAGCGAAAGGTCGCGGCCAGCAAAACTTTTCGCGTGGCCTCCACGCCAATGTAGGAAATCGCGTGCCGGATATTGGCGATAGGACTCCTGGGGCTGTAGTAACCGGAGTTCGCGGTTTGAATCAAAAGCCCGGACATCACCGGATCGAGCGCAGCCACTTTCTCCAGTTCGCGAACACTTAGATCCCGGCTCGAAACACACGTCACAACCTCCCGCGCCGCGCGCGGAAATACAGGAAGGTGATCGATTACCCGGCTGACATCGGCCCGGCTGGTCACTTGCAAGTAGGAGAACAGCGTTTCTACCGAAGGGTTAACCGATCGATCCGCCGTGCCCGATTCCGCCAGCGGCTCGGCCTCAAAGAACTGATCGAAGTCATCACACATCTCCAGCACCGCGGCCAGCTTTGCAATCGAGCCCTCGGATACAGCGTCATGGCCCCAGAAAGCCTGTAAGAGCTGTCCGACTTCTTCCGGCATTCCGGGTTGCCCCACCGTTTCTTCGATCTTCAAATCTCGAAGCAGCCCATGCCGGGTAGTTTCGTCGAACGCGATCGGAGAAAAGTGATGGCAGAGCGCCGCCTGCTCCACTAGACTCCGCTCCGAAGGCGACAGCCCGAGCGCGCCGGCCAGTTCCGAGGACCACGCTGCCACTCGCTGGCAGTGCGCCTGAACACCGAGATCGGCACGACCAGCCTGCGGCCCTTGAGGTCCGTGATCCATATAGCGTCTTATCGGCCATACTCGAATAACTTTTCAGGAAGGGCCACCAGGATTCGACAGGTTTAAAACAAAATGCCGCCGAAAAGCGAAAAATGAAGTCATTCGTAATGCCTCGGGGGGACAACTACGCCGTCCCCATTCCCAGTACGTGTAACCAAGTGAGTACCAATAAAAGGTTAGGGCGGGTTTTCAGGTAGTTAACACTTTTCACCCCAGCAGTCTCTCAAAAAAAAGAGATAGATCGATGAAACCCGACACTAGAGAAGGCGGTCTATAGTGCGTGGCAGGATGCTTGCCTAAGAATCCTGTTGCCGCGTCCTCTTCCATAACCACAATTTTCTACTTGCTTGGAGAATATCGTGAAAACGACACAAACATCCTTGTTCCGCCTCGCGGTTCTGCTGCCGGCCCTAGTGTGTTCGATCGACACGGCGCGCGCACAAAATAACTCACTGACGGCCTATCCGCCACAGCTGCTCTTCAACGGCGCGTCGGCCCCCTCACAACCGCTCCAGCTCACCTCTTCAGGCGCACCGGTGAACTTCACGGTATCGGTTTTCTCCGACACAAACTGGTTGCAGGTCAGCCCCACTAGCGGTATTACGCCCGCTACGCTATCAGTGTCGATCGGCTCGGCGGCGCCCCCCGCCACTGACGTGGGATTCATTAACATCAGCGCGGCGGGATCGTTCCTGTCTGTGCCGGTGCAGTTCAATCCCAACTCCTCTGGTGGTATCAGTCCGCTTTCCACCAACCCGAATTCGCTGAGTTTTAATTTCGCGGCCAACAGTACGCTACCTGTGACGCAGACTGTCCAAGTGTCGAGCAGCAGCTCCGGCATCACGTCATTCACTGCTACGCCGGTCACTAGCAACGGTGGGACTTGGCTTACTGTGACGCCCGCTTCGGGCAATCTGCCTGATACGCTCCTGGTGACCGTAAACCCAGCCGGGCTCCAGGCAGGCACCTTCGCGTCAGCCATTGCCATCAATGCACCCGGATCAAACGGTATCAGCCTGCCAGTGCAGGTTACGATAGCGGGCACGGCAGCCATCAACGTCAGCCCCGGCCAGCTTTCATTCGGTTATCAGATCGGAACCAGCCAGCCGCTTGCTCAGACGCTCTCGGTCACCAGCACTACCGGAGCAAATGTCAGCTTCACCGCATCCGCCACGACCAGCACCTGCGGGGGCAACTGGCTGGTGCTTTCTCCGCAATCCGGCGCCACTCCGAGCACGCTAAGTGTTCAGGTGAATACGTCCAGCCTCAGCGCGGGTACGTGTACCGGCGTCATCACCATCTCCGCCCCTGGCGCCTCGAATCCAAGTGTCACCGTTCAAGTAAATCTGCTGGTCAGCATCAATCCCCTGCTGCAGGTGCCCACCACTGGTCCCACGTTTACCTATCAGATTGGCAGCAGCACCCTTCCCGCCGCGCAAAACGTGCAGATCACCAGTACTACGGCGGGTGTGAATTTCACCGCGAGTGCCTCGCCTGCTTCGGGTTCGCCGGCCTTCTTGCAAGTAAGTCCTGCATCCGGAACCACAACGCAGGCTCTCGCGCTGTCGCTCAACCAATCGGTTCTGGCTACCCTCGGTCCGGGAATCTATACCGAAACTGTGAGCATAACGGCCAGCGGTGCGGGCAACTCTCCCCAAACGTTCCCGGTCACGTTGGTCGTTAACAGCAATCCCATTCTCACCGCGAATGCCCCGTCTTTGAATTTCAATTATCAAATAGGGCAGACCGTGCCGTCACCGCAAGCTATTACAATCAGCAGCACTGGCGCGCCGCTCAATTATTCGGTCGCGGCGAATGCCTCCAGTTGTGCGGGCTTCCTGGCCGCTGCGTTGTCCAGCGGGAGCACGTTCTCGCCGCCGCCGCAGGTCCTGAACCAGGTAGTCGTCTCGGTCAACACAACCGGGCTCACTCCGGGAGTCTGCAGCGGAAATGTGACTTTGTCCGTTCCCGGATCGAGTACTCCACCGCTATTGATTCCTGTGACCCTGAACGTCAGCAACACGGCCCTTCTTAACGTGGGACTGCCATCCATCAACGTGACGGATTTGGTTGGAGCGGCGGCCACGATTCAGGCGGTTTCGGTCAGCAGCACCGATCCAAATAACCAACTCCCGTTCACCGCCGTTGCAACCACGAATCCGGTTGGATTGACCTGGCTCAGCGTAACGCCCAATAGCGGGAACACGCCGAATCAACTGCAAGTCACCATTAATCCGATAAATCTCGGACCCGGAACCTACACCGGCTCCATCACTGTCTCGAGTACCGCAACCAATGTTCCGGCGCAAACTATTCCCGTGACCTTGATTGTGGCCTCCTCGA
Source organism: Bryobacteraceae bacterium (assembly GCA_035484655.1). Classification (GTDB taxonomy): domain Bacteria; phylum Acidobacteriota; class Terriglobia; order Bryobacterales; family Bryobacteraceae; genus Palsa-89. Next base: position 6,015 of record DATHOT010000159.1, on the reverse strand, counting down.
CAGCCATCGCCAGCCCCACCAGCGTCGCCTTTTCGCAGACCGTTTCCGGCCCCCAGCCGACGGCCCAAACTGTGCAGATCTCAGGCGTGCCAGCCGGGATCACGATTGGGGAGCAAACCACAATGCTCAACGGGTCTGGCTGGCTCACCGCCTCGATATCAGGGAACGTGGTCACGATAAACGCCAATGGCTCGCAGCTTCCTCAGGGCGCTTACCAGGGCGTGGTGACTGTTTTTGTGCCTGGAGCCGCCAACAGCCCGATCTACATTCCGGTTACCCTCAGCGTCGGTCCAGCGCCTGCTATTACGGTTACGCCCAGTTCGGTGACGTTCAATTACGCTTTCGGATCGACTCAGCTTCCGGCGCCGCAGGTTGTCCAGGTGAACAGCACGGGCAGCGTCACGTTCAATGCCACCTTTACGCCCAGCGCCAGCATTGCGAATCGCGGCAACTTCATTACGGTCACGCCTGCTAGTGGAACCGCACCGGCCGCCATCACACTGGGCGTGAATCCGGCCATCCTGGCTACCCTGTCACAGGGTACTTATACCGGGACCGTTACCATATCTTCGCCAGGTGTTGCCAGTCAGACGGTCAGTGTCACGCTGACTATTGGCGCGGCGCCCCCGCCGGCCATCACCGCCATCGTAAATGCCGCCACTCTGCAGCCCGGAGCGATCGCCCCGGGGGAGATTATAAGTATCTTCGGCACTAACTTTGGCCCACTTTTGCCCCAGACCTTCACTTTGACCTCAGCGGGAACCGTACCGACCACTCTGGGCGGCGTCACGGTCATGTTTAACAACGTGTCCGCGCCGGTGCTGTATGTGTCGTCCACCCAGATCAACGCCATCGTGCCGTATGAGACCGCAGGCCAAACCTCCGTCTCCGCTGAGGTACAATTCGGCGGTTTGACGTCCGCTATGTTGCAAGCCAACGTGGTGGCTACCGAGCCTGGTATCTTTTCGCTCAGCCAAGGTGGGAGCGGTCAAGGCGCCATTCTCAATCAAGACTACAGCGTGAACGGCGCGAATAATCCTGCCGCCAAGGGCAGTGTCATACAGATATTCGCTACCGGCGAAGGTCAGCTTGTGCCGCCGGTGGCGACGGGTTCTGTGACGCCGGGTGCACCGCCGTTCTCGAAGCCGGTGGCAACTGTAACAGTGACGATTGGAGGCCAGACGGCCCAGATCGAGTATGCCGGCGAGGCGCCTACGCTAGTCGCGGGTGTAATTCAGATCAATGCCGTGATCCCAGCCGGCGCCGCGTCCGGTAACCAGCCGGTGGTTGTGACTATCGGCACTAATACCAATAGCAACCAAACGATCACGGTAGCCGTGCAGTAGAGAAGCCTCGAATTAGCGGGTGTGCGGGGGCAGGGCGGCGACCTGCCCCACCACCAGGCTCCCGTTAATCTGCGCGGTGACCTGGTCGTACCGCAGGCATTTGAAAAACGGTTGATGCTGCGGCGCGCAGAGGAACTTTTTTTCCCCGGCCGCATCTTGCCACAGCAGCGCTACCTCGTTGGAAAAACCATCGCTTGCGGCGTGCGCCCGAAGACTCGTGTAAGTCCGATGTTGCGCCGCTGCCGGGTGGGTTTCAAATCCTGAATCTGGGAAAATGGCCAGGACTTCCACTTCCTGAATCACGAAGCGGGCGGTCTCGAATGTGCCTGGGCCGGCTTCGCATGGGCTGAGCGAATCAGGGCGATATGTCAAGTAATGCACCAGCGGGTTTTCAGCAGTCTCGGGATACGAGCGCAGGTAGGACTTACAGTCAAACAAGGGGTGCGGATTGCAACATTCGGCCGGCTCGCACTCGACGAAATGCACCAGCGGATTTCCGCCAGCGCGCGCGGCGGCGCAAACCGTCAGATAATAATCGGGCTGAAACAGGGGGTGGGGCTTTCGTCCTTCGGCGGCGCCGTGAAGAACGTAATGTAGCAGCGGATTCATCCGGGCTTGGCGAACGTCGGGATAGCGGCGCGTGTAATATTCCGAATCGAATAGCGGATGCGGACGGAGTCCTGCCGCGTCGCCGCGCTCCAGATAATCGCACAAGGCATTGCTTATCGGGGGATGCGGGCATTGACTCAGATAGAAATCCGTGTCGAATAGGGGATGTGGGCTGCGGCCTTCGAACGCGCCTCTTAGGACGAAGTGCCAGAATGGATTCTGGCCGGAAGCGGCCACGTCGCGATAGGTTTCGCAATAGTAATTCGCGTCGAAGAGCCGCCGGAATGCGCTTCCTGGCCGGATCATTCGAAGATTCGTCGCGAATCGCAGCCACCGGCTGAGCGTGGTGAAGACACCCGGCGCGGGAGTGGCCGGCGTGCTCGTCGAGTGCCTTTTGCGGTTCGTTGATGCGGCGGGCAGTCGAACTGTCTCCGTAGCTGGATTTGACCCATTTCCGTTTTCCCTCCGCGCCAGAAGGTTGGAAACGCCGGCCTGCAGCCCTCGCAGCCGCTCCTCCCGATCGGGGACCAAATCGAAGCGGCGACGAACCTCCGCCCGCGCGCGTCGGAGAAGCTCGAAATCCATGGCATTCAGACGCAGGAATTCCGCGTAAACGCCGTTATCGCAGGCTTCTTTGAACTGCTCGGTTCGTTCAGCGAGTGTACTGCCGGGCGTGGCCGAAGTGTTGACCGGTGGGTGGACACAATTCAAGGCCGGAAACAACACACTTAAGCCGTGGTGGCCGGCAACCAGGCTCTCATCAAAGCGATCGACTACGCCCAGGAACGACGTTTCGAGCATCCTCGCCGTCGCAACAGCCAGGTCTTCGATGCCACGCGGCGGATCATGCACCAGTCCATTGGCCAGCAGGTTGACCTGGACGTCGTTCACGGTCCAGGGCATCTCCTCCACCAGCCGGCGCGTGAACTCACTCAGCGTGCACCCATAGGCGAGCCGGCTCATCGTTTCGCCCTCCACCGGTTTCGCGCGAAAATAATCATAGATCGACCGGATTCGATCAATCGGGTCGCGGAGAAAACAAATATCGAAGAACAAATACCCTGGCGCCCGCGGGACCGGATAAAAGATCTGGTGGCTTGAAAAAGCCTGCACGCCAGGATTGCTTTCGAGAAACGACAACAGATCGCGAGGTGTGATTTCGGCGTCGAGACCCGGAAGATCGTAGGCCGCAAACGTTTCCCAAAAGCTGCGCGCCAACATTTCTATGATGGTCGACCCGCCGTTTTTGAGAATGTGGTAATGAAGCAGGACCGGGCGCATGAACTAATTAGTTTATCGCTTGGCTCCGCATGTCTACATTGGAAAGGCAAGAATTATGCGCTTATCTCCAAACGCTGCGACGCTCCTGGCGGCGTCCGGTGTGTTCCTGATCGCTCAAGAAAAGGCCGCGGCTCCCACGGCCCCCGTTCAAATGATCGTGACCGTCGAGTCGCGCCATGGCAAAGAGGTTCCGGTTTTGAGCCAGGGAGACGTGATGGTGTTTCAGAAGAGCCAGCGTCTCCGAGTTACGAATTTGGTTGCTCTTCAAGGCGACCGGGCCGGACTTGAGCTGTACATTTTGCTGGATGACGCGTCCAGCTCCAGTCTCGGCTCGCAGTTGAACGATCTGCGCCAGTTCATCGATTCTCAACCGGCGGCTACATCCATCGGGATTGGCTACCTGCGAAACGGCACGGTCGAGATCGCTCAAAACCTGACCCCTGATCACGCGCGTGCGGCCAAAGCTCTGCGCCTGCCATTGGGTTCTCCCGGAGTAACGCCGAGCCCATTTCTAGCGCTGAGCGATCTGATCAAGCGCTGGCCGGCCAGCCCGGTACGACACGAAGTTCTGGTGGTGACCAGCGGCATCGATCCGCTGGGCGGTGCAATAGCTAATCCCTACCTGGATACCGCCATTGAGAACGCCCAGCGCGCCGGGATCGTCGTATACGCCATTTACATGCCAGCCGCTGGCCACTCGGGTCATAGCCCATGGCGGCAGAATTGGGGCCAGAACCATCTCGCACAAATGGGCGAGGAAACCGGCGGCGAAGCCTATATGCTGGGGTTCGAGCCACCAGTCTCCTTCGCGCCTTATCTTACGGAAGTGGCTGAGCACCTGGTTCATCAATATCTGGTGACGTTCCTTGCTGCTCCGGGGAATAAGCCCAGCTTCCAGGCAGTGCGGCTTACTACCGAAGTGCCGAACGCCGAGCTGGTGGCCGCCGGCAAGTTGTATGTTCCGGCTGCTCAAGCACGATAAAGTTGTTTATTTCTTCCTAAAATATTCAGCCAACTCATTCGTCATAGATAGTAGATGGAGGACGTGCTGAGCGTCACAACCGAAACTGTTGCGCAGCGCATCGAGCAAAATCATCGTATTTCGGAGGTGATTCAGCAGGAGCGCCGGCGTCTGCTCCACTTCATACGCAAGCGGGTTGACGACGAGGGGGATGCCGAAGACATCCTGCAGGACGTTTTCTACGAACTGACCGAAGCGTACAGGCTCATGAAGCCTATCGAGCAGGTGGGTGCCTGGCTGTACCGTGTCGCGCGTAATCGCATCATCGACCGCTTCCGCAAGAAAAAGCCGACGGCCGAGGTTCTTAATGAAGAGGGCGCTCCGCGGTTGGAAGATCTGCTTCCGTCGCCGGATGGGGGACCCGAGGCGTTGTACGCGCGGAGCGTGCTTCTCGACGAGCTTGACGCGGCATTAGAGGAACTTCCGGAAGAACAGCGTGATGTTTTTATCGCGCATGAAATGGATGGCCGAAGTTTCAAGCAGCTCGCCGAGGAGACTGGGCTGAGCGTCAATACGCTTCTTTCGCGTAAGCATTATGCGATTCTCCATCTGCGCCGCCGCTTGGAAGCCATCTACGAAGAGTTTAGGAGTGCATGAGGATAAGAATATGAAACGATGGGTGAAAAAAGCGTTGAAAATCGGACTGATTGCGGTCGTGGCGGTCACAGTCTTCGGTTTCTTGGTGATGACTCTCTGGAACTGGCTGGCGCCGGCCGTGCTCGGACTGCACACGATCACCTTTTGGCAAGCGCTCGGGATACTGATTTTGAGCAAGATCCTGTTTGGAGGATTTCGCGGCAGGGCGGGTTACGGCGGGCACTGGCGACGCCGGATGAGCGCGCGCTGGGAGCACATGACTCCCGAGGAACGCGAGAAATTCCGCCAAGGTATGTTCAGCCGCTGCGGTCAGCCCAACGTGGTAGCCGAGGAATCCAGCTCAGGAGAAAGAGGATGACTGGAGAAGCGCCCAGTCTAACCGCGCAGCGTGTCGCGATGCGCCGTGCCGCTCATCAATTATTCGACGATCCGCGCGTGTTTGAAGATCCGCTCGCTATTCCGATCCTGGGCGAGGAGCCCGCGGCGAGACTCAGATCCGGGGACCGTGAGACGGGCGGCTCCCGGCATATCCGCGCTTTCATGGCCGCCCGCAGCCGATATGCGGAAGATGAGCTGACCGCTGCGATCGCGCGCGGCGCAACGCAATACGTGGTTTTGGGCGCGGGCCTGGACACCTACGCCTACCGCAATGCACATTCCCGCTTGCGCGTATTCGAGGTGGACCACCCGGCTACTCAATCGTGGAAACGAAGGCAACTGGAGTCCGCCGGAATCGCGATTCCATCCTCGTTAACCTTTGTCCCTACCGACTTTGAGGAGCAATCGCTTGGCTCGGTCCTCGAAAGTTCAGGCTTCCAGCCGCGCAAAATAAGCTTCTTCTCATGGCTCGGAGTAACGCCTTATCTGACCGCCGAAGCTGCCTTGGCAACGCTGGCCTTTATCGGGTCGCTGCCCGCAGGCAGCGGGGTCGTGTTCGATTATGCGGTGGAGCGATCGTCTCTCGATTCGGTGGAGCAATTGGCTATGGATGCGCTCGCCAGCAGGGTTGCGAGAGCCGGCGAGCCGTTTCGATTATTCCTCGACCCTCGCGCTCTGAACCGGATGCTCAGGGCGGCAGGATTCCACGAGATCGAGGATCTTGGACCCTCCGATATCGACGAGCGGTACTTCACCGGCCGGACAGACGGTCTGCGGGTGTCG
>DATHOT010000158.1:0-30704 GCA_035484655.1 Bryobacteraceae bacterium | reverse complement strand
TGGGTCGAACGTGATCGAGCCCGCACAAAAAGACCCGGCCCTGCGGATTCTGGATTTTAACGGCAATCTGCGTTCTGCCAGCGCCTCAACTGCGGGACTGCGGATCTCTTACCAAAGCAACTCGCGTGCGATCGCCGTTGTGAGCCCGCGTCCCAGCAAGATCGAGATCGATGGCGCGGTGTACAGCGAGAAACTTCTCGACGCTGCATCGAATTTTGTGCTTATGCTGCCGCGAGGTCAGCACATTGTCGATCTTGAAGCGGCCCCGGCTCATCTGTCATCCAATCCTCACTAGAGCCCTTCATCGACTCGAATCTTTCAGCGCGCTCTGCTAGGCTGTTGTTTGTCTTCACGCCGCTAATGGGACGCCCCGTTTGGTTTACTGAACAGCGTTGGCTCGCGCTTTGGGCGGCCATGCTCGGATACATGCTGGATGCGCTGGACGTGCTGCTGTACGTCTTCGCCGTCCAGACCCTGCGCACTCAATTCCATTGGTCGGCCGCGACCGCCGGACTGGTCAGCTCCGCCACTCTTCTAATGTCGTCGGCGGGTGGAATTCTTGCGGGGATTCTGTCGGATCGTATCGGTCGCTGCCGGACATTGGTTTACGCGATCCTGCTCTACTCGTTCGGCTCGGCTGGATCTGCCACGGCCAGCGGGATCGTATCGCTGCTTTTGTGGCGCTCCATAGTCGGGCTTGGACTTGGCGGCGAATGGTCCGCCGGCGCCGTCCTGGTGGCCGAGAGCTGGCCGCCGCAGCATCGCGCCAAAGCCATCGGCCTCATGCAATCCGGATGGGCGATAGGCTACATGCTGGCTGCCGTGACGACGGCTTTGATCCTTCCCCGTTTCGGATGGCGTGTATTGTTCCTGGTCGGAATCCTGCCGGCTTTCTTCACCATCTGGATCCAGCGCAAGGTGAAAGAACCCGAGATCTGGAGCGCCCATACCGCTACCGGGCGGTTTACAGATTTGTTTCGGCCGCCGCTCGCTCGCCGAACTTTTCTAGCGACCGCACTCGCGACCTCGGTTCTGTTCGCCTACTGGGGACTCAACACCTGGCTGCCTGGATTCCTTTCCGCTCCGAAATCGCAGGGTGGCGCGGGTCTCAATATCCTCGATACCAGCAGCTGGATCTTCGTCATGCAGTTTGGCGCGTTCCTCGGCTACGTCAGCTTTGGCTGGCTGGCCGATCGCTTCGGACGGCGTCCCGTATTTTCCTGCTATGTCCTGGCAGCCGCCATCCTCACGCCGATTTACGGTCTTACGCCGCGCTGGGCAGGCTCATCGTCAGAGACTTGGCTTCTGGTGTTGGGGCCATTGATTGGCTTCTGCGGAACGGGATTTTTCGCCCTGTTCGGCGCCATGCTTGCCGAACTTTACCCGACTTCGGTCCGCGGTACCGCGCAAGGCTTCGTCTACAATTTTGGACGCGCCGCCAGCGCGCTGTCGCCATTCGCCGTGGGCGCCGTAGCCGATCACCAGGGCATCGGGGCCGCACTGGCGCTGAACTCGGCGTTTTTTTTGATCGGGTCCGTACTCGTTTTCACGCTGCCGGAAACGAAGAATACCAAGCTAACTTGAATCAGGCTTTCGTGCCGATTGCGATGTGAACGTCTCTCACATGGTCGATCGGATCGTGGAATTTACCATAGAACTCAGCCGATAGTGCATGGTTGAATTGCTCCCACCGATCCTGACCTAGCGTCTGCCGCATGAAACGCCCTTGCAGCGCATGGGCCCGGATCGCAAGAAAATCCGCGATAGTCATGCGAGTGGTGTAGTGTTTATGTCGCAGGGTAATATTCTTAAGGTCCGCTCCCTGGAACGCTTTCCGTAAGTGAGCGGGATCTTCAACCCACTTCTCTAACGGAAGACCTTGCACAGCGGCTGCGTGCAGAACGTCGGCGCCCGCGAACGAATCGGCTACCGACTGCCAGCATTCGCGGAATTCATTCCTAAGCGATCCCCAACTCGTCACGGCGAGCTTGCCTCCTGGCCGCAGCACCCGAGCCATGTCGTCCAAAGCAGTACGATACGAACTCAAATGGCTGAGCACGAAATTCGCCATGACTCCATCGAATGTACCTGTCGGAAAAGGCAATCCTGGAACGGCTCCTGCTACCACGCACAGGCCGTGGCTGCGGGCGGCGCGCAACATCTGAAGAGACGGGTCAAGCGCGATCACCGTTCGTTCAGGTGACGATTCTTTCGCCACTCGCGCCGCAACTCCGCTTCCGGCGCCCACGTCCAACACCGTTCCTGCAAGAGGCAGGTCCAGGCTCGCCACCAAATCTTTCGCTGGCGGCGTAAAGATCCCAGGAACGGCCAATCGATCGTGCGTATCCGCGGCCGCGTCGTATGATTGCCACTCGTCTGCCATAAGCGCGTATAACGCCTGTGCTATCCTAGCGCAGCACCCACGGAGGTGACATGAGTCCCAAGGAAGTTCTGGAGTTTGCCCGGAAGAAAGAAATTCGCCAGGTTGATTTGCGCTTCACCGATCTGCCCGGACTCTCGCAACACGTTTCCTATCCAATAACCCAGCTCACCGAGGATTCATTTGAAGAAGGCTTCGGGATCGATGGATCGAGCATCCGTGGATGGGCCGTTATCAACGAGAGCGACATGCTGCTCATCCCGGATTCCAGCACCGCTTATATCGATCCATTTGGCGAGATTCGCACCCTGGTGATGACCAGCGATGTTATCGATCCCATCACGCGCCAGCACTACGAGCGCGATCCCCGGTGGATCGCCCGCAAGGCCGAGCTATACCTAAACAACACCGGAATCGCCGATACCGCTTACTTCGGCGCCGAGGCCGAATTCTTTATCTTCGACAGCGTCCGTTTCGATCAGGATCAGCACTCCGGCTACTATTTCATCGATGCCGAGGAGGGCCGCTGGAACTCCGGACGCGAGACAAACAATCTCGGCTACCGGCCGCGCTACAAAGAAGGATATTTCCCCGTTCCGCCCACCGATCATTATCAGGACCTCCGCGCGGAGATGGTGGAAACGATGATCCGTTGCGGCTTGAACATCGAATGCCATCATCACGAAGTCGCCACCGGCGGCCAGTGCGAGATCGATCAGCGCTTTGACACGCTGGTGAAATCAGCCGACAACATGATGGTGTACAAGTACGTCATCCGCAACGTCGCCAACCAGTACGGCAAGACGGTGACGTTCATGCCGAAGCCTTTGTACGGCGACAACGGCAGCGGAATGCATACCCACCAGAGCCTGTGGAAGGATCGCAAAGCGCTTTTTGCGGGCGACATGTACGCGGGTCTGAGCCAGCTCGCGCTGTGGTACGTCGGCGGTTTGCTGAAGCACGCTCGTGCACTGTCGGCCATCATCGCGCCCACTACCAACAGCTACAAGCGGTTGGTCCCCGGCTACGAAGCGCCCGTGAATCTGGCGTACTCGCGCCGCAACCGGTCCGCAGCGGTGCGGATTCCGATGTATTCCGCCAGCCCCAAGGCGAAGCGCCTCGAATTCCGCCCGCCTGACCCGTCGTCCAATCCCTATATGGCGTTCGCCGCGATGCTAATGGCCGGAATAGACGGTATCTTGAACAAGACCGATCCTGGAGACCCACTCGACAAAGATATCTACGACCTTTCGCCGGAAGAAATGAAGAACATTCCTTCCATGCCGGCATCACTAGAAGAAGCCTTGAGCTGCCTGGAAGACGATCACGCATTCCTGCTGAAAGGCGACGTGTTTACCGAGGAGCTGATCGAGACCTTCATCAATTACAAACGTAAGAGTGAAGCGGACGCTATACGCCTTCGCCCGCACCCCTACGAATTCGCGCTCTACTACGACATTTAAATCCTGGCAACCTAGTACTTGCCCCCAACTGATCCCCGGCCGCAGGCCCGCGCCGCTTTCCAGTACGCCAATTTCCGTTATTCGACCACCGCCCGCTTTCTCTCGGTCGTATCTTCCGAGATGCAAGCCGTCGCTGTGGGTTGGCAGATCTTCAATTTGACGCACCGCCCACTCGATCTCGGCTTGGTCGGGCTGGCGCAATTCGCGCCCGGCATTTTCCTTTTTCTTCTGACGGGACATACCGCCGATCGCGTCTCCCGGCAACGCATCCTGCTAGCCTGCTATGGCGGCTTCTCGCTCTGCTCCGTGCTGCTGGTCATACTAACGCTGCGGGGGCTTACCTTCGTCTGGCCGATCTACGCTGTCCTGCTCGGAAATGGCGTGGTGCGCGCCTTCCTGGGCCCGGCGAGCCAGGCTTTTCTGCCCTTGCTTGTGGCCGCGGAACATTTTCCCAATGCGGTAGCCTGGGACAATTCGATTTCCAAGACCGCGGCGATTCTCGGACCGGTCGCTGGCGGTATTGTGTATAGTCTTGCTGGAAGCGCGATACCTGTTTATTGCGCAGCTGCGGTTGCCTATCTCACCGCCTTGGTGCTTGCTTCGATGATTCAGTTGCGGACGCATGACCGTCCGCGCCCGGCTGCCTCGCTGGCGATCGTGTTGGACGGGCTCCGCTATATCTGGAATAACAAATTGATCCTCGGCAGCATCTCGCTCGACCTTTTCGCCGTGCTGCTCGGCGGCGCCGTTGCATTGCTGCCCGTCTACGCGAGCGACATTCTGAAGACCGGCGCGTATGGTCTGGGACTCCTGCGCAGTGCGCCCGGCGCCGGAGCAGTAGTCATGGCCATCGCCTTGGCCCATCTTCCACTGCGCCGTCGCGTGGGTCTTACGATGCTCTCTTGCGTCTTTGGCTTTGGAGCCTGCACGGTGGTCTTTGGGCTGTCGCGCAACCTCGCGCTGTCGCTCCTCTCACTGGCGCTGATTGGCGGATTCGATATGGTCAGCGTCTTTATCCGTCAGACACTGGTGCAACTCGCCACTCCTGATAACATGCGCGGCCGGGTCAGCGCGGTCAACTGGATTTTCATCGGCGCATCCAACGAACTCGGTCAATTCGAGTCTGGTATCACGGCGCAATGGTTTGGAACCGTGCCCGCGGTGGTACTCGGTGGACTGGGAACCATCGCCATCGTTTTACTATGGTCGCGGCTGTTCCCATCGCTCCGCCGGGTGGACCAGCTAACGCCGAAGATTACTACGCCCGTTCACTAAATCGGGGTATCTTAGCTCTATGCACGACCTCTCTCGCCGCGGCTTCACCCTGTCCGTTATTGGCGCCGTCGCCGCCTTGGCCGATTCCTCGGAGGACCTCTCGCGCCTGAGCCTGGCCGAGGCGTCCGCGCGCATCCGGGCCCGCACTATAACTCCCACGCAACTGACCGAAGCTTGTCTCGCGCGCATCCAAACCTATAATCCGAAGCTCAACGCCTTTATCACCGTGCTGCGTGAGCAGGCCCTGGCGCAGGCGCGTGAGATGGAAGCCGAACAGCGCGCCGGACGATTTCGCAGCTCGCTGCATGGTATCCCGATCGCTTTGAAGGACAACATCGACACGGCCGGGATCCGCACCACGGCGGCCAGCGCGGTCTTCGATGAGCGAGTCCCCGAACACGATGCCGAGGTCACGCGCCGCTTGAAGGAAGCCGGAGCGGTCTTGGTCGGCAAGACCAATTTGCACGAGTTCGCCATGGGTGGCACCTCCGCCACCAGCTATTACGGACCGGTCCGCAATCCCTGGGCGCTCGATCGCAATCCCGGTGGCTCCTCGGGTGGATCGGCAGCGGCCGTCGCGGCGGATTTGTGCTTCGGCGCGCTTGGCACCGATACCGGCGGCTCCATCCGCACCCCCTCGTCATTCTGCGGCGTGGCCGGACTGAAACCGACTTATGGGCTGGTCTCCATTCGCGGGATTATCCCGCTCACCCTCTCGCTCGATCATTGCGGACCGATCGTCCGCACCACCGAAGACGCCGCCCTGATGTTGAACGTGCTCGCCGGCTACGACAAGCTCGACATCGCCAGCGTCGAGCATCCTAAAGAAGACTACGTGGCCGCCATGAAGCAGCCGATCTCCGGCTTGAGACTGGGAATCCCACGCGCTCCGTTCTTTGATCTGCTCGATGCCGACGTCGAAAAGGCCGTTGAAGACGCCATCGGCGTGGTCGCGAAAATGACGAAAGGTGTCAAGGATGTCACGCTGCCATCTACGCGCGACATCAATCTGAATGGCGAGAGTTTCGCTTATCACGAAGAGTTTTTTGCGCACGGTCCCGGCCGGTATCAAATCCCTACCCGGAGAGCACTGCAGAATGGTGCAAACCTGAAGGCCGCCGAGTACATCCGTGCCCGCTGGAAGCTGGAGCTGCTTCGCCGCACCATCGACGACGCCTTCACCGATTTTGATCTGGTTGTCCTACCCACGCGCCGCCGCACGCCACGCAAAATCGATGCCGCCATCAAGCGTGAAGAATCCGACAAGATCCGGAATCCGGAGCTGGAGAACACCGGACAGTTCGACGTCTATGGAATCCCCGCGATCACGGTCCCTTGCGGTTTTACGGCCGGCGGCCTTCCGGTCGGCCTGATGATCGCCGGTCCGCGTTTCTCGGAAGGCAGAGTACTGGCGCTGGCAGCCGCGTACGAGCGTGCCACCGAGTGGCACAAGCGCAGGCCGCCACTGACTCCCGATACACCTGTTCCCGCGCTGGCGCCGACCGACGAAGATAAAGACTCGTAACCCGACTAAGAGGAGCAACTAGAAACCAGAAACTGCCTTCGCCATGACCGGCTCCATCATCCAAATCAACATCTCTCCCGGCGGCATCCCCAAGCGCCCCATTGCCGAAGCCACCGTCACCGCTGAAGGCATCCTCGGCGACCGCTGGGCCCACCCCGACATTCATGGCGGCCCGAGTCGAGCTTTGCTCCTGATCACTTCCGAAGGCATCGCAGAGCTGATCGCACAAGGCTTTCCGCTTTTCTACGGCGCGCTCGGCGAAAACCTGACCATCGCTGGACTCGACCGCTGCCAGATGCGGGTCGGCCAGCGCTATCGAGTGGGCGAAGTCTTCGTGGAATTGACCAAGCTCCGCGGCCCGTGTACCGCTCTCGACGTCTACGGCCCCGCCCTCAAGCAAGCCATTTACGATGCGCAAGTGAACTCCGGTGATCCGTCCACGCTGCGTTGGGGTCTCAGCGGATTTTATGCGCGGGTCCTCAAAACGGGAACGCTTCGCCCGCGGGATATAATTGAGCTGGTAGACCAAGTCGTCTAGCAGCTCATGTCCAGTCTGCTCGAAACCATCCCGTTCCGCCAGCTCAGGCGGGCGCAAGACGAGATGGCCGCGTTGGAAAGCGGCCTTGCCTCCGCATTTCAGAACACAATCGAGGTGCTGCTGGCCTCGACTGCCGACCCCGATGCCGCTGTCCATTATCTCGTCAGTCTGAAGCAGCAGAAGCCGGAGGCTTTCGACGCACTCGCCCGGTCGCAGTCGGGGCTGCAAAACCTGATCGCGGTTTTTTCCCACAGCCGCTTCCTGGCCGACGAGATCCTGCAGAATCCCGAATGGCTCCAGCAGCTTTCCGATATCGATCGCGCGCTATCAGCTGAGGAGTACAATCGACGCCTGGATTCTTTTCTCGGGCCGCCGTCGGCCGGGAAATCGGTAGCGTTGTCGCTGGCGCTGTTTCGGCGCCAGCAGATCCTGCGCATTCTTCTTCGCGACGCGCGGGGTTTCGCGAGCCTCCCGGAGATCACCGAAGAATTATCCAATCTCGCCGACGCGATCCTGGATGTCAGCTACAAACGCATTCGCGCCGATCTTGTTGCCCGCCACGGCGCGCCGCGTTTCGTCGATGCCAACGGCCAGACGCGCGAATGTGGAATGTCGGTAATCGCATTGGGAAAGCTGGGCGGCCGCGAGCTGAATTACAGCTCCGACATCGATCTGATGTTCGTCTACAGCGCCAAGGGCGAGACCGACGGCGATCACCCTATTTCGAACAAAGAATTTTATAAGAAAGTCGCGAACCAGTACACCGAATTGCTTTCCACTTACACTGCCGAAGGAATGTGCTACCGAGTCGACCTGCGCCTGCGCCCGGACGGCAGTTTGGGCGAGGTTTGCATTTCACTCGACGGCGCGAAGACCTACTATCAGAGTCGCGCGCGCGATTGGGAATTGCAGATGCTCATCAAGGCGCGGGTCGCGGCGGGCGACGTGGAAACCGGCCGGGAGTTGCTGGAATCGGTTGAGCCGCTGATTTACTCGACCACCCTCGACTTCTCCGCCATTGAAGCGGTTTCCGTCACGCGCGAGCGAATCAGTGAGAAATTGAATCGCCGCCGGCTGGGGAAATCGGCGCTGGATGTGAAGCTGGCGCCCGGTGGAATTCGCGATATCGAATTTCTCGTGCAGTGCCTCCAGCGATTGCACGGGGGACGCGTGCCCTGGGTGCGGCACGGTGGAACGATGCTCGCGCTCGGCCGGCTGGCCGACAAGGACCTGCTTTCCGCCGCCGAGTTTGGGCGGCTCGTTTCAGCCTATCGTTTTCTGCGCAACCTCGAACATCGGCTCCAATTCGGCGATGATCGCCAGACCCACACCTTGCCCACCGCCCCTCGGGAACTTGATCTGCTGGCTCGGAAAATGCCGTCGACACAGCTCGGCAGCGCTCCTTCCGGAGAAAAGCTGCTGCACGAGCTGAACGCGCATCTGGAGGCGGTGCAGGAAATCTACGAGCGCGTCATCCACGCGCATCGCCCCAGCTACTACACCATGCCTCCGCCTTCTCCGGCGGAGGTGGACGGACCTGAGCCCGAGCAACCTGAGTCCAGCAACCTGGTCCGCTTCTTGGATCAGCGCGCGCCGGAGTTGGCCAACACCCTGGCACGCATCGGGTTGCGGCGCGGCGTGGGAGCGTTCGAGCATTTTCTCGAAAAGATTGCGCAAGATCCGAAATGGATCGCGCTGCTCGATTCGAACGCCACCGTGGGGGCACAGACGCTCGACATTTTTGAGCGCAGCCCGTACTTTGCCGAGGAGCTGATCCGGGCGCCGGAGCTGATGGAAGAGCTCAGCCGCCTGCCGGAAATCGGCACCGGTTCCATGGCTGAAGCCGCTCATTACGACGATATTTCCGAGCTGCGCCGCTTTTTCCGCCGTGAGATGTTTCGAATCCAGACTGCCAGCATCTGCTTGCGGATTCCCGTCTTTGAAACCTTGCAGAGCACTTCGGATTTGGCCGACGCGGCCATCGCCGCCTCTTACCGCATGGCGCTCCAGCAGGTTGCTCGATCCCATCCTCCTTCGAAGCCCGGCTACCACCTACGCAATCAGCTTCTGGTGGTCGCGCTGGGCCGGCTCGGAATGCGCGAGTTCGACTTGGCTTCCGATGCCGACCTGGTGTTCGTCCTCCCGGATGAGGATCTGGATGAACAAGTGTTTTGGACGCGCGTGGCTGGCCGGATGATCGACCTCATCACCGCCTACACCGGCACCGGTCTGATGTTCAGCGTCGACACGCGGCTTCGTCCCAACGGAAGCGCCGGTGCGCTGGTACAGTCGGAGGCATCGTATAAGGATTATTTCGCCAAAAGTGCGGAAGCGTGGGAAGGCATCGCTTATATGAAATCGCGCGCGATTACCGGCGATACCGAGCATGCCACCAAGTTCTTGAACGATTTGCAACAAGTGGACTGGCGCCGCTATGGACAGAGCGGCCGCTCCAAGCGCGACCTCCGCCAGATGCGCATGCGCCTGGAAAAAGAACAAGGCGCCGGGCATCCTCTGAAAGCCGGCCTCGGCGGCTTCTACGATATCGATTTCCTGCTGCTCTATCTGCGCCTCAAAGGCGCCGGAATTTTCTTCAAAGTGCTGAACACGCCGGAGCGCATCAACATCATCGAAGCCATGGGTCACCTGGAGCGCGCGGATGCCGAGTTTCTTCGCGATGCCGCCACGTTTTATCGCGCCGTCGATCATGGACTGCGCGTCTATTCCGGTCACACCGAGGGTAGTTTGCCGAACTCCGAATCGCAGTTGGAAGTCCTGACCGAACTGGTCCATCGCTGGACGCCTGAGCACCTGAATCATCAGCCGCTCAAGATTGAGCTGTCCAAAATCCAAAACCGCACGCGCGAGATTTTCGACCGGCTCTTTTCAGCTTGATCCTAAGCTTGATTTCATTTCGCTGCGCGCCTTCGCGATTGCCACCAGAAAGCGCTTGGCTCGCTCTTCGAATACTCCGAAATGTCCATCCCGGATGTTGGCCGAATCGATCAACTCAGCACCCACCGCGACCGCGCATGCTCCGGCCTTCAGGAAGTCGCCCACGGTTTCAAGACTTACGCCGCCCGT
The DNA here is from genome assembly GCA_035484655.1 of Bryobacteraceae bacterium. Taxonomy (GTDB): domain Bacteria; phylum Acidobacteriota; class Terriglobia; order Bryobacterales; family Bryobacteraceae; genus Palsa-89. The sequence continues at coordinate 20,439 of DATHOT010000158.1, read as the reverse complement.
GGGAATCATTTCGATTTGAGGGAACGGCGCTCGTAGCGCTTTGATGTATTTCGCTCCACCGACCGCGCTGCATGGAAAAATCTTGATGATATCGCCGCCCGCCTGCCAGGCGGCCAGCACTTCACTGGGAGTGAGCGCGCCCGGGGTGATGACTTTGGAGTAGCGCTTGGCCATTTCAATGGTCGCAAGGTTCAAGCTCGGCGACACCAGGAATTCCGCCCCGGCCAGCATGCAGGCGCGCGCAGTCTCCGGATCCAACACCGTGCCGGCGCCGAGTACGATCTGATCTCCGAATTTGTCGGCCACCTTCTCGAGCGCGCGAAGCGCCCGCGGTACTGTCATGGTGATCTCGGCCGCGCGGATGCCGCCTCGGTAGATGGCTTCGATGGCCCGGATTGCACCTTCCTCGCTCTCGGTCCGAACTACCGGCACGATGCCGATCTCGATGATGGCTTCCAGTATGGCTTCTCTCTTCATAGGTAGTGATGGCTGCGGAACCACTCCACTTCGTCGCGCACGGTCTCTTCAAACGGGCGAAACGTCGCCGATAGTTCGCTGATCGCTTTATCCGACCGGACGGCGTTCTTGGCGTGCAGAGTGCGAACGCCCGCCAGAGTAACGAGTGCCGTACCGCCGGTGAAGCGCGCCCACGTTTCGGCGCCGGCCCCGACTACTAGCGACAGCGCGTACGGTATCTTGCGCTTGGGTGCGGCCACGCCGGTCACTCGTTCCAACGTGGCAAGAACATCGGCGAAATCGTGGTACGCACCGCTTACGATATAGCGTTCGCCTGATTTGCCGAGGTGCGCGGCGCTGATCGTGGCTTGCGCGACATCGCGGACATCGACCATGGAAGAGCCCCCATCCATGACGCCAGGGAGTTTCTGCTTCATAAAATCGAGCAGCAGCTTACCGGACCCGGTCGGCGCCCAATCGCCTGGGCCCCACATCCACGAAGGAAGTACCATCGTTACCGGCAGCGAGCGTTCTTTGAGGAACCGGCTGATAGCCAACTCGCCTTGAATCTTACTGGCGAAATAGAGATTGGAACTGGCGTGCTCGTCCGGCGGCGTGGTCTCGTCACCCGGACCGCCATCCGGCTTCCTCCCGATCACACCTGCGGAGCTGATATGAACCGCTTTTTTCACGCCGCGCTTTTCGGCTGCAATTAACAGGTCGATCGTACCTTGCACGTTGATCTTTTCGAGCATCGCCTTGTGATCACCCGGCTGATAGTACTCGCGGAAGTACGCGGCAGTGTGAAACAGAGCGTCACAGCCGGCCAGGGCCTCGGCGAAAGTGGCGACGTCGCGCACGTTGCCCGTCACCAGATCGATCTTGCCATCCGGAAAGATCGGCTGCGCTTTCTCAGGCGAGCGAACCAGCCCGCGCACCTCGTGCCCGTGCTCGAGCAGCGCGTTAACCAGGTTGCTTCCGAGCAGCCCGGTAGCGCCGGTGACGAATGCGCGCATGATGTCTGCAGACCAGTCAGCGTGTGCTGTCGCCCGACCGCGGTACGTGCAGCGACATCAGCGTGATCGATCCATCCAGCGAACTGAACCAGTGCGGCGTGTTTTCGGGAACGACGAGGAAATCTCCTTTGGCTAGCTTCCTTGGTGTGCCGCCTTCAATGCCGGAGCCAGTCAAATTCTCGGCGTTGGTTCGCTTCTCGTTCATGAGCTTGCCGCCGGTCACCATGGTCCCGCCTCCATCGATCACATAGAAGATCTCCGCCTCTTTTTCGTGAATCGAGGCCGGACCAATGGACGCGCGATATTCGAGATTCGCATTAATGGGAGGGAGCTGAAGAATGCGCTCCACGACTAGAGGTGCGTCCCCTTTCCGGTCGCTCTTCGCTTTTGCTCGAAGGGCGGTCACGTCCGCTGCGGATGAATAAGTCTTCACGGCGTCGGGGGCCTGGGCCAGCGCCGCGGTAGCGAAAAGCGTCAGAGCAATACTAATTCCGATGGTGCGCATACAACCTCCAGTTTGAGTTCCTTTCCTTGCGGGACTGAGAAATGCTACCACATGATACACTGCCTCGGGAGAGTATCGTGACCAATCGCAGGCAGTTCATCAGAGATGCGGCGGCAAGCGCTGGGATCGTATTTACAGGATGTAATCTTCTGAGCCGTCGCTTGGGCGCGCAATCGGGCTCGCGGCCGGCCAAACGGCAAGTGATGGTCGGAGGCCGGCGCGTGCGGACCATCGACATCCATGCCCACGTGATCATCCCCGAAGCCACGGCGCTGATGGGCGTGAACACGCGTACGAACGATCCCTCGGTCATGGCGCCCAAGCGCTTTGACGTGATGGACGAGTGGGGCACAGATATGCAGGTCCTGAGCATCAACGCCAACTGGTACTCGGTGGGTCGCGACGTGGCTGAGAAGATGATCCGGCTTCAAAACGAAAAATTGGCGGAGTTGTGCGCTGCCCATCCGGACCGCTTGGCAGCCTTCGCCTCGGTAGCATTGCAATTTCCCGAATTGGCCGCCGAGCAGTTGGAGGAAGGTGTCAAAAAGTACAATCTTCGCGGCGCTGCGATCGGAGGGCACGTGAATGGCGATGAGCTGTCCGCGCCCAAGTTCGATCCATTCTGGAAAAAGGCCGAGGAACTGAACTGCGTGGTCTTCATGCATCCGCAGGGTATCCCGGATATCGAAAAAAGGCTGCAGGGTAACGGAGGGTTGACCAACGTTATTGGCAATCCGCTCGAAACCACCATCTTCTTATCCCATCTGATTTACGACGGCACGCTGGATCGTTTCCCCGGCCTGAAGATCTGTGCGTCTCACGGTGGCGGTTATCTGCCGTCCTATGCCGCGCGCTCCGATTACGGTTGTGTGAGATTTCCAGAGACGTGCAAGACCATCAAGAAGAAGCCGTCGGAATATCTGCGGCAGCTCTACTTCGACTCGATGGTCTTCACGCCGGAAGGCCTGCGGCATCTGGTCGCCGAATGCGGCGCCGGCCAGGTCATGATCGGCACCGATTACCCTTTTCCGTGGAGCACCACGACGGTGGATCACATTCTCAATACGCCCGGCTTAAGTGATGCCGACCGCCGCGCGATCCTGGGCGGGAATGCCGCCCGGTTGCTCGGGATTAAGTTGTAATACGCGGTGCCGGCTTAGTGGCGATCGTGGTCGCGGTGATCGCGGTCGCGATCACGGTCCCAATGATGATCGTGCTCGCGGCGGCCGTGTTCGCCATCCCAATAACCGGAGTAAAATCGTTCCCCGTCATGACGAGGTCCTATCCAGCGCGCGCCCTCGTACGGCGGACGGGTCCAATAGCCCTCATGCCACCGATAGCGATTGCCGACGGCGTACCAGTAGCCGTCCACCCAGACAAAGCCGGGGCCGGGGAGCGGCGGCCGAACAGCGACCACCCGCGGCGGCGGCGGTGGACCGATCCGGATTCCGATTCCGATCTGAGCGCTACAGATCGATAGTCCAGCCAAAAGGACGAAACCAAGTAAAGTTTTTTTCATCTTTCACCTTTCATGGCTCTTCACTCTGAAAGCACGATTTTAGCCAAACCGCAGCCCATTGGAAATCAGTGTATTAACCTAGTCCGAGGTCGGTAAATTCTGCTCGATTAGCTTGATAATCCGCTCTCGCAGGAGTTCGGTGAGTTGCAGGCGATCGCGGATAGTTGCCTGGTCGGTCGGAATCGGATCGCCGATCCTCAGAATCACGGGCCCACCGCGAATGTTCCCCGAACCATAAGGCAGCACTTCCCGAGTCCCCTGGAGCCCGATCGGAACCAGTGGGACTCCGGCGCGGATTGCGATATAGGCGGCGCCTTCCATGAAAGGGCGCATTTCGCCTTTTCTCGATCGGCCGCCTTCCGGAAAAATGAGCAGGGAAATTTTTTGTTCCCTGACAACCTGCGCAGCCAGCGTCATAGTCTTTACTGCGGCGCGGGCATCACCACGTGGAACTGGAATGTGACCGGCGCGGGCCAGATGCCATCCCAGGAAAGGGATCTGAAAAAGTCCTCGCTTGGCCAGAAACCGGAACTGCACGGGAATGTTGGCCAATGCGACCGGCGTGTCCATGTAGCTCAAATGATTAGACACGAATACATAACTGCCGTCCTCTTTGATCTTTTCGAGGCCTTCCACCCTAACCTTCACGCGGCTCACGGCCAGCAGGGTTCGCGCCCAGGCGCGCGCCATCGCGTTCTGTTTGTGTCGGGTCGGATCAAAGAACGACACCACCAGACTCATTGCTCCGAACATAATGGTGGCGACTATGATGAGCGGGTCAGTGATCAGAAGAGAACGCAGGAACGACACTCGCTTTATTGTATGAGGAGCGCGCGGGCCTCCCCCACCACGAATAACGAACCTGTGATGAAGATTGCATCCTTCGGCTGAGCGTGGCCTAACTGCGCAACCGCTTCGTCGACCGTATGAGTGATAACGACGCCGGGAGCCGGAATGCTCTCAGGAGGCATCGCGCGGGAATTCGCGGGCGCAGTGACGATCACACAATTGGCCAGCGGAAACAACATCTCCACCATCTCAGCAACAGCTTTGTCGCGCATCACGCCGTATACGATCCAGATGCGGCGGTCCTTGTAAAAGCGGCGGATGTAGCTCACCAGCGCGCGAGTCCCGGCGGGATTGTGAGCGCCATCGAGAATGATTTCAGGTTGTTCCCTTACCCGCTCGAGCCGGCCGGGCCACCAGGTATCCGCGATGCCGCCGGGGGGGATCCCGAGCTCGTGCAACGCGATGGCGGCGGTGCGGGCGTTCTCCACTTGGTGTTCGCCGGCCAATGGGCAGTTGATTTCCATTCCCCGAAGCCGAAAGCGGCTGCCGCGGGCATTCAGCTCGAGATCGACGATGGCCCAGTCACGGGAAAGCAGGTAGGGCCCTTTGGCGTTAGCGCGCAATACCGCTTCGGCCTCGGGCGGTTGCTCGGCGAAGATGGCCGGGACGCCAGGCTTCAAGATGCCGGCTTTTTCCGCGGCGATTTTGCCGAGCGTGTCGCCCAGAAAGATCTGATGATCGAAGTCGATGGGCGTGATTACCGCAAGCGCCGGGTTTACGACGTTAGTGGCATCCAGCCGGCCGCCCAATCCCACTTCGAGTACCGCGGTTTCCACGCGTTCGCGGGCGAACACTAAGAAAGCCATGGCGGTGACGCTCTCAAAGTAGGTTGGGTGCAGATCGAGTTCGCCGGCCTGGAGCATCCGCTGGGCGATTTCATGCACTTCGGTGAATACCTCTGCGAATCGATCGGGCGTAATCGCTTGGCCCGCAACCTGAATGCGCTCGGTGGGTTCGATCAGATGTGGTGAAGTGTAAAGCCCGGTTCGAACACCCGCCGAACGCAATCCAGCTTCGATCATCGCGCTGATAGAGCCCTTTCCGTTGGTTCCGGCGACGTGGACGAAGCGGCCCATGCGATGCGGGTTGCCAAGGACATCGAGCAGGCGGGTAATCCGTTCCAGTCCGAACTTCGCGGTTTGGATCTCGTTTCCGAGCGAGTAAAGAAAGCGGACCGATTCGGCGTAAGTCATCCGGCCAGGGCCTTGCTGGAAGCCTTACTACGTACAAATATTACCCGACCCAACAGCGCCAGCACCACAGTGCCGCCGACCACTTTCAGCTCGAAAAGCCAGACTGACGCGATGCCCGGCGGAGGGACGGCGGACAAGATTACTGCTGCCAGCGAGATGCTCGCACCCGTAATCCCAGCCCAGCGCCGTCCGAACTTGAAACCGCTGGCGAAGATATAAACGAATGGAATCAGCGTCGCGATCACAACCATATCGACCAGGATCTGATATGCGGCGCGAAGGTTTTCGCCCAATTCCATCAGCAGGAGCAACCCGCTCGAAAGCACGCCTTGAGTCAAAATCGAAACGTGTGGTGTGTGCCAGCGCGGATGGAGCCGGGCGAAGACGGGCGGCAGATAATCATCCAGCCCGAGTGCGAAGGGCAGGCGCGTGTTTCCGGCGATGTAAGTGCTCAGCTGCCCTATCACTCCAAGCGTGATAAGAAGCGCGAAGCACGGAGTTAACCAGTTCGCGCCCAGTCGAACCCCGGCCTCACTGCCAGCCTGCGCCAGGCCCGTCATGGGGCTGATCCGATCCGGCGGCAACAGGGCCAATAACGCTGCGGTTCCCGCGATGTAAAATCCCGCACAGCCAAAACCGCTGATCCACGCCGCTCGCGGTACGGATTTCGATGGGTCGTAGATTTCCCCCCCCAAAATAGGGGCCAGCTCCAGGCCGGTCATCGCCAGCGCGATTTGCGACCAGAAATTCAAGTTTGACAAGCTGTGGTCCGGAAGGAGGTGGAACTGTGTGGCCGAGCCAAAGCGCCAGACGATCATCAAAGCAAAGACGCATAGCAGCGCGGCCACAGTGTAAGTGGAACCGCCGCCCAGAATCGAAGGCCACTTGCCCACGCGGAGCCCGAGCAGGTTGGCTACGAAGGCGATCCACAAGGCCATCAAAGTGACGGGGATCGCGTACGAGGGATTCTCAGAATATTTCATGCCGGTAGCGCCGAACATGTAGCTGGCCATGGCGACTCCGGAGAGGAGCAAAGTTGGAAAGTAGAGGATGTTGCTGACGAAGTAGAGCCAGGCGCAGAGGAAGCCGTGCCAGTTCCCAAAAGCGCGTTTGGTCCAGATATAGAAGCCGCCTTCTTCCGGGAAACGCGCCGAAAGCGAAGAGACCACCAGCGCGGACGGCAGGAAGAAAGCCAGGGCGGAAAGCAGCCAGAGGGTGAGAGATCCGGGGCCGGCTTGCGCTGCCGCCGCCAGCCATCGGACGCCGGCCACCGCGGATATGTTGAAGAGCACCAGGTGCCAGAGCCGAAGCTCCCGCCGAAGTTCAGGCCGGCTTTCAGGCATGCGAGGGAAAGACCCCGAGCGATGTCATGCAAAGGCTAATCGTACACGAGAATCGCTTGCCTACGCGCGCGGCTCCGTAACCGCGCGCGGCTCAGTCCAGTATTATTTCGGGCAGCCGATCCTCTTCAGCTCGGCGTCGGGAAGATCCCGGGCATCCCTAGCGGCTGGCGGCAGTGCCATGCCCCTCGGAACCAACCAGATCTCCACGCGGCGGTTCTTGGCGTCGTTGGTGTTCTCGATGGCCGCACCCCGGCGCTCCTTCGGCGCAGTGGTTGAGATAGTACACGAGGTCGGCAGCGATTCGGACTCCTGCGTGGCGCCCACCCAACTGCCTTTGATGCGAGTGGCGTCGAGCGACGTGCAGGTTCCCGTTCCGCCGCTCAAAACGGCGGCAGTTTGCAGAACGCGATCGCGATCGAGCATGCGGTTTCTACGCGACCGTGGATTCGTGGGTGCTTCGCTTGAATCGATGTGGCCCACCAGCACCACGTCGTAATTGCTGTTGGCGGTGAGCTGTGGGTACAACTGTTCGATCAGAACGCGTTTACCGCAATTGTTGACCCTGGCGCTGTCCTTCGGAAATACGATGTCGCCGAAGTGCTTCGCTTCCGCCGCCAAGTTGATGGCGAGGTTAGTGGATGCGGTGCCCGAGCCACCCTTGCTGTCAGTCACGGTTGCGGTAACGGTCACCTGCTTCGATTGCGGCCGGCTGCGGTCGCCTTGGTTGAAGGCCACCGAACCCGAATTGTATTGGACGTTCGGGCCGGTTCCTGAAATAGTGCCTTCGCTCGCGGCCCAGTTGTAAGTAAGCGTGCCGCTGCATTCCGATCCATTGGCGTTCACGCTGAGGTTGGAATTCTGGCCAGAGGTAAGCTGCGGCGGATTGGCCGTCAGGCCACTCACTCTCGGCGGGTTATAGGCGCCGACATGAATCGAAACCGAGCCCGCATCCACGGCGCCGGCGGCGTTGGTGCTGGCCGTGTCGCTGATGTGAAGGCCGACCTGGAAGTCGCCCGAAGAACTGGGCGTGAAGGTGTAGTTGGCGCTATTTCCGCCCTGGTTGTTGCCATTTACCGACCACTGGTAGCTGAGGCTGTGCCCGCGCGGATCGGAAGCATCCGAGCTTAACCGGACGGCGTCGCCCGGACAGACCGATGTAGCGCTGGCAGAAATCGTGCCGGCCGTCAGGCTGTGCGGTGGGGGTGGCGGCGGAGGTGGTGCCGGGGCCGCCGGTGCTGGAGGAGCCGGTTTCTCGCCGATGTGTCCAAGGTACAAAGTAAGGCCACCTGTGACCTCGACGCCATTCAACACCTTGTTGGGGACTATGGCGGCGCTGCCATTAACCGACGTGCTGGGAAGCCCGAATCCCGGCTCGAACCCGATGTAGCCTCGGACATCGAACCGGAAGCCAATGCGCGGAGCGGCTTGTATCTTCAAGCCCACGCCATAGTTGCCTTCGAAATCCGTCCGCGCTCTGAAATTACCAAACCCAGCGGACGGCGGCAGCCCTGCAGCGTAGCCTCTCGCGCTCGCGTTCGGAGCATAGCCGGCGGCGCCAATGCCGGCAGTAACGAACGGCCTGAATTTGCTGTCTCGCGGTGTCATGTGCAAAACGCCGTTGAACGATCCCTGGTAGACATGCATGGGGAACGGCGACAGCGCCAAACCACCCGGCGTGGGGCCACGAAAGGCAAGCTTGTGGTAGGAGTAGAAACCAACGTCCATCTCCACCGCGAAATACTCCGAGGCATTGACGCTGGCTCTTGCGCCCATCAGTCCTCCGCCTTGGATCTGGGATGTGGGCGTGGAGGCGAGCTTCGTGTAGTCCCCATATCCACCAAAGACGTTGAGTTCCACGAAGTTGAAGTAGTCGGCCGACTTCGGGCCAGCAGCGTTTTGAGCGCGGGCCAAGTTGGGCATCACAGCCAGCGCGGCCAGCGTTGTCAACATCAGAATCGGAAACTTCATTGCTCCTCCCTGTATCATCTTTCTATTATTTATTCATTAACCTTCGAAGAAACCGCCTGATCGCTCTGCTTGGCCAGATCAGGCTGAGGCAGGTCGAAAAAGAGTGCGCCCCGAGCGGCGCTCAACGCAAAAATCCGCGCGGGAAGATCACGCGCGAACCACAACATCCGAACTGAGGATTGCTCCAGTCCATCGCTGGGGAAAAGTTTCCAGGAGCTTCCGCCGTCCAAAGATTGATAGATTTTTCCATACTGGACCAGGTAGGCTTCCAGCGTCCGCACGGGATGGAATCGAACCGAGTCCACGGTGGCCGCCGGGATGTCGTCGGTGATGAGTTTCCAATGGCCGCCATTATCCATCGATTGCAAAATGCCGCGCGAGGTTGCCGCGAGAATCGGGCCGTCCTGATCGGCCGGCAGCGCCAGGTCGTAAAGATAATAGCTGCCATCCGGAAGTGGCGCGAGGCGCCAGGTAAGGCCAACGTCTTGAGAAATGAAGAGGCCTGCCGGGGTTCGAGCGGCGATGCGTGCCGCACCACGAGGCGGGATATAAATCGACAGGACCGGAAGGCCGCCCAGCGAGGCATCTCTGACCGTGGTCCAGCTCGCGCCGCTATTCAGGCTGCGAAAAAGGCCCGCTTGTGTCCCGGCCAGCAGCACTAATTTGTCGGCCTGAACGGTCTGTAACGAATAAATGCGGATGCGCTCCGTTTGCCGGATCGCCGCAGTGGTCGCGACTCGGGGCTGAGCCGTCAGAGGAAGCCAGGTTTTTCCGCCGTCTGTCGATCGCAGCACGACGTCTTCAGCAGCAGCAAACAACCCTCCGCCAGGAAATGGAGCAGCGGCCAGACTGTTCAGGTTGCGGCCGAGCAAAGCGTGTTCATTGGCCTGCAAGATCCAGTCGAGCCCTCCATCGTTGCTAACGAAGACTCCACCGAACAATCCTTCATATGTGCTGCTGGCGTAAAGACGCTGGCCGTCGCCGGTGATCTGCGTGAGGTTGTGATTTGCGAACCCGGCGTTTACGGGACGGACGGTTTCGCCGGCGTCGACGCTCTTCAGAATTCCGGCATGTTCAGTGGCCAGATAAAGCGTGCGCGGGTCGTCCGGATCGAAAACCATCCCATTGACCTGTTCGAACGTCAAATGCCTCCAGGTGCGGCCTTCGTCCACGGACTTGAACAGTCCGAGCGTGGTGCCAGCATAGATAGTCTCGGATTCGCGAGGGTCTTGGGCGAGGATATGTGTACGGCGATGCGTCCCGGGGATTCCGATGAGCTTGCGCCAGGTGTCGCCGGCGTTGTCGCTTCGGTAAATACCGCTACAAGCGCTCGCGAAGACCAATTCAGGCCGGTTCGGATTTACGTGGATCGAAAAGATATCGGAGTCGTCGATCAACCCGTCGTGAATCGAACGCCAGGTGGCGCCCCCATCCACCGTTTTCCAAGGGAGGTGCGGCGTGCCGGCATAGATGATTTTCGAATCGGCTGGATCAAAAGCCAGTGCCGTGATGTCCTGCATCTCAGGATCGTTCTCACGCGAGATCCTGTCCCAGCTTTCTCCGCCGTCGGCGCTCATAAAAACGCCCTGGGATGTGCCGGCTGAAAGCACGCGTGAGTCGGAGGGCGACATTGCTAACGATTCTATGCGGCGGCCGCGCATTCCCGGAAGCACCCGCCACCGCTCGCCTCCATCGTTGCTTTCGTAGACTCCTGAATCCGTTGAATCACTGGCATCGAGTCCGGCGTAGAAATGTAACGGTTCGGCGGGATGAATGATCAGAGAGTTGAAAACCCCGGGCGCGCCTCTGGGAAACGGAAGCTGTCGCCAGGATTCACCGGCATTATCGGAGCGCAACAGGAGCGAATCGCGTGCGCCCACCAGGAGTGTGCTGCGATTATGCGGATCAATAGCAAGCGCGCGCGCGCTTCCTCCGTAGGGGCCGGCGAACCGCCAGCCACCTAAAAGCGGTAACGCAAGAAAAATCAAAGCTAACCTGAGCAACGATCGCATTTCGCTCTACGCAGACTTAGTAACAGAGTACCAAAGGAATTTGTTGAGCGCTGGGAAGTTATTGAAATGTTAGGTTCTTAACGTAAAATTATCCGGGTTCGGCGGAACGAGGTTTGCGAGGCGGCCGAACAACGCATCGTACACTATGTAAAGAGGGCTGGAAATGGCTGCAACTCCCAAAGTGATCACTTACGAGGAGTGGCTCAAAATGCCGGAGGCGGAAGGCGTCGAGGAAGTCGTCCAGGGAGAGATCCGCAAGATGCCTCCCAACAAATGGAATCATGCACGGATTATAGAAGAGTTGGCGCGGCAACTCCGAGAGCAGCTAGATATGCAAGCGGTCTTTGTGGTGACGAGCGTTTTTGGGTTGGTGATCAGGCGCGATCCGGTGACGACCAGAGTTCCCGACATTGCGGTTTTCATTCGAAAGAACGTCGTAGAGCAGGATGGATATATTCATTCGGCGCCGGAATTAGTTGTGGAAGTGCTGTCACCGGCCAACACCCGCGCCGAGCGAAGTGAAAAGCTCAAAGACTATGAGAGCTTGGGCGTCCCCGAAGTCTGGGTGGTTTCCCCGGAAGCGCAGACCGTCGAAGTAATGTTGCTCAAAGAGGGACGGCTAGGCACGGCGGCGTTACTAAGAGAAGGCCAATTGCGACCGAGTCAGTTTCCTGGAGCGGCCATTGAGATCGCCTCAATTTGGCCTAAATAATGGCGACAACTCCCAAAGTGATCACTTACGAGGAGTGGCTCAAAATGCCGGAGGCGGAAGGCGTCGAGGAAGTCGTCCGGGGAGAGATCCGCAAGATGCCTCCGAACAAGATTATCCATGCGGATGTGGTCGAGAACTTGGCCGACCTCTTGAAGGCGCAAGTGGACCGCAAGACGGTTCAGGTTCGGGTGAGTACGTTCGGGCTGGTGATCAGGCGCGATCCGGTGACGACCAGAGTTCCCGACATTGCGGTTTTCATTCGAAAAAACGTCGTGGAGCAGGATGGATATATTTCATTCGGCGCCGGAATTAGTAGTGGAAGTGCTGTCGCCGGCCAACACCCGCGCCGAGCGAAGTGAAAAGCTCAAAGACTATGAGAGCTTGGGCGTCCCCGAAGTCTGGGTGGTTTCCCCGGAAGCGCAGACCGTTGAAGTAATGCTGCTCAAAGAGGCAAGGCTCGGCACGGCAGCGTTATTGAGAGAAGGCCAATTGCGGCCAAGCCAGTTTCCGCGAGCGGTCATCGACATCGCATCGATTTGGCCGAAATAGCGCCTTAATGTAATCCTGTGCCGGAGGCGTGGCCGGCCAGGTCGGTGATCTGCTCGGCCAGTTGCTGCGGCTGATCGAGGTTATGAACCATGAGCCGGCTGTTTTCGCCCGCCGTTTCGATCGAGATATCGCCCACGCCGAGCATCCGCTGCATGAAAGATTGGACAACCCGGACGTCTTGCACTTTGGGGAGCTGGATGAGTCGTGTCGACTTGGAGGCCATACCGGTTTCATAGCGAAGCTTATCGCCAGCGATCGTGAGTTTTACGGCCTGCCTCTGAATATGGCGCTTTATCGGCCAGAGGAAGAGAATCAGCCATAGGGCGGGCAGCCAATTCGGATAGGACGTGGGCAGGTAGTGATAAGTCAGAACGATGCCGGCCACCACCACCAACAGCGTGATTACGTATCCGGCTCGAATGAATTTCATGCTGGGGCGAATCACGATGTCGGCCATGGGATGCTGTAAATTGTAGCGCGACAGAGAGGACTCCGGAGCGAAATGCGTGCCGTGCCGAAATACATACTTTCTTTGCCGGAGCGAGTGGTGCGTTCCGCGGCGGCGCTCGCCGGTGGGCTCATAAGAGAACTGGGCGACATAACGGTACCGGCCGCGGTGCGGCGTACCAAGAGCTATCAGATGATGGTGGACATCGCGCTGCGGTTCATGATCGAGCAAGTGGGCCAGGTGAAGGGCGTCTATCCGTCGGAAGGCGTATTGGCCAATAATTTTCTGTTGCGGCGGACCGCGGGTCATGGAATCGAGCTGGCGGGATTGCTGGCGTTTCGAGCCTCGCCAGTGTGGATTATGGCCGCGTTGGCCGACATCTCGGGCGCGGGCCGGCAGATCGTGCAGGAAATCGCGGAAGCGTTGAAGGAAGAAGGGCTGCTGGATCGCGATGCGAAATTCGAGAATATCGATCAGCTTCTGGATGGACTGGAACAAACTACCGGTCGCGCCGCAGATCTGTTCAATGCGCCGCCCATGGATGTCGCGGGTTTGCGAAAGGAATGGGACGCGTTTCGACAGAGCATCGCGAAAATCCCGCCCCGCAACTTGCCTTCGGCTGAGCTGGTTCGCCGCCACTGGGACGAGCTGAAATTAGAGGCCGCGGCGCAGAACCGGTCGGTTTTCCAGCTTTCATCGATCATGGCCGTCTCGGCGATTTCTCGGGCGCCGGAGACGTTGTTACGGCTGGCTCGCGCGGCGAATCGGGCCGTGTGGCGCACCGGGCAGCTTTTTGCCGGCAGCGTGCTCGAACATTATAGCCACACCTTGCGTGATATCCGCGAGCGAGGTTACGCGGCCTATTGGGCCGAAGCTTTTCGTCCCTATCTGCGGGCGGCGGCCGGGCAGTTTTCGCCGGGCCATTCATCTCTTACGGACCGGCTTCTGGGTAAGTAAAGGCCTATACTGAAACCAGTGAACAAACGGGCAACCTCGTGGCTGTTGGCGGCGCTGCTGGCGCTGTGTTCCGCCCAGGCGACGCCAATCGCGCGGACGCAGCGGATCGCCGAAAGCTGCCCGATAGTCTGGGTTTCCCGCGGACGCGCCGAACAGCGCGTGTCCATCGAAAGACGCGGATTCAGTCCGCGCAGGCCAATTACGGTTGCTTTTCAGCGTGATTCGCGATCGTTTACCCCGCTTTTTTTCAAGTCTCTTTATCAACGTCCTCCACCGTCTCTCGGCTAACTCAAGTCGAAGAATGAAAGGAGGGCGATATTGTGTGTCTTTTTTGGGTGTCCAATTTTTGGCAACGTTTATTTTCTGGCCCGGCGCGTGCCGAGTCAAAAATTCCACTTATAAATCAACGGCGAGCGGAACTGGCCGCATTGAGCGACGACGAATTGAAATCTGCCGGCCGCCGCGCGACCGATCTGCTGGAAGTGGTCGCGATCACGGCCGTGGTCGCGGCGCGGCTGCTCCAGCTCGACATGTTCGATGTCCAGATCCAAGGCGCGCTGGCGCTGACTTCGGGCAAAATCGCCGAAATGCAGACCGGCGAGGGCAAGACGTTGGCGGCCGTGCCCGCGATCGTCTGGTACGCTAAGGCCGGCCAAGGCGTTCACGTCATGACGGTCAACGACTACTTGGCGCGCCGGGATGCCAAATGGATGGGCCCTATTTACGATTTTCTCGGGCTCACAGTGGGATATGTGCAGCAAGGCAGCTCGACCGAAGAGCGGCGGAAAGCTTACGCCTGCGACATCACCTATGCCACACCGAATGAAATCGGATTCGACCACTTACGCGACGGATTGGCAATGTATCCCGAGGAACAGGTCCACCGTCCATTCGCCGCTGCCGTTATCGACGAGGCTGATTCGATCCTGATCGACGAGGCGCGGATTCCGCTGGTAATCGCGGGGGGCAAGGAAGATCAGGAGCCGCTGGCCTACCGGGTGGATCGCGTCACTCGCCACTTGCATCGTCATCAGCACTTCACGTTGGATGAGTATGAACGGAACATCGCACTCACCGACGCAGGCATCCGCGCAATCGAGCACGCATTCGGATGCGGAAATCTGTTCGCCGAGGAAAATCTACCGCTGCTGACCGCCGTGCAGGATTCGTTACACGCGCGGGCGCTGCTGGATCGCGACGTCGATTACCTGGTGAAAGACGGCGCCATCGAATCGGTGGACGAGTTCAAGGGTCGCATCGCGCAGAATCGCCGCTGGCCCGCGGGTCTGCACACCGCCATCGAAGCCAAGGAGGGCCTGGCGCTCAAGACCCAGGGGAGAATTCTCGGGTCGGTCACGCTGCAGAACTTGATCGGGCTATATCCCAAGGTGTGCGGCATGACCGGTACCGCCGCCACGCAGATGGACGAGTTCCGCATGATCTATGGCCTGGAAGTGGAAGTGATTCAGACCAACCGGCCGATGATCCGCGTCGACTATCCGGACGAGTTGTTCAATACCAAACGGGAGAAAGAAGCGGCCGTGATCGAGGAGATCCGGAGAGTGCATGCCACCGGTCAGCCGGTCCTGGTGGGGACCCGGAGCGTCGAAGAATCCGAGCGGCTGAGCGGGCGGTTGCGCGGGATTGAGCATCAGGTGTTGAACGCGCGCCACGAAGAGCAGGAGGCGGGCATGATCGCGCGAGCCGGTGAGCGAGGAGCCGCGACGATTTCGACTAACATGGCGGGGCGCGGCACCGATATCAAGCTTGGCGACGGTGTCACGGAACTGGGCGGTTTGTATGTGATCGGTACCAATCGGCACGAGAGCAGGCGGATCGATAATCAACTTCGCGGGCGCGCGGGTCGGCAAGGCGATCCGGGAAGCTCGCGGTTCTTCATCTCAGCTCAAGACGATTTGTTCGTGAAATACGCGTCCCCGCTGCACAGTTTGGCCGATATCGAGGGGGTTCAACGCGTGGCGGAGGGACAGAATCTCGACATCCGTGAGTTTCTGCACAAATACGAGAGCGCGATCGAAGGCCAGCGGCAGAAGGTCGGCGGCCGGCGCCAAGACATCTTGACCGGCGCCACGGCCAGCGGCTCGGAGCTGGAGCGGCTGGTTTCGCTCGCTACCATCGATGATTTATGGGCGGAATATCTGGCGTCGATCACCGACCTGCGCGAGGGCGTGCAGTGGCTTTCCTACGGCGGACGGCAGCCATTGTACGAATACCTGACAGCGGTGGATTCCCTGTTCCAGCAGCTCGAAGCCCGGATCGGCGAGGAGATTCCCAAGCGTCTGGCGGATGCCCAGGAGCGAGGCGCCGAACCTTCGCAGCGAGGCGCCACCTGGACCTATCTGACTACCGATCAACCATTTGGGAGCATGACTGAGCGGGTGATGCGGGGCATGGTGAGAAGATATAGGCGAAGGAACTAATTTGCGTTTCGTCTTTTCTGCGCCGGAGCGCGTCTCTGGGGATGGAGCCGAAATTTGATATTTCGGGAGGTTGAGGACCGCGACCTGATCGCCAAAGCGCGACGCGGGAACGTGGACGCCTACAACGTTCTGGTGTCTCGCTGGGAGAAGCGTGTGTTCAATTACTTGCTGCGCCTGGTGGGACATCGGGAAGACGCTCTCGATCTGAGTCAGGATGTGTTCTTGAAGGCCTATCAAAACTTGAAGAAGCTGGAAGATCCGGCGAGGTTTCCAGGCTGGCTGTTCCGCATTGCTCACAACGAGGCTTATTCGCTGCTGCGCAGGAATCGTCCGGAAAGCGAACTGGCCGTGGAGCCGAAGACCGGCGGCGAATCGAGCGGGCGGATGTTTCCGATGGAACTGACCCTGGCGGTGCGGGGCGCTCTGAGCCGGTTGTCGGACGATCAGCGTGAAGCTGTACTGTTGAAGGTCTATCAAGGATTCAAGTTCGAAGAGATGGCGGAGATTCTTTCCTGTCCGGTGTCGACCGTAAAATCCCGCCTGTATACGGCGCTCGATCTCCTGAAACAAACGTTGGCTCCCGTAAAGATGGGAGGTGCGGAATGAATTGCTCGTCTGAAGATTTGAAAGCTTATTTCCTGGGCGAATTGTCCTCGCTCGACAAAGCTCCGGTGGAAGATCATGTTCGCGCGTGCCAGAGTTGCCGCGAAGAGTTAGAGCGCTTGAAGCTGACCCAGACCACGCTGCTTGCGCTCGAAGATGAAGAAGTTCCGCGCCGGATTTCGTTCGTATCGGACAAAGTTTTCGAGCCGCGCTGGTACGAGACCATCTGGCACTCGGGTCCGGCGATGGGTTTCGCTTCGGCGGTTATCCTGGCCGCGGCGATCTTGACGTATGGCTTTACGCGGTCCGTTGTGGCGGTCACGCCTGCAGTCGATACTGCTCAGATCGAGCAGCGCATCGAGCGGGAAGTGGGCGCGAGGCTGGACACCGTGGTGCAAAAAGCTGTCAGCGACGCTCAGGCCAGGCAGGCCGCTGAGTTTGCAAAGGTGTTGGACGCCACCGAGAAACGCTTCGAAACCAGGCGCCAAGCGGATTTGGCGACGGTCCAACAGGCCGCCGAATATTACGAGAAGCAGATGAGCCGCTGGGAAATCGCCCTCAACGACGCGAGGGCCGGACAATGAAAAGCGCGTTGATCGTTAGCCTGATGCTGTGCGCGCTTCCGGCCGGATCGATGGCGGATGCCAAGGTGACTCGTACCATGCTCGAGGCCATGGAGAAGAGCGTCGACGGCAAGCTGCAGAATCTGTACGGCCTTGATCCGGCGGAGATCGTGGGTGTGACACAAGGCGCGTATATTAATGGATACGGCGCGGTATTCATGAGCGAGGTAAACCTGGCGCCCGCGACCGGAATCTCGCCGTTCCATCCCACCCGCAAGCCCGAGGAGATCAAGCGCACTCACGACAAAAAGGTCCAGCGCATGGCGGCGCTGAGGAATACAATGCGCGATATTCTCATTGACTCGGCTGCGTCGCTCGACACGGTCCCGGCCGATGAGCAGGTGGCGATGAGCGTTTCTCTCTTCTATTGGAATTGGGAGAATCACGAGGGGCTCCCGGCGCAAATCGTTATGCACGCGCCCAAGAAGCTGTTACTTCAGGCCAAGGCGGGAGCGGCTGACAAAGGCGCCATCGCATCCGACGAGTTCTGAGTCATGCGGCTCGGCGAGATTCTCATTGAGCGCAAGCTGATCACCGAGGAAGACCTCACGCGCGCGCTCGAGCTGCAGAAGGAGCGGGGCGACAAGATCGGCAAGACGCTGGTCGACATGGGCTTCATCGCCATGCGCGATGTTCTGGCGGCGCTCTCCGATCAGTTGGGCGTGCCGCTGGTGTCCATAGACGGGCCGCCCGCGGTATCGACGGAAACCGAAGCGCTCTCACCGCGATTCCTGCGGCAGTTCCGCTGCCTGCCGGTTGGCCGCGAAGATCACACGGTTGTGCTGGCGATGGCCGATCCGCTGGATGTCGAGACGGTGGCCGCGGTTCGCAGTTGCACGGGGCTGAAGGTCAACACCGTGCTCGCCGCTGAGCAGGAGATCCTGGACGCGATCGACAAATATTACGGCGATTCTGCGCGCGGTGAAACCGGCATCGATCCCGATAACGCCGACGCTGCCGAAGACCTGGAACACCTGCGCGACATGGCGAGCGAAGCGCCGGTCATCCGGCTGGTGAACGCCATTATCGCCCAGGCCGTCGAGAAGCGTTCCAGCGATATTCATCTGGAGCCGTTCGAGAAAGAATTTCGTATTCGCTACCGTATCGACGGCGTGCTTTATAACCAGGAGCCGCCGCCGCGTGAAATGAAGGCCGCCATGATCTCGCGCGTGAAGCTGATGGCCAAGCTCAATATCGCCGAGCGCCGCTTGCCGCAGGACGGCCGCATCAAAATCAAGACGCTGGGACGCGAAGTGGATCTGCGCGTTTCGACATTACCTACCTTATATGGCGAGAGCGTCGTGATGCGATTGCTGGACCGCTCGGCGGGCGATTTCTACGATCTCGGCCGACTTGGCTTCGACCAGCATATGCTCGGCCGCATGGAACATTACACGTCGCTGCCGCACGGCATTTTTCTGGTGACAGGGCCAACCGGCAGCGGTAAGTCGACCACGCTTTATTCGGCGCTGAAGCGGATCAATCAGGCCGACAAGAAGATCATCACCATCGAAGACCCGGTGGAATACCAGATGGATGGGATCAACCAGATCCACGTGAATACGCAGATCGGATTGACGTTTGCTTCCGGGCTGCGCCACATCGTTCGGCAGGACCCGGACGTCATCATGGTGGGCGAGATTCGCGACCGCGAGACGGCCGATGTGGCGATCCGTTCGTCGCTGACCGGGCACTTTGTTTACTCCACCCTGCACACCAACGACGCGCCCAGCGCCATTACGCGCTTGACCGACATGGGTGTGGAGAATTACCTGATCACATCGTCGCTGGTAGCGGTGCTGGCGCAGCGGCTGGTGCGTGTGATTTGTCCCAACTGCAAGGCGCCGGATGGCACGCGTATCGCGCCGGACGGCGAGACGGTGAAGTGCTATCGAGGGCGGGGCTGCGAGCAATGCTTTGGATCGGGATATACGGGCCGCGTCGGCATCTTCGAGATGATGGAGCTGAATGACGAGATCCGGAAATTGATTATGCACAATGACGATGCGGTGGCGATCACCAACGAAGCGCGCCGCAACGGGATGCGTAATCTGCGCGAGGACGGCTGGCTGAAGGTGTCGCAGGGTGTGACGACGGCGGATGAGGTGATGCGTGTCACGCAAGAGTTCTAGTTGTGGCGCACGCACTCCCCTATGCTCGATGGCTCTCGCTCGTGGCGCACGCACTCGTGCGTGCCGCGTTCACACTCGTGTGAACGCCCGGGCCTGCGCTCGTGTGAACCCCGAACTTAGGATTTGCACTCGACCATTCGTAATCCTCGATCCTCGCAACCAGCCCCGCCTTCACCGGATTCCTCTCAATGTACCGCGCAATGCGGCTCCACTCCTCCGGATCACGAACCCAATGATCGTACGACTCCCGTTGCCAGAACTGCTCGCCGGTCCGGTTCAACAATCGATTGGCCTCACGCGCCGTCGATCCCTTGAGCGATTTCAGAAGCTGGGAGGGCAAGACCAGAGGCATCAAGAGCACGTGAACGTGGTTGGCCATGATTACGAAGGGCCCAAGAGCGTAATGGCCAAGTTCGACTCCGCGGTACAAAGAGTCTACAACGAGCTGGGCGATGCCGGGTTGTCGCAGGAACTGGGGGTTGGCCCGCGTGTTATCGAGATGGCGGTCAATCCAAGCGAACGCTTCTCCAGAAGTGGCCTTGGCGGGTGGTGGGAACCACCCGGCGGGGAAACTTCCGTGCAGTGTCCAGGTGATGAACAGCCAGCGGCCTTGGGGATAGGAGTGGGGAAGGCGGCGGCGGGAATTCATGAAAGTTTAGTGGCGCTTCGCGCAATAAAATCTCAGCGTTCACACGAGTGTGAACGCGGCACGCAAGAGTGCGTGCGCTACGTTGTATGACTAATTTCCACTTCAGAGCCGTGGCTTCCGACGGCCAGCTTCGCTCCGGCACCATCCACGCCGAAACCGAACGCTGGGTCGCGCAGGAACTGCGCCGCCAGGGACTGACACCGGTCTTCGTCGGCACCGAACCAAAGAAATCGTTCGAGCTGAAGCTGCCGGGCTTCTCCGGAGCCAAACGCCGCGACGTGCTGTTCTTTACCCAGGAACTTTCGACGCTACTCAACGCGGGCGTGCCACTCGATCGTGCGCTGTCCATCACCACCGAACTCACCGAGCGATCCAGCTTTCGTCTGCTCGTCCAAGACGTCCTGCGAGTCTTGAAAGGCGGCCGATCGCTGGCCGACAGCCTGGCCACACATCCTGACTATTTC
>DATHOT010000157.1:0-3286 GCA_035484655.1 Bryobacteraceae bacterium | reverse complement strand
AGCCAATATCGCCGCGAATATCCGGACCTCGGCGATGCGGATCCACGGCTCAATATCAGCCTCAACCAGGTGCAAACGCTGATGGTCGCCAATGTCCGCACGGCGGTGCTGGTTCTCTTTGGCGCAGTCGGATTCGTGTTGCTGATCGCTTGTGCCAATGTCGCCAGCCTGCTTTTGTCCCGGGCATTGGCGCGCCGCAAGGAGATCGCGGTGCGAACGGCGATGGGTGCGAGCCGCGCCGGAGTGGTGCGCCAACTGCTCACCGAAAACGTATTACTGGCGGTGGCGAGCGGAGCCCTAGGAGTCGCGATGAGTTTCTGGACCACGCGGGTGATGTCCACCCTTCCGGCCAATGCCCTGCCGCGCATCAATCGCGTTCAGATCGATGGTCAGGTGCTCGCCTTCACCGTGGCGGTGTCGCTCGTCACCGGAATCCTATTCGGGCTGGTGCCGGCGATTCAGCTTTCAAAAGCGGATGTGCAGAGTGTTCTACGGGATGAAGGCAGGGGAAGCGGGGGCGGCCGGCGGCGCAACTTCCTACGCAGCATGTTGGTCGTTTCGCAGGTTGCGCTTTCCCTCATCCTGCTGATCGGGGCCGGCTTGCTGATGCGTAGTTTTGTAAGCCTCCGGAGCGTGAACGTCGGATTCAATCCACAGAACCTGCTGGTGATGAACATTGCTCTGCCGCCGTCCCGCTACTCGACTAACGCGCAGACCAGCGGCTTCTTCGATCGCTTGCTCCGGCAAGTCGAGGGTATGCCGGGGGTGCGCTCGGTCGCGGTCACTGCCGGCCTGCCGCTGCGTCCAGCGCGATATTCGCCGCTCCTGCCCGAAGGCTCCGCGGAAGTGCCGCTGGGGCAGCGGCCGCAATTCGCGATCGAGGGCATCAGTCCCGCATTTTTTGAAACCATGGGTATTCCGTTGTTACACGGCCGTGCGTTTAGCGATCGCGATCGTGAGGGAACACCTCTGGCCGGCATCATCAACGAAGCTTTTGCGAGCCGCTTCTGGCCCAACGAGAGCGCGCTGGGGAAGCGCATTTTTCTGGGGACCATGAAGGAGCCCACCGTCGTGGTCGGCGTAGTCGGCAACGTGAAGAACATCCGGCTGTCGGTTGAAAGCGTGCCGGAACTGTACTATCCCATGGCGCAGCGGCCTCCACACTCCATGCACCTGGTCGTGCGGTGCCAGGGCGATCCGCGCGCGCTTTCCGCGCCTCTGCGTGCCGAGATTCTGACTATCGACAAGGACCAGCCGGCCACCTACGTGCGTACCATGGAACAACACCTGGCCGACTCCATTGCGCCGGATCGCCTGACGACGCTTTTACTCGTCATTTTTTCGACCATGGCTCTAGTTGTGGCGGCGGTCGGACTGTACGGTCTCATTTCGTATTCAGTGGCTCAGCGTACGCAGGAAATGGGGATCCGGCTGGCGTTGGGAGCGCGGCCCGGCGACATCCGGCGCCTGGTGATGCGGCAAGGCTTCGTGCTGGCGATTCTGGGAATCGCAATTGGACTGGCCGGTGCTTATTTCCTGACCAGCTTGATGAAGAGTCTACTGTATGAAGTGAGCGCGACCGACATTTGGACCTATGCTACTTGTGGAATCCTGTTCGTGGTCGTCGCGCTGATAGCGAGCTACGTGCCTGCGCGCCGTGCCGCCCGTTGCGATCCGTCTGAGGCGCTGCGCTATGAGTAACCCGGAAATCTGATGCCGTATCCGGTGCTGCTCATGGCTCGCGAACTGGATCTGGGCGGAAGCGAACGACAGATGACCGAGATCGCGAAAGCTCTCGATCGTTCCCGATTCGAACCTCACGTCGGATGCTTTCGGCCAGAGGGTTTGCGGGGAAAAGAGCTGCAAGCAGCAGGCGTACCAATCGCCCATTTTCCAGTGTATTCTTTCGTTTCTCCCGGCGCGCTCTCCGGAGCATGGCAACTGGCGCGATATATCCGCCATCACAAGATCCGGCTGGTGCTCACCTATGATTACCCGCTGACCGTTTTTGCGATTCCGATTGCACATTTTTTCACCTCCGCGATCACGGTGTCTAGTGCGCGCTGTCACCGGGATTTGATTCCGAGCAACTATCTCAAACTGATTCGTACGACCGATCGTTGGGTGGACTCGATCGTCGTAAATTGCGAATTTCTCCGGCGGCATCTCGAAAAAGACGAGAATGTTCCGGCCGGCCGAATTCAACTTTGCTATAACGGCATCGATCTGGAGCAATTCCATGCAGGAACGAGCCCCCGCCCGGCTGCATTGCCGCCTGATGCTTTAGTGATCGGCGTGGTCTGCGCTCTCCGGCCGGAGAAAGGGCTATCCACGCTCTTGAAGGCTTACGCCGAACTTCGGAAGTCGAAAGCAGGATTGAAGCTCGCGATCGTCGGTAGCGGACCGATGCGGGAGCCGCTCCAAGCCGAAGCGCGCGCGCTGGGCATCTGGGATGACTGCGTTTTTGAACCGTCCACCTCGCGCGTGGCGGAATGGCTGCGCGCGATCGACATCTTCGTGCTGTCCTCTTTATCGGAGGCTTTTTCTAATTCATTGATGGAAGCGATGGCGTGCGGCTGCTGCGCTGTCGCATCCAATGTAGGAGGCAATCCGGAACTCGTGCGCGACGGCGAGACTGGGCTCTTGTTTGAAGCGCGCGATGCGGCGGGTTTGACTGCCGCGCTTCACACGTTGATCGAAAACGAAGCGCTACGCCGGCGCTTGGCAACGGCAGGGGAGCACATGCTGCACAGACACTTCTCGGTGCAGGCCTCGGCCGCCAGAATGGGCGAGATCTTTGCAAAGCTGATCGAGGGTTTATCATGATCGTATGTGCGGCATAGCGGGCTATATCGGCGATTCTCCCGAGCGCGCCGAGCCGATCGTCGCCGCCATGACGGATTGCCTCGCCCGCCGCGGCCCCGATGCATCCGGCATTGAGAAATGGCCTCGGGCAGTGCTGGGCCATCGCCGTCTTTCGATTTTCGACTTAAGCGACGCCGGACTCCAGCCCATGCTCTCGCCGGACCGCTCCCTAGGCGTTGTATTCAACGGCGCCATCTACAATTTTCCCAGCCTGCGAGCGGAGCTGGAGCAACTCGGCTACCGTTTCTTGAGTCAGACCGACACCGAAGTGATCGTGCACGGCTATGATGCCTGGGGCGTCGATCGTCTGGTCTCTAAGTTGCGCGGGATGTTTGCAATCGGGATCTGGGACAACCGCGCCGAAAAGCTGATCCTGATCCGTGACCGGCTAGGTGTTAAGCCGCTGATCTATGCCTCCGAT
>DATHOT010000156.1:0-34775 GCA_035484655.1 Bryobacteraceae bacterium | reverse complement strand
GCACACACCTGTGGCTCAAAACAGGTAAACGGCAGTTCCGCTTATAGAGAATATCCAGTGTTGCCCTAAGGGACTGGCCTTAATCGCCTTAGTGCGCCCTACCGCCCTGAATAGTAAGGCATCGTACTGACGAAATGCCGGGCAGCCTGCTGTTGTTGGTGCGGAGAGATCCGCCGATGTTCGCGAAAGCCTCTTTTTTGGCCGAGAAGGTGCAGATGTCGCCGAGCGAAAACTTCTTCTGCGCGATCTCGCGGGCGCAGATCGCCATAGCGCGGCCCATCTCGCTTGGTTAACCAGGCGCTTTCGGCGAAACAGCAGGCGTCTCCGTAAAGCGGGATACGATGGCGCGCGGTCGCTTCGCGGGCAGCCTGTATATTGGCCATCGATACCGGCACTCGCCACCCGAATTATTGGTGACGGTGATTGCTGCCCGCTGTTCGGTGGACATGGCGCTGGTACCGGAATCGGTAAGCAGATCAATCAGGATGTCGCTGGCCTGGATCTGAAACAGGTTGCCGCTCGAGTGTTTAGTAACTGCGGATGATGGGGGATCTTCCGGAGGCCTCCAAGATCGCTTTGGCTTTGTCCATGGAATCGCGATCCGGAAAAGGGCCGACCAATACGCGTAGTAGGTCGGGTGTGGGGCCCGGCGCGATCACGGCGTCGAGGTTGACGATCCGCAGATGGTCGATATAGGTGAGCACCATGTGCGGGCTTACGGCTCCGACCTGAAGATAACGCTCGCCGGGTTGCGGCGTGATCACGGTGAAGTTGGCGGCGATGACGTTGGGTTGGGGAACAGGCTTGGGCGCTGGGGCAGGCGGAACATCTACCGGGACCTGAATTTTGGCCGGTGCAGAGGTGGCCGGCGAGCTTACAGATTGAACCTGCGGTTTCCCGGCTGCAATTCGGACCCCCACATAAGCGAAGGCCGTCAGTAGGCCGAGCCCGAGAATGGCCGGGATCCAGAGTGAAACAATACGCTTCGTCCAATCGACGGGTTTGGGCTCTTCGGGTTTAGGGGCGAAATGCTCGGCTCCTGCTGATAGGCCAATGGTTGTCCAACGCATTCGAAGCGGTCCTGCTTCGATATCGGCAGGATCGGGAAACTGCTACAGGCCACAAAAAGGAATTGGCCACCGATCGCTAGGGATCGATGGCCAATGCTTCGGAAAATCGGTATTTGAGTGTCCCTAATTATTTTCCCTAATTATTTTTCGGCGACGCGCAGATCGTTGGTTACCGAGAACACTCCCGGGACACCGTTGGCACGGATGTACGCCAAATTCTTATCGCCCTCGTTATCCACGACGCCCTTCAAGGTCACGTGACCGTTGTCCACGATGATGTGGATGCTGGGAATCGCACCCATCGCGTAGCGATAGAGACCAGCGTATCCGAAGACCGACCGGTATACTGCCCTGCGTGTTTGGTTATCGAACGGCGATAGCGGCAGCACTTTGATCTCATTTACGACGTTGGTCACGCCTGGAATTCGCTTCACGACGTTTTGGGCGTCGGACTTTAAAACCGGCCAGACTACATCACCCGTCAAAATGACGGTGCTTCCGTCCACCTGGTAACCCAGGTCGTCAAAAACGCTGTAGTAGGGAAGCATCACTAATTCGTGACGCACTTGATCGCCCAAATCGCCTTGCTGCGGGGCGCGCCCGAAAAGTGGGGCGGTCGATGCGGCGAGACCTAAAGCCAGCGCCATGCTCAGGATTTTTGATTTCATATTTTTCTCTTTTCTCCTCACTAAATTGGATGTGCCGGCCGCCTGCCAGGTTGCTTTTTTACAGAGATTTACGGCTGCCGGGTACAGCGGTTATCATGAAGATTGGACAGCACTTTTCCATGCCTCAATCAACGCCTCCCGAGTTTGGTATCAATAGCTGGCTCGAAGACGAGCTCTATCAGCAGTATCTGCACGATCGCAAAACTGTAGACGATAGCTGGAAGCAAATTTTTGAATCGAACGGTGGCACCCCTGCGCCAACTAACGGGACACCAGCTGTTACAGCGCCTGTCACGGGGACGTCCCCAAAACCGGCGCCTGCTGAAAAACCATCCGACGGCGATCAACTGCTGCCCCTTCGCGGCGCGGCCGCCCGCATCGCCGAGAACATGAATGCCAGCCTGCGCATTCCGCTGGCTACTTCGCAGCGCGTCATTCCTGTGAAAGTGATCGACGAGAATCGCAGGATCATCAACGAGCACCGCACCCTGATCGGCCGGCCTAAGATCTCCTACACGCATATCGTCGGCTGGGCAGTCATCAAAGCGCTTCCAACGAATCCCACGCTTAACTCTGCCTACGCCGAAGTGAACGGTGAACCTACCCGAGTGATTCGGAGCCAGGTGAACATCGGCATCGCGGTGGATGTCGCCGGCAAAGACGGAGTCCGCTCCCTCAAGGTTCCCAATATCAAGAACGCCGGAGCGCTGAATTTCGCACAGTACATGGAAGCTTTCGACGACATCGTCGCCCGCGCCAGAGCCAACAAGCTCACAGTTCAGGATTTCGAAAGCACCACCATATCACTCACGAATCCCGGCACCGT
The DNA here is from genome assembly GCA_035484655.1 of Bryobacteraceae bacterium. Lineage (GTDB taxonomy): Bacteria > Acidobacteriota > Terriglobia > Bryobacterales > Bryobacteraceae > Palsa-89. Next base: position 32,211 of record DATHOT010000156.1, on the reverse strand, counting down.
CGGGACGCTCAGCTCCATTCCGCGCCTGATGCCTGGACAAGGTTCGATCATTGCCATCGGCACTATCGACTATCCGGCCGAATATCATGGCGCTTCCGAACAGCTGCGCGCGCTGCTCGGCCTGAGCAAGGTCATGAGCGTGACCTGCACCTACGATCACCGCGTGATTCAGGGCGCCGAATCGGGAATGTTCCTGGGCCGTCTGCAAGCGTTGCTCGAGGGCGAGGAAGGTTTCTACGAGGAACTTTTCTCCGATCTCAAGATTCCGCACAAGCCGGTCCACTGGGAGCCGGATCGGCCGGTTTCGGTTCCGGGTCTGCGCGGGGCGGAGCTGAACGAAGTCGCCAAAGAAGCGGCCGTGCTACAGCTCATCAACGCTTATCGAGTGCGCGGGCACCTGATCGCCGACTTCGATCCGCTAGGCTCGGAGGCGGTTTACCATCCCGAGCTCGATCCCGCCACCTACGGGCTGACCATCTGGGATCTTGATCGCGAGTTTCTCACCGGCACCTTGATGTCCGATGACGACGAGCCGCAAAAGATCGCGACCCTGCGCGAAATTCTGGAAACGCTGCGCCAGACCTATTGCGGAAAAATCGGATGCGAGTACATGAACATCCAGATTCCGGAGCAGAAGCGCTGGCTGCAGCTGCGCATGGAGCCGACCGGAAATCGCTGGCCGCTCGACGCGCCCACGCGCATGCGCGCGCTGCAACACGTCATTGAAGCGGAAGGATTCGAGCATTTCCTGCATACCCGTTTCATCGGACATAAGCGATTCTCGTTGGAAGGGGCGGAATCCGCCATCGTCATCCTGGATGAGATTCTCGATCGCGCCGCCAATACCCACGTCCACGAAGCTGTCATCGGCATGGCGCATCGCGGGCGCCTCAATGTTCTGGCCAACATCGTCGGCAAATCGATGGTGGAGATTTTTTCGGAGTTCGAAGGCATCGATCCCGATAGCACGCAAGGCTCGGGCGATGTGAAATATCATTTGGGCGCGAGCGGCGTTCGCAAGTCTACGGGCGGACGCGAAATCGTGGTTTCAGTTGCATTCAATCCCAGCCATCTAGAAGCGGTCGACCCGGTAGCCGAAGGCATCGTGCGCCCTAAACAGGACCGGCTCGGCGACATCCAGCGCGAACGCGTTATCCCGATCCTGATTCACGGTGACGCTGCGTTTGCAGGCCAGGGTGTCGTGGCCGAGACATTGAATCTGTCGCAACTGGAAGGTTACACCACCGGCGGCACCATCCACCTGGTCATCAACAATCAAATCGGATTCACCACCAATCCCAACGAAGCGCGCTCTACGCCCTATTCCACCGATGTCGCGCGGATGGTACAGGCGCCCATCTTCCACGTGAATGGCGACGATCCGGAAGCTTGCGTCCGTGTGGCGCAAATGGCCTACGATTATCGGCAGCAGTTCAAGAAGGACGTGGTCATCGACATGTTCTGCTACCGGCGTCACGGCCACAATGAAGCCGACGATCCAAGTTACACTCAGCCGATTCTGTATCGCAAGATTCGCCAGCACCCCTCGGTAGCCGCGATTTATTCTGAGCAGTTGCTGCGGGAGAAATTCGTGGATGAAGCGGAGGTCTCCGATCTTCGCAAGAGTGTGTCGGAGCGGCTGAATCAAGCCTACGAGGCAGGCAAGAAGCATGCCGGGCAATACCAGGTACAAGACCTGAGCGCCGTGGATTTGGGAGAAATGATAGAGCCGCGGCCCAACACGGCGGTGGATCGGGCGATCATCGAGCGTGTGGTGGAAGGCATCACCACTTTCCCGCCCGATTTCAAAGTGCATCCCAAACTCGAGGGTTTCCTCAAGAAGCGCCGCGAAGTATTGACCGGCGCGCCGATCGACTGGGCGACCGCTGAAACGTTAGCCTTCGGAACGCTGGTGCTGGAACGGACACCGGTCCGGCTCGCGGGCCAGGATAGCGGCCGCGGAACATTCAGTCAGAGGCATCTCGAACAATTCGACAGCGAAACCGGCGAGCGCTACATTCCGCTGCAGCATCTGTCCGGCAAGCAGGCGCGCTTCGATGTCTACGACAGCTCGCTGAGCGAGTATGCCGTGATGGGCTTCGAGTTTGGCTACAGCGTAGCCGACCCTCTGACATTAGTCTTGTGGGAGGCTCAGTTCGGCGATTTCGCCAATGGAGCACAGATCCTGATCGACCAGTTTATCGTTAGCGCCGAATCAAAATGGGGCCAGCCCAGCGGACTCGTCTTGCTGCTGCCGCACGGCTACGAAGGCCAGGGCCCGGAACACTCCAGCGCGCGCATCGAACGGTTTTTGACGCTGTGCGCCGAAGACAATATCCAGGTGGTGAACGCCAGCACGCCCGCTCAATATTTCCATGTGCTGCGGAGGCAGATGCACGGTGGCCCGGATCGGCGGGGCATCCGTAAGCCGCTTATCATCTTCACTCCCAAGCGCATGCTGCGTCATCCGCGAGCTGTCTCGGCTATCGACGAACTAACCAGCGGGGCGTTTCGCGAAGTGCTGGACGATCCGAGTGGCGTGGATTTAGCGCGGGTAACCCGGGTGCTGATGTGCTCGGGCCAGGTCTATTACGATTTGATGGCCGCGCGTGAGGAGCGCAAAGTCGCCCATGTCGCCCTAGTTCGGCTGGAGCAGATGTATCCGTTCCCGGCCGCGGACGTTCGCGATATTCTGGCGCGTTATCCGGAGACCGCCGACGTCGTGTGGGTGCAGGAGGAGCCGCGCAATATGGGCGGGTGGCGATTCGTCCAGGAACAGATCCAGCCGATTCTCGAACCGAGCGGCCGGGCCCTGCGCTATGTGGGACGCGCGGCCAGCGCCAGCCCAGCCACGGGATCGTTGAAGCGGCATCAGCAGGAAGTCGCGGAGATGCTGGAAGCGGCGTTTTCGCCTGATGCCGATCGCAAAGCCGAGGCCAAGCGGCGGCAGGCGGGGCGGCGGAGGCGATAGCGGAACAGGTCCTTAGTTTTCGGTGGGCAGTGGACAAGACGGTGGACAAATTAGGTGCGAGGGACGGTTCGGCAATGCCCTCAGGCGTAGCAGCCGTCGGTCCCATTGCGTATTCGTGAGTGAAATTATACGTTCCTGCAGAACTTCTTGGCGGGACGATTGCATCTCAGGCCGCAGATTGGCAATGTTTGCCAACCGTAAGATAGTCTCATGCGTACCCGGAACGTCAATCTGACCGATGAGCTGGGCCGCTTCGTGCTAAAGAAAATCAAGAGCGGACGCTACGAAAACGCGAGCGAGGTCGTGCGCGCTGCTCTCAGGACATTGGAGCGTGAGGAGCAACAGTACGAGGCCAAGCTCGCTGCGTTGCGCACTGCCATCGATGAAGGTGACGCCAGCGGGATTGCCCAGGGCGACGTATTTGAGCGTGTCCGGAAGACGTTCGCTTTTCCCACTAAGCAGCGCTAGCCGGTGGCCGCGCTTCGCTTCTCTCGTCGCGCCGCAGCGGACTTGCTCAGCATTGGCACGTATACCCTTCGCACCTGGGGCATAGACCAGACCATCCGTTACATCGATGATCTTGAGGCCTGCTGCCGGATACTTGCTGATAACCCAGCGTTAGGCAGGCGTTCGACGATAACTAGCGACAACCGGTTCAATGTAGGGTTTACGGATCAGGAAAAAGCGAGCCTGATTACGTTTCTAAATAGTCTGTAGACGAAGTGTCGAGCCAGACCCGCGATCCTACGAAGCGCTGAAAGTTGTTTCGGCTCCGCACGACGGCGGATCGCGTTGGCTGTCCATGTTTCGGCGATCAGCCGCTGATTGGATTCGATTCAAACGCCGCCGGCCAGCCGATGCCGGCGATGCACGCCGCAATGTCATTTCGTCCTCGACGCTATTGCCGTCCAGGCTCGGTGGCCAAGAATTGTTTCGGCTGCACAATTACATGCACGTGGACGGGTTCGCTGCCTGGCCTATCGAAGACGAGGTTGTAGTCGCGCAGAAATCCCGGACCAAGCTGCCAATAGAAATGCCCACCTTTGAGCGTGGAACCAATCGGCAAAGGCTGCCGCTCGCCGTTCACTAGCAGATACCCGTTCGTGGCGCCGACGGGCAGATCGATCCGGTCGAGTTCCTCCATGGAGACCGGGTAAACGCCCGTAGCGTCGGCCGTGATCCGGCCAGGCTCGATCGGCTCGCCGGTGGCGGGCACATTTCCGCCTCCAGTGTTTGCGACTGTGAAGTAGCGGCTCCCGATACCGGCGCCCCGGCTCGCGTTATCGTATACGTTCCAGCTAATGGTGTGAACTCCATTGGCCAGCGTCGTAGTATCGAGATAATAAAACCCCACTGCCCCGTTGCTGTTGGCTAAGCCGGGAAACAGATTTGCAATGTCGCTGCGGTAATTATTGTAGGCAGGGTGGCCCACCGCCACTCCATCCACGATTACGCTGATGGTTAAACCGTTGGTCGGGATGGAGTAAGGATTCTGCGTCAATCCCCAGCCGAAGTTGACATACGCGTTCCCAGATATCGTGCCGCCTTGCGCCGGTGTATCGATCGTCCCGAACGGTAGCGTGGCGTGCGTGTTGTCCGCCGTGAACGTGCGCGTGCCCAGATCCAAGGTGAGTCCCGCCTCGTTCGTTACGATCACGTGCAGCCGATAGGTTCCGTTGCCCGGGGCGCCCGATCCGCTCGCGTTGGGCAAGAAGTTAGTCAGAAGCATATAGCCCCAACCGGCGCTACCGTTGAAAGGAGCATTCGGGTATTGTGTCTGGACATCGGGACGCGCACCAGCGACGAAATTTGCATTGCCGATGAACACCAGCCCGTTGGACTGGGCTGTCTCACCCACCACTGGCTCTCGCCAGATGCCCACGTTGTTCACGCCAACGCCGTCCAGCGACCAGCCAGTCACCGCGATCGCGCCTTGCACGCCAGTAGTGTTGTTCGCCGGCGTATCGAAGCTGCCATAAGGCCGGGTACCCGAAGGGACATTTGTGACATTCACTTGGATTTGCTGCGGCGAGTTCGTCGCTCCCGGAGCCGTGACCGTGATGATACCGCTGGTTGCTCCCGCGGCAACCGTTACCTGCAACGATCCGGACCCGTTACCCGAGGCAGGACTGACGGAAATCTGCGCCTGGTTCGATGAAGCCGTCCAGCCGACGCCTGCGCCGTTCGTGAATGTGAGCGAGACTGTCTGCGGACCGGTAATCAGTGTTCCATTGATGCCGTATGTTAAAGCAGCACGGCTCAGGTTCATGGTTGCCGACGGCGGCGGCGTAAAGGGGTATGACGCGTCCAGAGCCAACACCTTTCCGATACCCCAATACTGGTATGTGTAGGCGAAGGTCCCGTCCCCGTTGCTGATAGCGGTGTATTCGGTGCCGGTTGAATTATTGTAGAGGATCACATCCACTCGGCCGTCGCCGTTTACGTCTTCCGGAATCACGAAATCGTATCCCGGGCTCCAGAACAGCGACTGGAAGTTGAATGTTCCCGTTCCCGTGCCGGTCCCAAAGTAAGCAGCGGCGTTGGTCTGGTTATAGACTGTCACGTCCGCCTTACCGTCACCCGTATAATCCGCTAAACGGATCGATGTGAAGCCAGTGCTAAAGATCAGCGGAGTGAATGCAAATCCACCAGTGCCGTTGCTGATGCCCGTCGTCGCATTCCCGTTGGTGCTGTTGTACAGAATGACGTCTTGATTCCCATCCCCATTCAGATCACCAATATCGATAAGGTTGTACCCGGGACTGATGAACAATGGATTGAACGTGAATCCCCCCATACCATTGCCGATGCCGAGAAATGCTAAGCCATCCGTCGCCCTGTACAGCAACAGATCGGCTTTACCGTCGCCTGTGAAGTCAGCGAGACGAACGAAGGTGAGGCCATTGCTCACGAGATTGTATTGGTACGTGAAGCCGCCGCTGCCATTGCTGATGGCGGTGTACAAGGTTCCAGTAGAGCTGTTGTACAGGGCGAAGTCGGTCTTGCCGTCGCCGTTAAGATCGCCCGTTTCGACGAAGTCGTAACCAGGACTCCAAAACAGGGATTGGAAGGCGAATGTTCCGTCGCCGTTACCCATGCCGATGTAAGCCAGCGCGTTGTGCGAATTGTACACGACGAGGTCGGCCTTTCCATCCCCGTTGAAGTCCCCGGTGCGTAGGGTGTCGAATCCCGGAGTAAAGAGGTTGCCGGGATAGGAATATGTGCCATTGCCGTTGCTCAACGCCGTGTAGGACTGACCGCTGGATGGATCGTACAATAGGGCGCCCGAGCGGCCGTTACGGACGAAGTCATTAAAGACGGAATTCGGAGACGAGTCGCCCAACAGGAACACGATTGCATCCTGGGCGCCCCCCGCGTTCGATTGTTGAATTGGGTTCACAACAGGAAAATCCGTCGAAGGGGTCCCCCCGGCGACGTGTATGTTCCCCCGGCCATCCGCCGCAATGCCAAGGCCCGACTCGCTACCGCTGCCGCCCACGAATGTCGAAAACAGCCTGGCTGTCCCGGCGGCGTTCAATTCAGTTACGAACATGTCGAAGGCGGTCCGGGTGGTCTGAATTGGATTGGTCAAAGGAAAGTCGCTCGAATTGGTGCGGCCCGTAACCCAGGCGTTGCCGGCGGGGTCAATTGCCAAGGCATAGGCCTGGTCCTCCGAGCCGCCTCCCAGATAGGTGGAATACACCAGAGCCGAGCCCGCGGGATTGAATTTAGTAACGAATGCATCATCTGCGCCCGCAAGATGCAACTGCATTGGGCTTGCAACGGGGAAGTCGGTCGAACCCGCAACCCCTGCTATATAAGCGCTGCCCGACGAGTCCACCGCAATCGCCGTCCCATAATCGGTAGCTGAGCCGCCCAGGTAAGTGGAATACACCAGCGCGGAACCCGCCGGATTGAGTTTCGTGACGAACGCGTCGACACTGGCCGCGTTCGAGCTCCGGTAAGCGGATTGCAGCGGGAAGTTCGTCGACCCCGTGTAGCCCGTCACGTATGCATTCCCGCTCGCGTCTGCAGCGATTCCGTACCCTTCATCCACCGCGTTGCCACCCAGGTAAGTAGCGTATACCCACGCCGTTCCGGTCGGATTGATCTTCGCGACAAATGCGTCCTGCTGCAATCCTTTCGCGGCTTGGAATGGGTTGACCGTCGGAAAATTGGTGGAAAAAGTGATCCCAACGACGTACGCGTTGCCGGCAGGATCCACGGCGATGCCTCGGCCATCGTCTATCGCATTGCCACCCAGATAAGTGGAGTAAACCAATGAACCAGTCGGGTTCAACTTGGTCACGAACACGTCTCCCGATCCGCCCCACGTGCCCTGTATCGCGCCCTTCATCGGAAAATCGAACGAGCCTGCGCTGCCGGTCACATAGGCGTTTCCGATGCTATCTACGGCGATCCCTTTGCCCTCGTCCGGACCGCCTCCACCCAAAAATGTCGAGTAGACTATGCCTGACCCGTTGGCGTTGATTCTGGTCACAAAGACATCTTCGACGCCTTTTAGTGTGGGTTGCGTTGCGTTCCGAATCTGGAAATCCGTCGAGCCCGTGCCCCCGGTTATATAGGTGTTGCCGAATTTATCAACCGCGATCGCGTTGGCGAAATCGCTGAGGCTTCCGCCAATATAGGTCGAATAAATCAGCACCGGATCGATAACTAGTGGTTGCCCCCGATCGTAAGTGCCGATGCGAAAGCCGGCTTCTCTACCGTGCAAAGACCAGGTGCCGGCGACCTCGATGCGTTTACCCGCGACGTCTTGATATACGACCGGTTTTTTGTGCCGGTATTCGTTCTCACCCAGCCTGACGACGAGGTCGCCCTGTTTGTCGATTCGCACACTCTGAGCGCCGTCGAAAGTGAGCCGGATTGTTTTAGGATCAGCGCCAGGCGATACAACCCAGTCGTATTCCAGGCTTCCGTGGTGTCCATAGTAGACCAGATCGATTCCGGGATAGAGACTACGGTAGCGGGCTCTCGCATAGTTCGGAATGGAACTGCGCCACTTGCTCGGTTCGTTGCCAACGAAATAGTTGGTTAACGAGACCTGCTGGTCTTCGCCCAAAATGACAGCGGAAGGGTTGGCGCCTAACAATCTGGTCCGCAAAGGCAATTGATTCTTTGCCGCCAGTACCGTCTCTCCATTGTTCAGGTACAAGGTATATGCAACACCCCTGGCGAGGTAACGAACGTCGGCGTTCGCTTGCCCAGTATTGGGTTCGAAACTCAATGGAATATTGCCCCACTTGATCACTGGCGCCGCCATGGCTGTGCAGGCCATGAAAAGAAAGAGCATTCGCATGTTAGCCCCCCGGACCAAACCCGTTATCCAAATCTCGCTTCGGTTGGGAATACGAGTGGCAGATAACAAATGGAATAAAACAGGACGGAGAGAGATTGCGAATTTTGCGTGAACAGTACTAGGACCGGCCTAAGGTTCGCCCATCAGAACAAAACCCGCCCAAAGGATCGGGTCTTCAGGCAGGGCCAGTTTTCCGAAAGGTGTGTCCACGCGAAGTTGCCCTTTGCGCAAAGAGGCCAACAAACGGAGTTGGGCGCTTCGAAGGGCCGAGCTCTTACTGGAGCCAGACGCGGGCCCAAGCAAACGATAGAAATCGGTGACTAGCTCGGCAGCCGGATGGTCGGCGACATCCCACAAAGTGGAAACGAGGGAGGCTGTGCCGGCGTAGAAAAACGCTCGCGACAGACCAGCTACGCCATCGCTCGAAATTCGCCCCGCGCCGCTACGGCAGGCGCTCAATACAACCAGATCCGCGTGCAAATCCAAGGAGTAGACTTCTCCCGCCGTTAAGCGGCCATCCTCGCCCCGCTGATCGCTGGTCCGTCCGAGAGCGAGGAATGAACTGAGTGGGTCATCGCCGTTAACGATGCCATGAGTCGCCAGATGAATCACCTTCGCGGCGGGCATGGCAGAGCGGACACTTCGTTCATCGGCGCGTGTGCCTGACAAAATTGACACCACGTCTGGCGGCAGCAATCGCGAAATGCTGTTTACCTCTCGCTCCGATCCGGGCAACGGAGGCAGAGGCTTACCGTCGGACGCCGCGGGCATGGAGGACGGATTGGCGACCAGGAGATAACGCGCCGGCAGGCCTGAGACCTGTTGTTTGGTTTGACTCGTGTACCGAAAGACTTCAACGGCGGGCGAGTAATGGAGAGCGTAGTCTTCAATGAGATAGCGGCCTTTGTCATCCAGCAAGGCAGCGAAGGACAGCCCGAACAGCGGGCCGCTGGGGATAATCGTCAGCAGACTCCCGGTCTTGGCCGGCAGGGCCATACGCACGGGGCCCACGAGGGCGTCATAGAGACTTCGCCATGCCAACCGAGTATCGCGGTTTGCCAGGATCGTAGCATTGGCTCGAGACGCAAGCTGGACGTCGCCGCGCACGCTGGGCCGGCCGGGAGTGACGGTCGCTTCCTCAATCCAGCGGGTTAGCGTTTCCTTGCCGACGTCGCTCTTCGAGCTGGTGATACGTCCTTGCGGCGAGATGGTCCAAGCGACTGTGGATGTTTCGTCAACCCAGTAGGTCAGAATCGTCGAGCCCAGGCGCGCGGCCAGCGCCTGCATGTCATCGAAGGATGCTGCATGGGCCAAGCTGCGGCTCGAGAGTGGGCCTGTTTCTGCCGTGCCTGGACCGCGCTTCGGAAGATAAGCTAACAGGTCGTTCGGCGATGCGGTCTTTTTCGTCGCTATCAGGTCCAGGAACGCGCGGCTGCGCGCCTGCTCGGCAGTCGTAAGAGCCTCCCGCTCATCTCCATTCGCCAGCAAGACCTGGATAGCAAGGCTGGTGAATCCCGCATCCGTATCCGTGTACCGCTGTTTCATGTAGTCCGCGGGGACGAGTTTAGACCATGCCTGCTCGGTGGATTGCATTACCTGGCGAACGTCCTTTAGCGCCTCAGGCAGCCTTCCCAATTTGAATAACGCCTGGGCTCGGAGCCGGAGTACATTGCGCGACTGTTCGCCAAATCCGGGTCCCAGGTCGAAGCATTCCTGAGCAGCCTGCAGCGCCTCTTCATACTGACCCAAACGGAAACGAACATCGGACAGGAGCGCCAAAGTTTCTTGGGAAGGTGTCGGCAGAGCACGCGCCTCCTCCAACAATTCCACAGCCCTGGCATACTGCCCCAATCGCAGGTAACAATTAGCGACGGAAACCAGCATGACCTTGATGATGTAATTTGAACCGGTCTGCCGCGCCAGTTGAAGCCCCTCTTGGTCGTAACGCAGCGCTTCCGAAAAGCGCTTCTGGGCGAGTAGGGCTACACTCATGGCCTGCAGGCTCTGAATCATTCCTTGCTGGTCGCCGACTTCTTTTTGGATATCGCGCGCGCGTTGGTAGTAAACAAAGGCTTGGTCGGCATGGCCATGTACACGGTACAGTCGTCCGATACTAGTCAACACTCGAGCAAGATCCGCGCGGGCGCCGAGTTCTTCCAAAATCGATCGTGCCTGCTCGAGGCGCTCGAAGGCCGAATCAAAATCGTCACTCCCGTATTCGCCATCCGCCCAAGAATGCAAGAGGTGAGCTTCGGTCAGCCGGGCGCCAGTTTGGCGCGCCAGTTCCAGGCCCCGCTGGATGTGCATCTTTCGTTCGTCGCCGGAGGTGAAAAAAGTCAAATCGGAATGGCGCTGTGCAACAGTCTTGAGATCCCCCAGCGCTTCAAAGGCTGCTAGAGACTGTTCATAGTAAGCGCGTCCTTCACTCGGCCGGCCGGTTGCCCACGCATTTTTACCGAGAGTAGCCTGCACCCCCGCGGCGCCGCGCGTGTCTCCCAACCGTTGGAATAACTTCAGCGCTGTCGCCAATTGCGCATCGGAATCCTGGTACTGGCCATGCAGGGTGAGAATGATCGCGAGGCGGCTGCGGGTTTCCGCTTCGACGGGTCCGTTATTTTCTGCGACGGCCAGCTCGAGGGCCTTGGCCAGAAATGGTTGGGCGCCAGATAGATCTTTGGCATCAATGCGTTGGACGGCGGCAGCCAAAGCATCTGCCGCTTTGGTTTGCGCATCGGCGGGCCAGTGACAAATGAGGAACGTGACGGCAACCAGAGGGAGGCGCATATCAGGGACGCTTCATTTCAGCCGCGGCGGCGCAGGCCTTTTGTTTATACTCGCCGGCCTGAGCGCAGAGAGAGGAAGCCTCTGTCCGAGCTTGCCAATAGCGTCCATCGCGATCCAGGGCCACAATCAGATACCACGAGATGGAATCGCGAGACGACTCGTCGGTGAGCCGCCGCGCGGCTTGCAGGGAATCGACGGCGTGGGTGTTGTCGTTCAGAAACAGTTGAGATACGCCCAGATAGAAATGCGCCTCGGGCGAATTCGGATATTTTCGCGATAGATTCTCCAACCGCCGGCTTGCCTCGGCGTAATCGTCAGCACGATAAGGTTTGAGCGCCGCGGCGAGGTCGTTTAGAAATGCCTGACTCGAACCGGCGTCGCTCCGGTAAAGAAGAACGGCGGCCGCCGGAATCTTAATAGGCGCCTTTTCGAACGGCAAAACGAAGCGACTCGTGTTTAAGGAACCGGATGGTATCTGTACCGGCGGCGGTACGACTTCCGCCGTTTGTTGTTGAACTGACCTGCGAGCCAACCACATGCCAAGGCCTCCCGCCGCGAGCAGGACAGCAGCGGCGACCGCCGCCAACGGGCGCCAGATTGACCGCCGTGCAGGTTGATCGAGGCCTCGCCATCTGGCTCGAATCCGCTTGTCCTCGTCATCGGAAGCGCCGGGGTACTCATGTTCCGAAAGATCTTTACTCAACTGAGAACAAATCGGGCAAATCAGAATGTGGTGTTGGACGGCTTCGGCACTTTGGGTCAGAATCCCGGAACGTGCCGCCATGAGCAGATCCGGATCGGGACAGGCCCCAGCGGTCGCACGAACCTCACGCAGCGTGGATTCGATCTGGTTCTTGAACCCTTCCTCTTCGGCGTTGAAATCGGACGTGCTCATCCAGGCACTCTCGCAAAAAACCTATATTGGAACGAGACGGCAGCTATATTATCTCGTATCCATAGTGATTACGCGCGAGAGCTATGGCGCGGAACAAAATGTTGTACGAAATTCCTAGGCAGAAAACTGTTTTCGCAAGATGGCCCGGGCGTACTGTAAATGGCCTTTTATCTGCATTTCATTCAAGCCCAGACGTTGGGCGATTTCCCGCAAGCTCATATCGTGGACATATCGGAGCGTCAGGCAGATCCTGTGGACTGGCTTCAACGCCGCGTTGTCGAACAGTCCAGTGCCTTCCGCGTACTTGGGCCGCTCGCTTACCTGAGTCTCTGCAACGACGTAGCGTTTCTCCAATTCCCGACGCCGCCAATAGTCGGCCGCTCGGTTTTTAACCACCGTAAAGAGCCAAGACGGCAGTCTATCCGTTTGTATGGAGGCCCAATGTTGATGCAGTTCCAGGAACGCCTCGGCCGCTATTTCTTCAGCAAGTTCGCGGCGGCCTACGCACTGGATCGCGAATCGCAGCACGACGTCCCGGTAGTTGGTGTAGGCCCATTCAAACGTCCGCATGCGAACACGGTCGAAAAACCGGGCCTAACAAACTCTCCGAGGCCGCCCGACGCAGTTCATCTTATTTCAGGAGCCGGATGAAGCGCAACCTAGGCAGGCCGGAACACGCCGGGATTTTCGTCCCCGCTCTTTACCTGCTGCCTCTGCCCCGCCGCGCTGCGGCTAGTCTTGCGCCAGAGCCTCGGACAATTGCTCCAGCCTGCGTTGCAGCGCAGAGGGATCGCCCTGCGTTTTGCAATCGATGACGCCTGCATTGGCTTCCAAGGCGACAGTCTGGAACGCGCCATCCTGTACGACGTAGGCTCCAGAAAGCTGCTTGGCCAGCTCGCGCGACATCGCCATGGCGGCGGTGGGCTCGACGGTCACAACCGCCGCGAACTGTGAATCCGTCCAACGGCTGGATGTGGAACCTCCCGGGAGCGCGTTTTTGAGGCGGGCGTGAAAGGAGCTGAGCGTACTCTCGATAGCAACCTTGGAATAACAGCTCTGCAGCCCGCGCAGATTCTTCACCGCCACCAGGATTACCGAAAAGGGAGCGCTCCGCTTGCGAAAAGTGTCGATTTGCAAAAAGATCTCTTTTTGTGCGGGTGTCGGGGCAGCCTTGCCGGCGGAACGCGACTTGCGCGCGATTTCGATTTCCTTGTGGAGCACGCGAATCTCGTCTTTTAGCTGAGCGATCGCCAACTGGTTGCTGGACTTCACCCGTTCAAAGCTGGAAGCGATACTGGCGGTAACGCCGCCCACGACGCCCCGCAGTTCCTCGAGCGGGGCGGTGCGTGCCGCCTTATCGAGGCGCTGCAGGTCGCGTTTCACTTCCACATCGAGGTCGGATCCACTGGCCGAGAAGTTTCCGGCGAAAACCTCCACGGCCTGAGAGGCTGCCCGGACATCGTCCCGTAACCGCTGGAGCCGCAGGTAAACCTTGTCGCTATAGGCTTCCAGTTCAGAGCTAAGGGAGGTTTGTACCTGGCGCAGTTGTTCGGCGGTGATGTCTGGTTTCACCTGCTCGCGGAGCGATTGCAGGGCCGATCGGAACTGAGCAACCTGGGCGGCGTCGACCTCCACGGTATGCTCCGCCACGGCGCCGATCGCGAGACCGTAACAGTCAACGGCGGCGCGTTTGCACTCGTTCAATTTGTCCAGTTCGTTGATAGACTTCCGGAGTGAGATCAAGGAGAGGCCCTGCACGTGTTATCGACAGACGGCGCAGTAACTTTAATTTGAATTGCGCCGGCCCGCTGCCGGCGGGGATGGAGCGCGGCGCGCCTGTGCTACTGTGAATTTCTATGGTGCTGTCCGATGTGGACATCAAGCGCTACATCGCGCAGGGAAAGATCAAGATCGCGCCGGAATTGCCGGCCGAGCAGTTCGGCAGCTGTTCGGTAGATTTTCGCCTCGGCAACGAGTTCAATATCTTCGAGCACAGCCGCCATCCCTATATCGACCTCAGGGAGAAGAAAGGGATTGACGGCTTGATGAAGAGCGTCGAGGTGCCGGCTGGCGATTCGTTCATCTTGCAGCCGCGCGAGTTCGTCCTGGCCATCACCGAAGAGAGCCTGGAGCTCGACGATGATGTGCTCGGAAGGCTGGAAGGCCGGTCGAGCCTGGGACGGATCGGGATCATCGTGCACGGCACGGCTGGATTGTTCGATCCCGGCTGGTCCGGTAAAGCGACACTCGAGCTGAGCAATTTGAGCCGCATGCCGGTGGCGTTATACCCGGGCATGCGAATCTGTTCGTTTACTTTCGAGCAGCTCTCCTCGCCCTCGTCGATGCCGTACGGCAAAAAGGCCGGCAATAAGTACGCCGGCCAGACGCATCCGCTGGCGAGCCGCTTGGCAGGGGAGTTCAAGGGCTAGCGGGATGTCTGGAAAAGATAATGACCCGGGCGTCGGCATGAGTGCCGGCACGGCACGCAACAGTGCGTGCGCCACGTCCATACAGCGGGTATTCACGGTTGCGCCGATGCCGCCTGAGAAGTGCGCGTACGCGCTGGCGAGATACAGCCGGTCGCCGGATTCCATTCGCGACTCCATCGATTGGGTACGAACGCATGACTCCGCTAAGTTTCTGGAGAGCTTCTATTTTCAGTACGGGCATGCGTCCATAGCGGACCTGGGGCACGTAGTCCTGTGTTTTGAAGGCATCTCGGAACTGGCGGCCACCGAGGTTGAGGACGAGCAGTTATGGGACGGCCAGGCACGGTCGTCGCGCTATCAGGATTTCTCTAAATCGGGTTTCGTGACGCCGCCGGAATTCGATTCCGGGCAGGCCGCGATTTATCAAGCCGCGGCTAAAAAGCTGCTCGATGGATACAACGAAATTCACGCCAGGATGTTCGATTATCTGGCCGAGCGGCATCCCCGCCCAGAATCGATGAAGCCGGACGCGTATCAGCGCAATCTGAAGGCGCGCGCCTTCGACGTGGCGCGTTACATGTTGTGTTTCGGAATCCCGACCGGCGTCGGACAGGTGACTAGCATCCGGACGCTGGAGAGACAAATTCGACGCTTGAAAGCTTCCGAGTATGCCGAAATCCGGGAATTGGCGGGCGAGATCGCGGAGGCTTGCGCGGCGCCACCTGAATGCCTGTGGGATTCAAGCGGCTCATCGGAGGCGTTGGCGCCCACTCTGGCGCGGCACGTTGAGGTGAACGAGCACTTGTTGCATAGCGGGGAAGATCTGCGGCAGTGGGCGCGGGAGAATCTTTCGGAAGGCGAAGAAGGATTTTCGGAGACCGTCGATTTGTTGAAGCCGGATGAGACGCTGACCGATATCGTTGCGACGCTACTGTATCCGGTGACGCATCGGTCCTACCGCGCGCTGTATGAACTCGCTCGCGGATGGAGTTCGGCGCGGAAGAACGAGGTCATCGATGTCGCGTTGCGATCGAGGACTCAGCGCGACGAGCTGCTGCGAAACTTCCGCGGCGCGCCCTACGCGTACGATATCGTGATGGACGTCGGGGCTTATCGGGACTTGCATCGGCATCGCAGGTGCCAGCAGTTCCGGCAAAATTATTCCACCAAGCTCGGTTTTGCGACTCCGGATGCGATCGAGGAGGCGGGATTGTCAACGCGTTACGCCGCTTTAATGTCACATGCCAGTAACGTGGCAGTCACTTTGCCGGAACCCGGTTCGCATTATTTGCTACCATTTGCAACCAAATCGCGGTTTCTTTTCAAGCTGGATTTTCCGGAGGCGGAGTATATATCCAGGCTTCGTTCGGGCGTGAAGGGGCACTTCAGCTATCGCCATATCGCATGGGAAATGAAGGAAAAAATGGTAAAACTCGAGCCTGAGCTCGGGCGGCTGATGGAAGCAACACCACCCTGGGTTGAAGATCCACTGACGCGTTAATGGCGGCGTGTCCACGATTCGACACGAAAAACCTGTAAATCTTTCCGGCCTTTGCCCGGGCCCCGTGGAAAAACTCCTTTAAAAACAATAGTTTGATCTTTTGGCAGCGTAGCTGCGATAAGCACTCTCGGTTGCAACTATGAGGTACATGCAGCCTGAAAACGTGGCGGTTGCTTTCAGCGATCGCGCATCGCACATTTCCATCAGGGAAAGGAGTTCATATATGAACCGTTTAGTTCTCGCACTCGCGTCTGTCGGGGTGCTCGGAATCGCGCTCGCTCCGACTGCCCGCGCGGATGAATGGAACAAGAAGACGATCATGACCGTCAATGAATCGATTCAAGTTCCGAACAAGGTGTTGCCTGCCGGTAAGTACGTAATCAAACTTCTGGATTCACCATCGGATCGCCATATCGTCCAGATTTTCAACGCCGATGAAACACACTTGGAAACCACCATTCTGGCCATTCCGAATTATCGGCTGCAGCCGACCGGAAAGACTGTATTCACGTTCTGGGAAACGCCTCCCGGACAACCCAAGGCTTTGAGAGCCTGGTTCTATCCCGGCGACAATTTCGGACAAGAGTTTGCCTATCCGAAGTCGGCAGCCGTTCAGATAGCGGCTGTTGCTCATCAGCCGGTACCGACTACTGAGGCTACGCAACCCGCCGAGATGCCCTCGGCCGCAGTGACAACGACACCGGCGCCGGCTGAAGAGCCGCGTCAGGAAGTTGCGCAGGCAGCGCCGCCGACTCAGCCTGAGGTTCAGCCCGCACCAGCACCCGCTCCCGCTCCCGAACCGGCTCCTCAGGAACTTCCGAAGACTGCCAGTCCCTATCCTCTCGTAGGATTGATTGGATTGTTTTCAGTGGGCCTGTACTTCGTGTTGCATGTGGTCCGCACGTCGTAACATAGGTTAGAGACCTATGAGCAAGGGGCGCGGCGTGATCCGGTGGATGTTGGCTGCCCCGTTCGTGGTGTTGGTTGCCGCTGGGTTTTACCAGAAGACTGCGCCAACACCCGACGGGCAGGAGCCGCAAAATTACACCATCCGGACCACGTCGCGCCTTGTTTTGTTGGATGTCAGCGTCAAGAGCCGGGACGGGGGCTTTGTCTCGGGCCTGACGCAAGACAGTTTCAAGGTATACGAGAATGGAAAGCCGCAGCAGATCACGCAGTTCGCAAACGCCGATATTCCCGTGACCGTCGGAATCTTGGTGGATGAGAGCGGCAGTATGCGGCCGAAGCGCGCGGAGGTGATTGCCGCGGCGCTGGAATTCATCAAGGCCAGCAATCCGCAGGATGAGGTCTTCGTAATCAATTTCAACGAGAAGGCACGCCACGGGCTCCCCGATACCGTTCTGTTTTCAGACAATATTGACCAGTTAGGCACTGCTTTATGGCGGGGAATACCCGAAGGACGAACCGCGCTTTACGACGCAATCGAAATGGCGCTGCATCAAACGGACATGGGAAGGCGCGACAAGAAGACGCTGCTGGTGATCAGCGATGGCGGGGACAACGTCAGCCAGCACAGGCTTCCGGATGTCATGCACGATGTTCTGGAATCGATCGTGACTATTTATACGATAGGCATTTTCGACGAGAATGATCCGGAAGCAAACCCAGGCGTACTGAAGCAATTGGCCCAAGTGAGCGGCGGAGGATCATACTTTCCTAAGACCCTGGAAGAGGTGGTCCCGATTTGCCGCCAAATCGCGAAGGATGTTCGCACGCGATACACCGTCGGATACATTCCGGATTCGAGCAACGGCAAGCCGGAGCGGCAGATTAAGGTAGTGGCCTCGTCGCCGGAGGGTCAAAAATTGAATGTTCGCACGCGGACCCGCTATTTGTTCACTCCCGACAGCTTGGAAGCGGATAAGAAATGAGAACCGTCCTAAGATTGGACTCGGCTCCCGAGGGTCGGACGCCGTCGCGGCGTCATTGGCTGGCCGGTTTCGAATGGTTTTTCCTGCTGGTGGGCTTGGTGGCGCTGGATACTTACGTGTGGGTAAACACTAGCACGACTCTGTCCCAGGCCTACCAAGACTGGGCTTTCGATCAGACCCTGCGGGGGCAAACGTCCACGATTCGAGGGTTTGTGGAAGATGAGTTTTCGTGGTTGTTCGGCTCGCAGCGCGAAAAAGTGGAGGCTCCCGAGGCTGCCCCGAAGTTTCAGCCGATGCCCCAGGGAAAGCCGCCGCAGCCTTCCGAAGTGATCGGCCGGCTGGAGATTCCTCGCCTGAACCTGACGGTCATGGTGCGCGAGGGCGCCGACGGTAAGACCCTGCATCAAGCGGTTGGGCACATCCCCGGCACGGCGTTGCCTGGCTACGCCGGGAACGTAGCGCTGGCTGGGCACCGCGATACCTTCTTTCGGGCGCTGCGAAACATCAAGAAGGATGACACCATCGAGTTGGAGACGGAGAATGGGACCTATCGCTACCTGGTGGAGTCCACCGATATCGTGGGGCCGAGAGATGTTGGCGTGTTGGCTGCCTCGCACGGGCAGACTCTGACCCTGGTGACCTGCTATCCGTTTTATTACGTAGGATCAGCGCCCAAGCGGTTCATCGTGCACGCGGCGCAGGTATCGCCTATCCCGCCGCGCCTACGGCAGCAAGGCTCCTGAGCTTAGCGGAAAGCGTAGTTCGTTTGAGGCCCAGCATTTCGGCGGCGAGTTTTTTGTTGCCTCGCGTTTTCTTCAGGGCCTGTTCTAGAATGTTCAACTCTATGTTTCCCACCGTGCGCTCGAAATCGAGGCCCTGATCGGGAAGCGCAATGAAGGGCTGCGTGCCCGGTTGGAACGCGACCGGATGGGTCCGCGGCGGAAGCGGGAAATCGCCGGGAAAAAGCGCGGGCCGGTCGCCGCTGAGCACTACTGCTTTTTCAACTGCGTTTTCCAGTTGGCGGACGTTGCCGGGCCAGTCATGAGTGGCCAGGCGATCCAGCGTCTCACGGGAGATGTTCTTAGCCGGGATTCCTTCTTCGCGGCAGATCCTTTCGATGAAGTGCCGAACCAGGAGCGGAACGTCGGAGGGGCGCTCCCGCAAAGGCGCGATCGGGAAAGGCACCACGTTCAACCGGTAAAAGAGATCTTCGCGGAACTTTTCCTGCTTGGTCAATTGTGCTAAATCGGCATGGGTGGCCGCGATGACACGAACGTCCACCCGCACGTTCTCCGAACTGCCCAGGCGCTGGAACTCACGCTCCTGCAAGACGCGCAGGAGCTTGGCTTGCAGGCTTAGCGGCATGTCCCCGATCTCGTCCAGAAAGATGGTGCTGTGGTTGGCCTGCTCGAAGCGTCCGACGCGATGATTCGTCGCTCCGGTGAAAGCTCCCTTCACATGACCGAACAGTTCGGCTTCGAGCAAAGCCTCCGGCAGCGCGCTGCAGTTGACTGAGATCATCGGAAGGTCGCTGCGGTTGCTGGCGGCGTGAATGGATCGTGCGACGATTTCCTTGCCGGTTCCGGTTTCGCCCAGAATCAGCACTGTGGAGCGGCGGGGAGCAACCAGGCGTATGCACTGAGCGATCTGCTCGAGAGGACGGCTTTCTCCGATCAGCAGACGCCGCCAGGGTTCGGCTTCGCGATCAACCGGCTCAGCGGCGTATTCGGCGGCCAGCTTGGTATTGGCCGCCATGTAAAGAAGACTGGTAGCGTCTCCATGCTCGAAAACGTGGAACGCACCGAGCCGGAGCAGGCCGACAATTTCGGTGGGTCTGCAGTCAGGCGCGTGAATCACCACCGGCGTGCCGGGCTGCGCCTGTTGCAATTCTTCGAGGAGACCGGCAGCCGAAGCCCGGTCAGGAACGGGAAGGCTCACTAGTACGACGTCGAAATCCTGGTACCGCAATATGTTCAACCCATCCAGCGCGCTCTTCACTAACACCAGCGAAAGGCGGACGTTGTCGACGATTTCATCGGCCCGATCGGAGATCCACAAAACTCTCGGTGTAGGAATTGGCGTCAACCTCTGTCGCTCTTCCATCGGCTATCGGGGGGCAGGCTTTAGCTAAATTGTTTCTTACTCCGGTGCGCGAATTGGTTGTATTCCCGGGGGATAGCGCAGGCCGAAGAGCCAGCATCGGTTCGATCGCGCGGGTGTTATCTTTCGCCGGGGATGTGATCGCGATACAGCTTCCAGTTATCGACCAACTTTGTCACCACTGTATCGCCAACGCGCCAGGCCGCTTCGAGCGCGGGCAGATAGGCCGTGTATTTCCCGATCTTATTTCCGGCCAGGCTTTCGGCGGCAGTCATCCCGGGCCGCTGCTGGTCAAAGTCGCTGGCGGTTCGCAAGACCAATACGCGAGCCGGATCCACGCGGCCGGCTTTGGCCAGAAACGTCAGCGACTGCAGCGTGCCGGTGTCTTCCATGGCGGTAGTAACATAGTTGCCTTGGCCGTCGGTGTGATAGCGAACCCAGTCGTTAGCCCACTCATTCAGCATCCGGCCATGCCAAAACGTCGACGAAGAAATTTCGTCGCCTTTGAGCACAAACGGCGGACGGCGCGCGTTCGGGATGTCGAACTGATTGCGCTCGTTCCGCATCACGTCGTTGTCCGGGAGCGGAACATTGCGCGTCAGATTAAACGCCCAGTTCATTAGACCGGCATTCAAATGGTAAACCTCGCCTGAGTCGATGACAGCCTGATGCGGCTGTTCGTACGGTACCGACCTTCGCAGCGGTACGTAGCCGGTCTTCCAATCCGCTGGAATTTCGCGCGCGTCGATCTCATGCCCGAGATCGCCATCTACCACCCACTCCGCCCAGGCCGCCGATCCGAGCGAGCCATCGGCCGGATCGATCCCCGCAATACCGGCCACCAGCCAATAGGACTTTCGCAAGTCGAAACGCGGATCCAGGCCGAGCGCCATGATGCTGGCCGCAGCCTTTGCCGTTCCGACTCCGGTGACGATGCCGAGTACGCCGTCGTGATTCATGCGCAGGTCGTGATAGCCCTGCGGGAATGCGATGACGCGATCCAGCTTGCTTCTTTCCACCCAATATTGAAATTCGCCGGGTTCGTCGCCGGTGTCGGCCCCACGCTCGAACATGGTGACCACCACAACTTTGACGGCGATGGGCTTCTCTTCGGCAGCGGCGCAGGCGATGGCCACTGAAATAAGGATCGACAGGGACGCGGTCCGGGGCATTCACGTATCGTAGCCGACTCTCGCCTATAATCAAAGGCGATGTCGTGGAGGGCGGTTCTGTCAACTATCGTCGCCATCCTGCTGGGCGCGATTGCAGCCGGAGCTCAACCCACCCCTTATAAAGCGCCACGGACCGCGGATGGCCATCCCGACTTGAACGGAATATGGCAAGCGCTCAACACCGCGAATTGGGATATCCAGGACCATTCGACGGGGGCGGGAGCGGTTGTCTCACTCGGCGCTGCCGGCGCGATTCCTCCCGGCCAAGGCGTGGTGGAAGGCGGCGAGATTCCCTATCAGCCATGGGCGCTAGCTAAGAAGAAAGAAAACTTCGCAAAG
Source organism: Bryobacteraceae bacterium (assembly GCA_035484655.1). Lineage (GTDB taxonomy): Bacteria > Acidobacteriota > Terriglobia > Bryobacterales > Bryobacteraceae > Palsa-89. The sequence goes on along the minus strand of DATHOT010000156.1, from coordinate 10,808 downwards.
CGGTTGACCGCCGATCCGGAGATCAAATGCTATCTTCCGGGCGTCCCTCGCGCCACCTACCTGCCGCTTCCGTTTCAAATTATCCAGGGCGCGAGGTCGGTCATGATCGCCTATGAATATGCGGACGCCGTCCGTAATATCCCGCTCAGTAATCCCGGCGAAAGTCCCGCGCCGGCGTGGATGGGGTGGTCGGTGGGTCATTGGGAAGGCGACACGCTGGTCGTGGACGTCACCAGTTTCAACGAAGATACCTGGTTCGACCGCGCCGGCGATTTCCATAGCGACGAGCTGCATGTGGTGGAACGCTATACGCCGCGCAGTCCTGATACTCTAACTTACGAGGCGACCATCGAGGACCCGAAAGTCTTTACGCGACCCTGGAAGATGAGCATGCCGCTGTATCGCCATGTCGAAAAGAATGCACAGTTATTAGAATTCAAGTGCGTCGAGTACGCCGAGGAATTGATCTATGGACATCTTCGAAAAAAGCCGGGCAAGTGAATTATTCACGAGCGTGATCGCCCTCTCGTTGCTCTGCGCTATCGCAGCCCCGGGCCAGGTCGCCAGCAAGACTTGGACCCAGCGGACACCCGACGGACAGCCCGACCTCGAAGGCTATTGGTCGAACGTCACTATTACGCCGCTGGAGCGCCCCGCCGAGCTGGCCGGGAAGGAATTCTACACCCAGCAGGAACTGGCGGATCAGGAAAAAAAAGCGGAGGTACCCAGAAGTGCCGAGGAAATCGCCGGGACGATCGCGCACTACGATTTCCATCAGTACGGGCTGGACCGGACGCAGACTAAGCATGGACTCAACGTGCGGACTTCGCTGATCGTGGATCCGCCGGATGGAAAGATTCCTCCCTTGACTCCGGAAGCGAAGAAGCGGTTGGCAAAACTTGCTGAGGAGCGGAAAAAAATAGGCCCTTATGATGGCCCTGAAAGCCGTGGTCTGGGCGAGCGGTGCATCGTGATGGCGCATGAAGGACCGCCTATGCTGCCTCCGGCTTACAATGCCAATCTTCAGATCCAGCAAGGTCCCGGATACATCGCGATTCTCCACGAGGAGATCCACGACACCCGCATCATACCTTTGGATGGGAGGCCGCATCTAGGGCCGAACATCCGCGAGTATCTGGGAGATTCGCGCGGCCACTGGGAGGGCAATACGCTGGTGGTGGATACGACCAATTTCAACGACAAGACAAATTTCCATGGGTCGGGTGAGAACATGCATGTGATCGAGCGCTTCACGCGCGTCGACGCGGAAACCATCCTCTACCAATTCACCGTGGAAGATCCGACCACCTGGACCAGACCCTGGAGCGCAGAGCTTCCAATGACCAAGATTAAGGGCCCGATCTACGAGTTTGCATGTCACGAAGGCAATTTCGATATGGTGAACAATCTCACCCAGGCTCGGGAACAGGAAGCGAAGGCGGCCGAGGAAGCCGCCAAGAAAAGTCCGAAGTGAAACTGTCAGAGTAGGAGACGAATCCGATGCGGACCATAATATCCGTCGCCGCTATTAGCGCTGGTTTGCTTTTGACTGCCCTGCCGGCGCTTCCTCACCATGCCTTTGGCTCTGAGTTCGATGTAAGCAAGCCGCTGAAACTGCAAGGCACGGTAACCAAGTGGGAATTGGTGAATCCGCATTCCTGGATCCGCATGGATGTGAAAGGGCCGGACGGAACAGTCGTGAACTGGATGATCGAAGGCGGCAGCCCGAACTCGCTGTTCCGGTTGGGATTCAACAAGAATTCGCTGCCCCCTGGCACCGAGATCATCGTTGAAGGCTATCAGGCCAAGGACGGGTCGAATCGGGGCGTGGGCGCGAAACTCACGTTCACCGATGGGCGGCAACTGTTTCTGGGAGGCTCGGCGCCGGGCGCCAATCCCGACGACGGCAGCAAGAAGTAACCCGGCTTGCCGTCTAGAGTTGGAGCGCCGGGCTAACTGGAGACTTCCGCTCTGTCCACATGCGGATGGTCGCGCGAAGATCGGATAGATCGATAGGCTTGGTGAGATAGTCATCCATGCCCGCCCCGATGCATAGCTCGCGGTCGCCCTTCATAGCGTGTGCCGTCAAGGCTACGATGGGCACGTGCCGTCCTGAAGTTTTTTCTGCTGCTCGGATGCCCTCCGTCGCTGCCAGGCCATCCATGCGCGGCATCTGCACATCCATCAGAATCAGATCGAACGGCTGCCGCTCGAAGGCTGCCAGAGCTTCCAGGCCATCGACAGCCAACACGACCTGATGTCCCGCTTTCTCGAGTACCGCGGCTATCAAGCTTTGATTCACGAGATTGTCTTCGGCCAGCAGAACCTGAAGACGCTGTCCGGAAACGCGATTCTCCAGCGCGGTCAATGAGGCCGTGTGGTCCGCCGGCAATGTCGCAGCCAGGACTGCGCCGAGGCGATGGCGTTCCTCGCTCTCGTGCAAAGCTGCGTCGGTTGCCAGGTCTGGAGCCATATGTGCTGCGGTTCATATCGGCAAAGGCTCTCGGAAGCTTAAGTTTTTCTTCAACTTGCCCGGTATAGAGCCGTGCCCGTCCGCTACAATTCAGTAGTGCAGCTCACTTTCGCCGACTGGCTGGTTGTCGCTCTCTACTTCCTGTTTAATCTCGGGATCGGCTTTTACTACAAAAGCCGGGCCGGAAAGAGCGTGAGCGAGTTCTTCCTCTCCGGCAGAAACGTCCCGTGGTGGCTGGCCGGGACCTCGATGGTGGCCACCACCTTCGCCGCCGATACACCGCTGGCTGTCACCGGAATGGTCGCCAAAGGCGGGATCGCAGGCAACTGGCTGTGGTGGAACTTCGTCGCCAGCGGCATGCTCACCGTCTTTTTCTACGCGCGGCTGTGGCGGCGGTCGGGCGTCATGACCGATATAGAATTCTCGGAAATCCGATATTCCGGAAAACCCGCCGCTTTTCTGCGCGGCTTCCGCGCCTTGTATCTCGGCATTCCGATCAACTGCATCATCCTGGGCTGGGTGAACCTGGCGATGGTCAAGATCCTGGGGCTGGTGCTGGGCGTCGACAAGTTCACGGCGCTGCTCATCGTCCTGGGGATGATCGGGCTGACATCGTTTATTTCCACGCTTTCCGGTCTCTGGGGCGTGTTGGTTACGGATGTTTTCCAGTTCGTCATCAAGATGAGCATGGTTATCGCGCTGGCAGTGTTTGCCGTCCAGGCGGTGGGCGGTATCGACGCGATGAAAGCCAAGCTGATTGCCATCGATCAGGTGCACATCGCGCAGGGCGGGCATGGTTCGGCGCTGGACTTCGTACCCGACCTCAATTCCGCCTGGATGCCCATGATCACGTTCCTGGTCTACATCGGCATGAACTGGTGGGCCACCTGGTATCCGGGCGCCGAGCCGGGCGGCGGCGGATACGTGGCGCAGCGCATGTTCAGCGCCAAGGACGAGAAGAATTCACTGCTCGCGACGCTGTGGTTCAACATCGCCCACTATGCCATCCGGCCCTGGCCATGGGTTCTGGTCGCGCTGGCTTCGCTGATTCTGTTTCCGGGCTTGGCCGATCCCGAGACGGGCTACATCCGCGTCATGATCGCTTATCTTCCTCCGTCGCTGCGCGGGCTGATGGTGGCGGCATTCGCGGCGGCCTACATGTCCACCATCGCGACGCAATTGAACTGGGGCGCCAGTTACCTGGTCAACGATTTTTATCGCCGATTCTTGAAAAAGGACGCCTCTGAAAAGCATTACGTCACAGCGTCCCAGTGGGCCACCGTTTTCCTGACAATCGTCTCCGCTGTCGTGACCTTCTACCTGGAATCGATCGCGGGCGCATGGAAGCTGCTGCTGGTGACCGGCGCCGGCACGGGCGGTGTTCTCCTGCTGCGCTGGTATTGGTGGCGCATCAACGCCTGGAGTGAGGTGTCGGCCATGATTTCGGGCTTCGTGGTTTCGGTTCTGATGCAGACCGTCGCCGGCCTCGACACCGACAAGCCGGTCGATTTCGCCTGGATCATGATCGTCACCGTGTCCGTCACCACCGTGGTCTGGCTGGCCGTGACATTCCTCACCAAGCCCGAATCGAAGGAGACGCTGGTCGCTTTCTATCGGCGCACGCATCCGTCGGCGGCCGGATGGAGGCCGATCGCCAAGCTCGCCCCCGATGTCCGCCCATCCACCGATGGCGCTTCGAACCTCCTCGATTGGATCTGTGGCTGCGCGCTGATCTACGGTGTTCTTTTTGGCGGCGGCAAGCTCCTGCTGAAGGACTACGTCACCGGATCGATCCTGATGGCCGTGGGTCTCGCCGCCGGCGCCGTGATCTATTGGGATCTGTCGCGGCGCGGTTGGAGCGCGGTGGTGGACTAAACGTTGGTGGATTAATCAGCGGCGTCCGAACAACCACAAAATCACCGACAAGATCAGGCTGATCAGCAGCGACGTCACGATCGGAAAGTAGAAGACCGAGTTCTTGCCACGGATGACGATGTCCCCCGGCAGGCGCCCCAAGCGGATGGGAAGCTTTTCGCCGATGGAGACAATCATGCCCAGCGCCAGGACGAAAAGCCCGATGATTATCAGCGTTCGTCCCCAGCGCATATGATTTTATTTTCTCACCCGGTCAGCGCCAACCTCCGGCTTCCCCTATAATTGAGTCGGGCAAAGTTGCCGATCAGGTCTCTGTAAGACCCAGTCGATATCATGCGCTACGTCGCCGCATGGCTGATTAGTTTCGCACTCGGTTGTGCGTCCGGTGCCTCCATCGCGCCGTCTGGGACACCTACGCCTCTTACGGTTGTCTTCCAATTCGACAACACTCATTCCGAGAAAGCCTTTGAGGAGATGAAGCGGGAGTTGGCCTCTATTTTCAAGAACGCCGGGATTCAGATCGCCTGGCGCGACCGCGACCAGGTCAGCTCTTCGGAGTCGTTTCCCAATCTGTTGGTTGTTAAATTTCACGGCGTATGCAAAATGGATCCGGCCGCGGATCGCGATGAGGACTCCGGGCCGCTTGCATTCACCCATACCTCCGACGGCGTGGTCCTGCCGTTCAGCGAAGTGGAATGCGATCAAGTCCGGTCTTCGCTGCGGCGCGCGGTATCGCGAGGGGATCGTGCCCGCTCCGATATAGTGTTGGGCCGCGCTATGGCTCGCGTGTTGGCGCATGAGCTCTATCACGTACTGGCCCGAACCGAGTCTCACACCGCCAACGGCGTGGCGCAAAGAGCATTTTCGGGATCAGACCTCATCGGGGATCAGTTGGAGCTAAGCCCGGACGAACTGAATAGCATGCACCGATAATGCTGGCTGGCGCGGTTCTCTGGGACATGGACGGCACGCTGGTCGACTCCGAAGAGTTCCACTGGCTCTCCTGGCGCGACACCATGGCGGCCGAGGGTCTCCCCATCACACGCGATCAGTTTGTGGTGACATTTGGCCAGCGCAACGACTCCATCCTCCCCCACTGGCTCGGTGCCGGGGCCACGCCCGATCGCATTCAGCGCATTGGCGATGCCAAAGAGGCGCTATATCGCAAATTGGTTCGCGAAAGCGGGCTCGCTCCGCTGCCTGGCGCAGCCGAGTGGGTGCGCCGATTGCATCAGGAAAAGTGGCGCCAAGCTGTTGCCTCTTCCGCGCCCCGCGCGAACCTCGACGTCGTGCTGGAGGTCATTGGCCTGGCTGGCTGCTTTCAAGCCGTAGCCTCGGCCGAGGACGTTACCGCTGGCAAGCCAGATCCGCAAGTATTCTTGACCGCGGCGTCGCGTCTTCAAATACCGCCTGGCCAATGCGTCGTGGTGGAAGACGCCGCTGCGGGTGTCGAGGCCGCCCGCCGCGCCGGGATGCGCAGCATCGGAGTGAGCCGCAAAGGATCGCTCGCGGCTGATGTTGCGGTTTCGTCGCTCGCCGATCTGCCGCCGGACATATTCGCAAAACTCTTGTCGGTCTAGACGCGTCCCGTGGCGATCTGCCGCGCCCAATCGTTCCGTCCCAAAGACGCCGCGCATTGGGTCGCTATCCCATAACCGTAGGCTACTTTGTGAAAAGAAACATCCCAACCCGCTGCTGTTTTGGTCAGGACGGCGTAAGACGCATGCGGCGAAAAAGTCTCCATCGCGTGCCTGACCGGGGAATCGTCGCTATAGGCAGGCAGTCCGACGCTGCCTGGGTTCACGATCATCTGTCCGTTCGCGAGCGAAACCAGGCGCGCGATATGAGTGTGGCCACAGACGATCACGGGATGCCGGACGCTTTTCACCAGCCGCAGGATCTCAGGTTCCGGCCGGAGCCTCGGCCCGCCCGATGCCACGTCCTCGAGCAGATAGGCATCGTCGCTAGCGGGCGTCCCGTGGCACAGAAAAATCTCTTCCTCGAAGATAGCGGTGGGCGGCAGAGTCCGAAGCCACTGGATCGGCGCATCCCCCAGGTCTTTGATCACATAGTCCAGCGTAGGATTCGAGCGGCGGTCTTGCTCGGTAGCCTCGTAAATCTGGCGATCCTGGTTGCCCCGAATCGTAAGCAGGTCGCCCAGGGCCTGAAGGCGATCATAGGTCGCCCGCGGCTTCAAGGGGCCATAGAGGATGTCGCCTAGGTTGAACACCGTATCCACGCGCTGCCTTTGAATGTCCGCCAGGACGGCTTCCAAGGCCCAGACATTGGCGTGAATATCTGCAACGAGGGCGATCCGAAGGGGGTTAGAAGCCATATACAATTGAGAAAGAGGAGCCGATCAGTACCTAGTGTCATCGAAAGCCCTGCACGTTTTCAAGGTTTTCGCGTCAGCCTGTTATAGGCATGGCGTCCGTAGTGCAGACATTTGAGGATCTCATGAGCGAGCGGGGCATTCCCTCTCAACTCGACGCCACGCTTCAATCCGCCCAGGAGCTGCAGAACCGCTTTATTTCCGATAACTTACGTCGGATTTTCCTGCTCATCTACCGGATTGTCGGCAACGTGGCCGATGCGCAGGACCTCACCCAGGAGGCCTTTATCAAGGCGCTCCAGCGCCAGGATCAATTGAAGGACATCGAGAAGGCGGCGCATTGGCTGTCCCGGATCGCCAGCAACACCGCCATCGATTTTCTGCGGCGCAACGGCAAGGTCAACTTTTGCGAGATCGACACCTTGATGGAGCCGCTGAGCGAGCCATCCGAGAGCCCCGAGCAGGCGGTGCTCCGCTCCGAGCATCGGGCCTATCTCGAGGAAGGGCTGACAGTACTGACCGAGCGCGAGCGAACCGCCTTATTGCTGCGGGACGTCGAGGGGCTGCCGGCCGAGGAAGTCGCGAGCCAGATGAACTGTTCGAAGGCTACCGTGCGCTCGCACATCGCCAACGCCCGCATCAAGTTTCGCCGCTACATTGAACGCAGCCGTCGCGCGCAGGGAAGGAAGCCGTCATGAAGCACCCCAATGAATTTCAATTGGCGCTCTTTGCCGGCGGTGATCTGGGGCTTTGGGACCGATGGCAGGTCAGACGGCACGTTTCCCGGTGTTCGCATTGCGACAAAGAAGTGACGGCTTTGCGAACCGCGAGCAAACAGGTGCGCGAAGCTTTGCCGGATCTGCCGAAAGACATCAACTGGAACCGGCTGGCCGAAGAGATGACAGGCAACATTCGCGTCGGGCTAGCGGCGGGCGAAGCGATCGCGCGCTTTGATCGGCCAGTCGTCCGAGTGCGTCCGGCGCGTCTGGGATTAAACGCCGCCTTAGTGCTGGCTTGCGCGACAATCGTGTTCGTCACCGCATTCTGGACCAGCCTTCCGCGCGAGCAGGCGCAACACCTGTCTTCGGCATTGGGGAAAATCTTCACCAGTCAGACCGGCCGGCATCCGGCTGTTGCGCAGGACGATGTGATGCTGGAAGCTTCCTCTTCGTCGATCGAAGTGAAAGAGAACGGCCGCACCATGATGCTGACCCATCCGCGCTCGGACGGCGGCACGGTTTCCATCAGCATGAAGGGCTCGGCAGGCGTGCGCTATGTGGATGCCGATACGGGCCAGGTGACCATCAACAAGGTGTACTATGCGGAGCAGTAGGTTCGTTGCACTGGCATTCCTGCCAGTGTTATCCGCGGCAGTATTGCCCAAGATCGATCTTCCCAAAGATTCGCCCGTTACCGTGGTTTCGGCCGACTTCGGGGACTCGAACGAGACTGCGCGCGGCGGAGCGATGCTGCTCGATTTACATGCCGCCCTTTCACTGCGCAACTCCAGTGCCCGTCGAATTCGTGGGATCACGCTGCTGGTAATGGCGCAGGAGGCGACGCCGGGCGGCAAAGGCTCCGTCACTTACCCCAGCCTGGATGTGGGCCCGCAGGAGACCTTTCCGGTACGCGTCGATCTGCGGCTGCTTCGGCCGCTGCAGGCCTCGGGTGGCGCTCCCGTCCAGATCGGCCTGGATGGCATCCTGTTCGACGATCTCAGTTTTTACGGTCCCGATAAGCTCAACTCCCGGCGAACGCTGATCGTGAGTGAATTTGAAGCGCGCCGCGATCGGAAGTATTTCAAATCGCTGCTGGCCGAAGGCGGGCAGCAAAAACTCCAGCAGGCCATTGTCGAGAGCCTGGCGCATCAGGCCGATCGCCCGGCGTTCGATGTCCAGGTGGTCCGTGGCGGCCGGGCTACCAATTTCGAGCCGGAAAAACAGGTCCAGTTCGCGTTTTTGAAGCTCCCGGACTCGCCCATTGAGCCGACCGACGGCATGGCCCGGATCTCAGGCAACGAGGCGCGGGCGCCCCGCCTGGAAGTGAAGAACCGATCCGACCGCCCGATCCGGTATCTGGAGATCGGATGGATTTTGCAGGACCACAGCGGGCGCGAGTTTCTGGCTGGGTCGGTGCCGGCGGAGTTGCAACTCGGGCCCGGCCAGAAAAGCCAGATTCTCGAAAATTCGACCTTGAAGTTTCCCCAGCGCGGCGGCCAGCCGCTAGCCATTGAAGGCATGACCGGCTTCGTCAGCAGCGTCGAGTATGCCGATGGCAGCGTCTGGATCCCGAGCCGCTCGGATCTGGGCACGCCACAATTGCAGCGCGTCGCCTCGCCGTCCGATGAAGAGCAGCGGCTGGTGCAGATCTACCGCAAACGGGGCATACAAGGTCTGATCGCGGAACTGAACAAGTTCTAGTCGAACCGGCTGCCCGCGGACTGATCTATCCTAGAGGGAAGAATCCGCCATGAATGTTGTCAAGCTCGTTTCCATCGCCATCGTTTCCTTAGGCTGGGCAAACCTGGCCCCGGCGCAGCCGGCTACCGGGCCGGCCGTCGTCCTGGAGAACAAAGAGAAGCCCAAGAAGGACTCCCCGTATCGGATCATCCAGGGCATTGTGAAAGACCAGGCCGATAATCCTCTCGCGGGCGCAATCGTACAACTTAAGGACACAAAAACGTCAAAAGTGATCGATTTCGCCACCAAAAGTGATGGAAAATTCGCGTTCCGGGATCTCTCGATGGGAAACGACTACGAAGTTCTGGCCAAGCGCGGCGATCTCGCGTCTCCGGTGAAGAAGGTGAGCATTTACGATACGCGCAAAGAGGTCATCATCAACTTCACGCTCCAACCGCCGGTCAAGCAGTAGCAGGCCGGGAGCAAGGACGTAGCGTGCGCCGTATTCGCTCGCACTTCCGTTTGGCAACCTCGGCGAACTCCAACAAAAGCTGACACTCGGCCTTCGGCAAAACTCCGACGGCGACCCTGAGATAACGAACCAAGCGCGTATATTCCGCGTGGGCCTTCTTGTACGCCGCCGGCAGGCGGGGGTTTCGGGCAGAGCCGGCGGCTCTTTCCGGGCGAGTCGAGGTTCGTCGCTTAGAGGGTTTTCCAGTAGGGTGAACCATGCCACTCTGTAGAAGCAATCGGAGGACCAAGTGTTTCAGCGCTTTAGTGATATTCCGAACCTGGCTGGAGTCCCCCGCGATGGTGGAACTTCGCTAAGTTACTGACTATAGGGCTCTAACCCAGCCGCTGCCGTTCGTACTAAGCTTCCCCGAACCTTGAGATCCCGCTCAAACACGGCGTAGCGCAGAAATTCCCACGACACCTCTATCATGCCGGTGCCTAGATCGGATGGGCCTCTGGGTTCGACGATCGCGCCCGACGGTAGTGAACTCATCACACCGCCTGTATCCCCATTGGAGGATGAAGAAAGACGGACCGCGACCAGCGGCATGTTGATGCGATACCGCTGCATAGGTTGAAACTCGTTGAGACTTCATTTTGCCAGCGGTCTCCAGCGAATTCAAGTCAATTGTTTGTGAATAATCGTAGGCTGCGACGTTTCCGAGCTGTCATTGGCATGTAAGCAAAACGAAACGCTAACGTGATAAGATCGCGCGAGAGGGGCTATGATGATTCTCGCAAAACGCATTCTATTCGTCTGCCTACTTGTTTCAACTTCGCTCTTCGCGCAGTTTGAGACCTCCGAGGTTCTCGGCACCATTCAGGATCCATCCGGGTCGCCGGTGCCAAAAGCAACCGTGACGCTCACGAATCAAGATACCGGCGTACAGGTAAAAACGTCCACCAACGACGGGGGCGAGTATGACTTCTTTAACGTCAAGGCTGGGCGCTACAGCGTTTCGGTTGAGGCTAACGGATTTTCGAAAGCGACGGCCACCGATGTGACGGTGAACGTGGGCGCTCGCCAGCGCGTCGATTTGTCGATGCAGGTCGGTGCGGTTACCGAATCGGTCACGGTGACGGGGGCGGCGTCAGTCCTCCAAACCGATTCGAGTGAGCAAAGCCAGGTCATCAGCACGCAGGCAGTTACGGAATTACCGCTCAATGGCCGCAACTACGCGGACTTGGCGCTATTGTCCGCCAACGCGATGAAGTC
>DATHOT010000155.1:0-10166 GCA_035484655.1 Bryobacteraceae bacterium | reverse complement strand
CGATTGCTCCAGGAGGAGCGCGAGAAGCAGCGCCTCGAAGAGGAGCTGAACGTCGCGCGTAGCATTCAGCAGGATCTCCTGCCCGCCGGCCTTCCATCGGAAGGCTGGTTTCGCGCCGCCGGATCGAGCATCACTTCGCGCCAGGTGGGTGGTGACTATTTCGATGTCCGGCACATCGACGCCGACACATTCGCCTGCGCGATCGCGGATGTTTCCGGCAAGGGCGTCAGTGCCGCGCTGCTGGCGGCCCTGCTGCAAGGCGCTTTTTTGTTCGCTTCCGAAGGCCCCACCGAAATAGGCGACGTGATGGCGCGCATGAATCGCTTCCTTTATGAACGCGCCAAGGGCGAGAAATACGCGACCCTGTTTTATTGCACCTTGGCGCGAGATGGTCAACTGTGCTGGTCCAACGCCGGTCACCCAAAACCGATTCTGGTCCGCGGTTCGGAATTGGTTCTCCTGGAGAGCACCGGCTTACCGCTCGGTATGCTGGAGGCGGCGGGCTACGAAATGAAGAAGGTGCACCTTCTCGCTGGAGACAAAATCGTGATGTACAGCGACGGTCTTTCAGAGGCAGAGAACGCCGAGGGCGAGTTTTTTGATAAGAAAGGCTTCCCGGAAACGCTGCGCGCCAACGCCTCGCTGGGTTGCGCCGAATTACAGACGAAGTTAGTGGAAGCCGTGCAGGATTTTAGCGAGGGTACCGAGCTGAGCGACGACATCACGACGTTGGTGCTCGAATACCGGCCGTAAACCTGCGATTATCTTAATCCACCGAACCGCGTTACTCCAATTCACGCACTGCTATAATCAAGTGAGTAATGTCTCTCAATTCGCTTGTATCCTTTTCTGCGTTGGCTGCGTATCACGTAAGAGGACAATAGATGGGCAAACCCCAGGTTCAGATTCTGGAAGCCGGTCCGGCTCCTGCGGAAGATCCCGCCGTCGGCGGCTATAAGGTCTTCAATCGGATCATCGACTGGATCACCAACGACAGAATGCAGTTACTCAACATTACCGACCGCATCAACGAAATCGTGCGGAAGAGCGGCGTTCGCGATGGGCTGGTTCATCTGCAGTCGCTGCACACCACTTCCGCTGTTTTCCTTAACGAGTGGCAGGATGCGCTGGTGCATGACGTCAAGACTTTCTTCGAAGAGGTTGTTCTCCGCGAACAATACTATCGCCATAACGATCCCGAGCATTCCGATTGCGAGCGGAAGAATGCTGATTCGCATCTTCGCGGCATGTTGATGGGCCAGACTTTGTGCCTCCAGGTGCGCAACGCATCCGTGCTCCTGGGCACCTGGCAGAGCATCATCTTCGCGGAGTTCGACGGCCCCCGAAGCCGGTCTCTGGCCGTCCAGGTTTCTGGAGTGTAGGCCTGCCCCACTCTGAGCGGATGCCCCGGTTTTTCACCCTGCAACAGGCCGAACAACTACTTCCTCAGGTGGAATCCGCGATTCGGGATGCGATCTCGCTCAAATCCGAATATCAGCAGGCCGAAGACGACCGGCAAAACTTCTCGCACCGCATCACCATGCTCGGAGGCGTGCTGGTGGATCTTTCCCAGGTGCGGGAACAAAAAGAGCGGCGCGAGTCGCTCGCACACCAGCTGCAAGAGGCGCTTGAAAAAATCCACGAGTACGGATGCGTCGTGAAGGATCTGGATATCGGTCTCATCGACTTCCCCACTCAGTTCCACGGCCAGGAGGTCTATCTTTGCTGGAAGCTGGGCGAGTCCGGCATTCAATTCTGGCACGGCGTTCACGAGGGTTTTCGTGGCCGCAAACCGATCGATCAAGAGTTTATCGAGCACCATCGCGGGGAACTTCCCAACTGAATGTGCGAGAATTAGGTACGGTTAACGGTCTTTCCCGTCTCAGGGAGGATTCCGAGTCGGGCAGCAGTTGTCGGTCGCTGCCTCAACTAACACAAGCATGCTGCTGAGTCGAGAGTTCATAGCCTATCTGTCCCGACAGCTCGTAAAGCGGATGACGCCGCAGATCATTGAGACCTCCAGTCCCGATGCGGCGACCGAAATGATCGGCCATCTGATTGAAGAGGAACTGCAAGTAGAGGATCGTCTAAACGACGAGGTCCGCGAACTGCTCAGCCAGTATAGCGACTACATGCGGCGTGAAAGCGTCAGCTATCAGGAGATGTTCAGGCGCATCAAGAATACTCTCATCTCGCAGCGCAAAGTGATCCGCGCATCCGGCCGCGATACGGGCGATAACATGAAGCTCTCCCGCGACAAGATCAACGACATCTCGCACAAGCTGGTGGCCGCCTTCCGCAAAGCCCGCGAGTTTCGCCTTAAGAAAGACCCCAACGACGTACGCCTGGAGATTGTTAAATCCATGACGGAGCTGCTGGCTGTCGAAGAGAAAGTCGACCGCGCCGCGCGTACCAAGATTCGCTCCCAAAAGAAGGAAATTCCCGAGGGCACCGAGGAGTGGGATTTGCTCCACCGGCGCTACTATGCCGAGGAACTGAAGAAGTTCGGCATCGATTTCACCCGATGACGACGATCGTCGTCGTGGGCAGCCTCAACATGGATTTTGTTGTTGGGGTCGACCGCCTCCCGGCGCCGGGCGAGACCGTACTGGGTCGCGACTTTCAAATGATACCGGGCGGCAAGGGCGCAAACCAGGCCTGCGCGGCCGCGAAGCTCGCCACTGTTTCCACGCAGGTTCGAATGATCGGCCGCGTGGGATACGACACGTTTGGCGATCACCTCAAGGCCGGTCTCTCGGCGGCCGGTGTCGACGTAAGCTCCGTCCACGCGACGCACTCGCACGCCACCGGTGTGGCCATGATCTCTGTGGACGCTTCCGGGCAAAACTGCATCGTGGTGGCATCGGGCGCCAATCGCGCTTTGATCGCTTCGGAAGCCGAGGCGATGCGTTCCGTGCTCCGCGGCGCCCGGTTAGTGCTATTCCAATTGGAGTCGCCCCTGGACACCGTGGCCGCCGCTTTGAATATTGCGCGCGAGGAGGGCGCCCGCACCATCCTCGATCCGGCTCCGGCGGTGCCGCTATCCGAAGAAATACTCGCGAGCGTCGACATCCTTACACCCAACGAAAGCGAAGCCTCGCTCCTGCTCGGGCTCCCTCCGCAACGTGTGTCGATCTGTAATGCGCCCGCGCTCGCCCGTGCTCTCAGGGATCGCGGACCCGCCGCGGTAGTGTTGAAACTTGGCGACCAGGGGTGCTTCTATAGCGATGCCGACACGGAGATCCACTGCCCGGCGGTTTCCGTGATGGCCCGGGATACAACCGCCGCCGGCGACGTCTTCAATGCTGCTCTGGCCGTCGCGCTGGCGGAAGCCCGTCCGCTCGACGCCGCGCTCCGGTTCGCCAATGCCGCTGCCGCAATTTCAGTGACGCGCCCGGGCGCTCAGGCTTCAATCCCCTCCCGCCACGAACTCGAAAATTAGGGACAGTGCACTCTGCACTCAAATACCGATTTCGTCCGCGCTGGACCCTGGTCCAACTTGCAGCGTTCTATGGCGCCGGTGTCTTCTCGAGCTGTTGCTTGGCCCACACCCGATTCGGATTCAGCTCCACCGATTTGGCGATCGCCTGTCGCGCTTCCTCCGCCTGATTCACCCGCCGTAGCGCGATCCCGAGCCACAGCCAGGCGTCCGCGTTCTTCGGATTCAACTCGATCGCTTTTCGGAAGTCCTTGACCGCGACATCCAGGCCGCCGCCAAAAGCCGGAGGCAGGTAGTAGTTTCCGACCCCATGACTCACATACGCCATCGAAGATTTCGGATCCAGCTCAATCGCCTTGTTCACGGCGGTAAGCGCGCATTTTCCGTATTTCAACGCCGCCATCCCGTTGCTCGAAATGATTTGCCCGCACAGCGTTCCCAGGATGCGCTGATATTCCGGCGAGTCCGGCTTCTGTGCCACCGCGCGCTCGGCCGCGTCAATCCCCGCCTCCGCCGCATTTTTCGCCGCGGCCTTATCCCGCATCTCGATGGCGACTTCGGCCGTATACGATTCGGCCAGCGCCAGCCGGTATTGTGCCACTGCGTCCTTGGGATCTTTTTCGGCGGACGCGCGAAGCTCGCCGGCCATCTTCTCCAGTGTCGATCGATCTTGCCGGTCCCGTGCCTTGAGAAGCTCCGAGTCATCCCAGGTACCAGCGGCAAAAAGCGCGGAAATCACAACCAGAGTCTTCATCTCTTACTCGACGCTCATGGCTGTGTGTCGGTTACAACGCCACAACCTTGCGATTCACCAATAGAAAATATAGTCCCAGAATAGCTAGAAGCACCCCATTGCAGGCCACCACCCTCGGTGCTGTGAACTCCTTAACAAGCGCGCCCACCACCAGGCTGCCAAACGGGGTTCCGCCGCGAAATGCGACGTTGTACACGCTCATCACTCGGCCGCGCATCTGGTCGCCTGTAATCATTTGGACCAGCGAACTGATCGTGGTAAACACCGCCAGCAGCGTGCCGCCGCTCAGGAAAAGAAGAACGCAGCTCAAGATGAACGAGCGTGAGAGCGCGAAGCCACTGATCAGTACTCCGAGCGCCACCAGCATCAACAATGCGGCCCTTCCCTGACGCTTGTATTTTCCTAGCCCCGCAACGATCAACGCCCCGCAAATCGATCCGATGCCCAAGCAAACCAGCAGTGTCGCTAACACGTTGGGACCTCCTTGATACACGTCGCGCGCGAACACCGGAAGAAAGACGACCAAAGGAAAAGCCAGCAGCGTCATCGAAAACGCCAATACGATTAACGCTACCATCGCGCCCTGCTTGCGGATGAACTGGAATCCTACCTTCATGCTTCCGAGCACGGATTCGCCGGTCTTGGTCGGCACGAAGTATGGCCGGATGATCAGCAGAGTAATGATCACCGCAATGAACGAGATACCGTTCAGCGCAAAACACCAAGCGGCGCCGATTGCCAGCGCTAAGGCTCCCAGCACCGGCCCGATCACACGCGCCAGATTGAATTGAATCGAATTCAGAGCGATGGCGTTCGGCAGATCTTCGGGCTTCACCAGCGACGGTATGAGCGCCTGGTACGCCGGTCCTCCGAAAGACTGCGCCGTGCCCACAATAAACGAAAGAGTGAGAATATGCCACACGTGTACTACGCCGGTTGCAAACAAAGTCGCCAGAAAAAATGCGCAGGTCATTTGCACCACTTGCGAACCGAGCAGCAGCTTCTGCCTCTCAGTACGGTCCGCAAACACGCCGCCTACCAGCGAAAACAGTACGATCGGTATGGTGCCGAGAAACGAATCGAGCCCCAGCATGAAGGAAGAATTCGAAAGTTGGAAGACCAGCCAGCTCTGCGCCAGCACCTGCATCTGGGTGCCGACTTGGGAAGTGCAGGCCCCGATCCACATGATGCGGAAATCGCGATAGGCAAATCCCTTGAAAACCCGCTTTAACAATCTAGGTTCCGATCAAGGCAGTGGCTTTTCCCGCCGAATCAGATGCAGGATGTTCCCGTCGCCGTCGCTGAAGAACTGCAACCGGTTGCCCTGATTGTTAATCGGTTCCCCCAGCAATTCTACGCCCCGCTTCTTGAGTTCGCCCATCGCTTCTTCGAATTGATCGACGCTGATAGCCAGATGCCGGATTCCCGGGTCCTTCATCTTCTGCGGCGCTCGCGCGCCTTCCGACGGGATGATCTCCAGCATCGAACCGTCCGCCGACCGCACGAAATAGTTGCCGGCATAGGTGTAGTTGATGTGAAAATCAAGCTTTTCAACATACCACTGGGCGAGCTTCGCCGGATCCGGTGAAGCGATGGCTGTGTGCTCGAGACCTCGGAACATACACAGAATTGTAGCAGACTAGAACCGAATCGGGAGCGAAGTTAACCGTAACTTGTGGCTTGACCGCCGCCTAGACCGGCGGGCCCTCCCGGCGTCTCCACAAAGACAGCATCAGCATCAAGCTGGCAACCGGCAGGACAACGTAGTTGCCGATTGCGCCGGGCGGAGTGTGTGCAAAGGTTACCGGTTTCATGTGCCCCACCAGTTGACGCAAGAGCGTTTCAACAATCAGCAGCACATACATGAGCGGAACGAGTGACCTGTATCGAAAAACCACCACTAGCTGGATGACGGCATAGATCAGTTGTGCACTCCCCCACAATGCAAACGCAAAGATGATGCCTTCCGCGCCGGCCACCGTCAGATTCATTCCCGCGATGCTGCCTGCGCCTCCGTCGGGTGCGAGCAGATGAATGCAACTTCGTACCAGGCTGACAACGGCGATCAGCGCAAATACGTAAACCGGTAGTTTCATTCCACGTATCGTGTTATCGGCTTGGGCAGGCAGCAACGCCACAAGAACTTTTCTCATCGCTCTATCTCGAGCCTTCATCGTATTATCGGACTCCACAAGGCGATGCTAAAATCAAAAACAGTTCCCCTGCGTCCCGCCTTGGAGGAAAGTTGTGCGCTTTTTCCTTTACTCTCTTCTTGCGCTCTCATGCTTGGCCGCAGATTCTACCGTTGTCAGCCAGCCTCGCGCGTTGGCTTTCGAAGCGCATGGCCAACAATATGTTTCTCACGGCCCCGGCTATGCGTTTTCGGTAACCTCCCGCGCGGCCGTCTTGCATCTGGCTGGGCATGCCGTGCGACTCTCGGCCGTCGGCGCGAGCCCTAAACAGTCACTCGAACCCCTCGACTGCATGCCCGGCAAGGCCAACTACCTCCTCGGCCGCGATGTCCGCGCTTCTTACGATCTCTACGGCCGCGTCCGCTGGCGCGCCGTCTATCCCGGCATTGATCTGGTTTTTCGAGCAAACCAGGAACACCTCGAATACGATTTCGAAATCGGCTCCGGCCACGATCCCGGAAAAATCCAGCTCGCTTTCGACGGCATCGACGACCTTCGCATTGATCCCAGCGGAGACCTCGTTCTGACCACCGGCGCTCTCCGGATCTATCAACCTCAGCCGGTGGCCTATCAGATGATTGCGGGCCGGAAGCAGCCCGTCGACGCGGTCTATCGAATCGACTCCTCTCACCACATTCGATTCCAAACCGGCGCCTACGATCACCACCTCCCTCTGGTGATTGATCCCCAAATCGTCTTCGACAAATCGTTCGGCGGCAGCGGCTTTACCACCGCAGCTGGGCTTGCTCGGGACACACGCGGCAATCTTTATGTTGCCGGCAGCACCAGTTCCACGGATTTCGCGATTGTGAATCCGGTCCAGGGCCACCTGGGCGGAGGTCCGCTGCTGGTCACTGCCGACGCCGGCCAAACATTCAGCTTTCCATCGCTGCAAGGAGCTACTTCAGTGAGCGCGCTAGCAGCCGCACCTTCCGCTCCGTTGACGGTCTACGCTGCAACGCCACTTGGCATTTTTCAGAGCGCCGACGGCGGGACCACTTGGACTGAAGCAGCCAATGCCGGCCTTGCAGGTGCCGCAACTGCTCTGGCAGTAGACGCGGGTTCCGCCACTACACTTTACGCCGCCACAACACAGAGCATCTTCGTCAGTACCGATGGCGCGGCGACTTGGCAGGCCTCCACCAACGGTCTCTCTGGTACCCGCGTCCTGACGATCGTAGCTCATCCATCGCAGACTGGAACCGTCTTCGCCAGCGTCCAAAGTCCATCTGCTCTTTTGCGTAGTACCGACTTCGGCCAGACCTGGACGCAACTCCCGTTTGCGCCCAACCAACTGACCAGCGCGGCGAATGCCATTGTCATTGGCTCGAATGGAGCGATTATTGTGGCGACCAACCAGGGCTTACTGATCTCGACCGACAGCGGCAGCACCTGGAACCCCGGGTCGGGTCTACCCGTTCAAAACAACCAAACGCTGGCCATTTCGCCCGATAATCCAAGCACTGTGTACCTGGTCAATTCGAGTTCCAAAGTCCAACGGAGCACCGACGGCGGCCAGACCTTCAGCACGGTGTTCTCCTCGATCCACTTAACGCAATTGAGCCGCGTCGTGGTGGATCCGAGAAATCCATCCACGGTTTACGTCACCGATTACGATCTTCTGTTTCGCAGCACGGACGCCGGGCAAACCTGGTCGACGATTTCATTACCGAACTCCATCACGCCCCAAACGATCTTCGTCTCACCGGTCGATTCACGTGTCTTCCTCGGGATATATTCGCCAAATAATGTGTTCGTTACTAAGTGGAGTGCGGATGGCAGCCAGGTTCTCTACTCCACCTATCTCGGCGGAAGCGGACGCGATCGAGCCAGCGGAATCGCTGTGGATGCCAACGGCAGCGCCTACATTACCGGTACGACATCATCCTCGGATTTCCCAACCACCACCGGCGCATTCCAGACCGGGCTGAACAGCACCGGGGACGTTTTTGTCTCGAAGCTCAGCCCGGATGGTTCCCGGTTGATCTACTCCACGCTGCTCGGGAGCCAGTCGGCATCATCCACAAGCATTGCGTTAGATAGCGCAGGAGAAGCGGTGATCACCGGTTTCGCACCAGGTAGTTTTCCGGTGACGGCAAATGCGTTCCAAACCGCGCCAGTCCCGGGTTGCTACCTGTTCCCATCCCCTTCTATGCCGACTTCGGGCGACGCCTTCGTTGCCAGGATCGCGGGCGCCGGCAATGCGCTTATTTCCTCGACCTTGATCGGCGGGAGCTGTGCCACCTACGGCACAAGCGCAGCGGTCGATACGAGTGGCAACGCCTGGGTAGCCGGCTGGACTCTGTCTCCGGATTTTCCCGTCACGTCGGACGCCTTGCAGTCGCAATTCGGTGGCGGAATGTACGACGGATACCTCGCTCGCATCAATCCCTTCGGCGGTCTCGACTACGCCACCTATCTCGGCGGCCCTGGGTACGACGTACTGAACGCCATCGCCCTCGATCAATCGGGCAACATTTACGTCACCGGTGAAAGCGGCGGGCTGTCTCAACCTGCATCTCCGAGTGCATTCCAGCCCCAGGCCAGCGCGACTTGCCCCGAGTTTTTCATTGGACCTTCCGAATTTGTGCCGCAAGGCAATGCGTTGCTTGTGAAGCTCGATCCCAAGGCGCATTCGATCCAGCGTCTCACTTACCTCGGGGCTCCGGGCTGTCTTTCCCCGACATCGATCGCCGTGGATTCTTCGGGCGAACCTTGGATTTCGAGCCCATTGAACCCCAACGGCAGCCCATCGCAAACCGTGAGTCCATTTCAAATTGGAATCGGGCCAGGATTTATCAGCAAGTTCAGCGCGGACTTCGCGCAGTTGCTGTTTTCAACGTATTTCGATTCCGTTTCAGGCCTTGTGCTCGATTCCTCCGGTTTGGCCTATGTCGCGGGCACGGCTCCTTTCAACAACCTCACAGGTGCCCAGCCGGCTTACATCGCCAAGATCGATCCCACGCGACCTGCGGTTTCGTTGGACTCTGTTGCTAGCCTTGTGACGTCTGTGGACCTATCGAATTTTCGCGGGATCGCCCCGGGCGAGCTGATCCGAATCCTCGGCAAGCAGATGGGACCGGCCACTGTCACCCCGGGCGTGATCAACTCGGGAATCCTGGCAAACAACGTCGCCGGCGTACAGGTCACATTCGACGGAGTCTCCGTCCCGCTCCTCTCGGTGAGCGCGCAAGAGATCGATCTGGTGGCGCCCTTCGAACTGACTAAGTCGACGACGACCGTCCAAGTTGTGTATAACGGCACAAAATCCAACCCGGTTCAAGTCGCCGTAATCAATACAGCTTTGCAGATCCTCGCTGTATTAAACGAGGATTACTCCGCGAACTCCGCGTCAAATCCGGCCCAGGCTGGTTCGGAAATGATCCTGTATTTCGCCGGAGCCGGACAAACCAATCCGCCCAGCCAGAATGGCCAGGTAAACGCCGCTCCGCTCGCGGCGCCGGCCTTGCCGATCCAGCTCGAGTGGTTGGCTAACGACCCGAACAGCCCCATCGTATTGCCGATCGCCTTCGCCGGCGCCGCGCCGGGCTTAGCCGCGGGCATTTTTCAGGTCAACTTCATCGCGCCGCAGCAGAGCCTGATGAATGTGAATCTCGTTACGGGAAACGCCGGCGCACGCTTCAATGTTTGGACCCAATAGAACTGCGCTGCCGACGCCCCAACTCACCCCTGCATACCCGTCGCAACCCTGTCCCGCAAGGCGTATACTTGACGCATGCAGGAGGGAAGATGAAATATCGCTGCCTCTGTTTCGTACTTG
>DATHOT010000154.1:0-18291 GCA_035484655.1 Bryobacteraceae bacterium | reverse complement strand
TGTGCGCCTACCACTAAGGGAGTCTGTCCGCCGACGTACACCGTAATTGTGCCGTCAGGTTGCTGCAGAGCCTTGAAGTTGACCAATTGCGAGAGTTGCTCCAAGGTGGAATTCAATTGGGCGTCTACTCCCGCATTGACGCCGCCAGACGGGTCCACCCGGTTCTCCCCGTTGATCGTGGCCACCTGCCCGGCCAGCTGGTTGATGGATGCTATTGTGCTGCTTGTCTCCTCATCGATATTAGTTCCTTGACTCTCCAAACCGGACGCGGTGGTCTGAAAGTTCTGCGCCACGCTCTGCGCCTGGTTGATAACGTTCTGGCGCGAAACGGTGTCGTTCGGATTTACGCTGAGTTGTGAAAAACTCTGAAACAGGCTGGTCATGGCCGGACCGATCCCGGATGTGCTGGAGGTACTGAAATAACTCTCCATTGTGGTCAGATCCGAGACCTTCTGTTGGTAATAATTGAGATCGGTCTGTTGGTTGCGGACCGCCTGTTCGGCGAATGCGTCGCGCGAACTCTGCACCGGCCCGGCGGCTACTCCTCCGGGAAGTCCCACAGTCAGATCGAAGGGCTGAGCTACAAATGTGGCCGTCTGCTTGGCATAGCCCGGTGTGGAAGCATTGACGACGTTATTCTCCGTAACCGTGAGCGCTTGCTCTACGGCTCTCATCGAATTAGCCGTGTTCAGCAATGCCGTCAGCATATTACCCATGGATCACCGCATTCTTCGTGTTGTTGAAACATAAAACGCCGGCGTGGCCGTCGGGGGTGTAGTTGGCAGCTCCGTCTTCGGTCGCATAGCCTATCAGACGTGACCAGCCTTGGTAAAATCTGGCCGCGCCTTCAAGCAACGCATTGAGTTGCTGCAAATCGCGCCGCAGGCCGCCGACTTCCAGGCGCAAGGCTTGTTCGGCAGCCACCGGCCGCGGGCCTCGCGACCTCAGAACGGGCTCGAGCCGTTCCAGGCACTCCACCGCCAACATCAGATCGCCGGAGCCACCTTCGAGAGCCGCTATCGATGGACGCAACAACTTCAAACGGAATTTTTGAAGACTGGCGCGGGCAGCCCGGATCTGCCCCAACTCCGCGTTCATGTTCGACATGGATCACTCATTAATTGATCACTCATTAAAGGTAGTTCGTTCCCCCGAATTGCAGGCTGTCGCGAATGATACTATCACTCACCGCTCCCGCATCCACCCGGTATCCTCCACCCAATGCCATTGCGGACAGAGCGGAGAGCTTTTTCAAGTGCGCAGCCGAATCTCCCAGTGCAGCTGTCAGGTTCGCGCTGAGATTCGAGAGCTGAACCCGATCCGCCCCCAACGATGGCCCCGCCGAAGCGCTGCTGCCGCCAGCCTGGCTGGCTGTGCCCACTCCGCCCGAACGCCCTAACCGGGATAGGACCCTGCCTTCGGAACTATTGATTTTCATTGGCCCAAGTCATCGATGAATCGCTGCGCATCGCCTTCCTGGTTGTCTTATCGACGCTCGCGCTGTTGATCGTAGGGACTAGGGTGTCAATTGAAGAGTAGTATCCCTATGCGTTCTTAGGGGATACAAACCTTGCCGGACTGCCGCTTTAACGCTGCGCCTGGGCCGGAATTCGCAACCACCGGTCCAGAAACTTTCGGCTTCCGGTCTCTCGCTCCGGTCCCGTGCTTACCGGCTGAGGATTCATCTTGCGGTCAAAGTGCGTAAGCAATTCGACTTCATCGTAGCCGATCGCCGCGGCATACTGGCGCAGATAGCTGGTGCTGAAAATGCCGCCAGGAAGCTTCGCAAACTCCTCGGCTTCTATAGCGCGGAGAAACCGCAGGCTGATCTTGGTACTATCAGCGATCTGCTCCAGGGTGACGTTTGCCTTCTTGCGGAATCTGGAAAGATCCAGGGGGTAAATGCGTGCAGGCGCAGGCGGCACCGCTCTGCCGGGCTTTTTCGAGGGCATAGTGTCCTTAAAAGGGTAGTAACAGTACTAAAAGCTGTAAGGGTCTATGATAACCCATCTGTCAACAACTTACGAGAGTGAAAAGACCTTAACATCCCAGGTAAATTTCCTAAGGCCCTACCTGGGCTCGCTCGTCGCTGAAAGTAGAACTACTAGGAAAGCGATTGATTTGAGCGTTTAACAACCTCAAAACAACCGTTTTTTTCGCTCGCGGGCTCGATTTGAGAGGACCAAATCAGGTCAGTCTCCCGTATCATTAGAAGCAGAGAGATCCTCGGGAGGCAGTTCATGCGTTCAATCGTGTTGTCTTTGTGCTCCGTCGCCTTGGCTGCGGCAGCTACCAGCCCGCAACCCACATTCTACAAGGATGTGTTGCCAGTATTACAGAAAAACTGCCAGACCTGCCACCGGCCCGGTGAAGCGGCTCCGATGGCGTTCTTGAGTTATGACGAGACTCGTCCTTGGGCCAAAGCCATCAAAACGGCCGTCGTGACCAAAAAAATGCCACCGTGGTATGCCGATCCGCATTTTGGTCACTTCTCCAATGACCGGTCGCTGGCGCAGGCAGACATGGACACGCTAGTGGCTTGGGTCGACAACGGGGCCAAAGCAGGCAATCCCAAGGATGCTCCCCAACCAATGGATTGGGTGGAAGGTTGGCGGATCGGGAAGCCGGACATGGTGCTCAGCATGCCGGTAGCTTTCAACGTCCCGGCGTCGGGTACGATCGATTATCAGTACATCATCGTCCCCACCGGTTTCACCGAAGACAAGTACGTGCAGATGGCCGAAGCGCGCCCCGGCGATCGAACCGTGGTTCATCACATCATCGCTTTCATCCGCGAGCCGGGCAATCCCTGGCTGAAGGATGCCAAGGTCGGCGTGCCGTTCGTTCCCCGAGAGCAAGAGCGTCAGGCCGATGGCAGGGGCAACGCACAAAACGGACAAAAGCGTGAAGGGGGCGGTGGTGGCGGCCTCGGATTCGGTGGCGATTTCCTGGCGGGTTATGCGCCCGGCACGCTCCCCGACGTTCTTAAGCCCGGCCAAGCGAAGCTGGTCAAGGCCGGCTCCGATATCGTGCTCCAGATGCATTACACGGCAGATGGAAAGACCCACACCGATATTTCCAGGGTCGGCGTCGTGTTTTCAACCGAGAAGCCGACCGAGCGCGTGCTGACACTGGCCGCGGCCAATCCGCAATTCGCGATACCTCCGGGCGACGCTGATTACCGGGTGGACGCCAAGATCACTCTTCAGGACGACTCTACCTTGATCGACCTGCTGCCGCACATGCACTTCCGCGGCAAGGACTTCGAGTATCGTGTTACCTATCCGAGCGGCGAAAAGGAAACCCTGCTCAACGTGCCCAACTACGACTTCAATTGGCAGCTTACGTACGAGCTGGCGAAACCCAAGTTGTTGCCCAAGGGCACGGTGATCGAGTGCACAGCGCACTTCGATAACTCGGTCAACAACAAATACAATCCGGATGCGACCAAAGAAGTGCATTGGGGCGAGCAGACTTGGGAAGAGATGATGATCGGTTTCTTCGACGTCTCCGTTCCGATGGACAAAACAGCCATGGATTTGATGCGGCCTAAGAACAAACCGAAGCCGGCCGCGAGCGGTGGTCCGGGCTTTTAGTCACAATACAAAGTAGCGGAGGAAGAGAATGAAACTCAAAGGCGCGGTACTCACTCTGGCAGTGTCGGCTGTGGCCGTTGCTGCCCCCGGCAGCGTCACGTATTACAAGGATGTCGCTCCGATCGTTCAAAACCGGTGCCAGGAATGCCACCGGCCCGGGGAAGTAGCTCCCATGAGCTTCATGACCTACGATCAGGTTCGCCCCTGGGCCAAGGCAATGAAGACCGCGGTACTGACCAAGAAGATGCCGCCTTGGTCCGCCGATCCGCACTATGGCAAGTTCTCTAACGATCGGTCTTTGTCGCAGACCGAAATTGACACACTAGTCGCATGGGTGGACGCCGGCTCGCCAGCCGGTAATCCCAAGGATACGCCGAAACCGCGTGAGTACTTCATGGGCTGGCAGATCGGAAAGCCGGATGTCGTGTATGAGTTGCCGACGCCCATCGATGTGCCCGCATCCGGCGTGGTCGACTATACCTACGTTGTCATCCCCACCAACTTCACCGAAGACAAATGGGTGCAGTTCGCCGAAGTTCGTCCGGACGCCCGCTCGGCCGTGCATCATGTGCTGGCCTTCCTGCGGCCGCCCGGAAATAGCTTTATGAAGGACGCTCAGCCCGGCGTGCCGTATATTCCCCGCCGTCCCGTGAGCGATGGACGCCAGGGCGGCCAGCGCGGTCAAGGTCAAGGCGGCAATATTCAGGATCAGATCCCCGGCGAAATGCTGGTTGGCTACGCGCCTGGTCTGCCCCCTTCGCAATGCAAGCCGGGCGAAGCGAAGCTGATCAAAGCCGGCTCCGACATCGTTTTGCAGCTGCACTATACGCCTAACGGAAAAGCGGTTACGGACCGCACCAAGTTCGGCCTGATCTTCGCCAAAGAGCCACCGCAAAAACGCGTCATGAGCATGATGGCGATGAACTACTTCATCAAGATTCCGGCGGGCGATCCCAACTATGAGGCGCACTCGCTGGCCACACTGCAGCAGGACGTCAACCTGGTTAGCCTGCTGCCGCATATGCACCTGCGGGGGAAAGATTTTCTCTATAAGGCCGTTTATCCTTCCGGCGAAAGCCAGGTTCTTCTGAGCGTGCCGAAATACGATTTCAGCTGGCAAATCCAGTACGCGTTGGATCAGGAGCTGCTGCTGCCCAAGGGCACGCGCATCGAATGCACGGCCCACTACGACAATTCCGCCAACAATCCGTCCAATCCCGATCCGACCAAGGAAGTGCGTTGGGGAGATCAGACGTTTGAGGAAATGATGGTCGGATTCTTTGACGTCTCCTTTGACGCCCACTCCGATCCATCGGCGTTGCAACGCCCGGCAGGAAGGTCCGATTAATAACATGAACCGCGTCAACTCCTTCTCGCTTCTGTTTGCCTCGGCTGCGGTGTGCGCATGGTCCGCGACTGCTCCGCAGGCCACTTTTCACAAGGACGTCGAGCCGATCCTGCAGCAGCATTGCCAGGAATGCCACCGCGCCGGTGAGATCGCACCCTTCGCGTTGATGTCATATAACGATGCGCGCCCCTGGGCCAAGGCCATTAAGGAAGACGTGGTAACCAGGAAGATGCCACCCTGGTTCGCGGATCCAAAATTCGGCCACTTCTCCGACGATCGCTCGCTGAGCCAGCAGGAAATCGATAAGCTCGTCTCCTGGGTGGATGGCGGAGCCAAAGAAGGCGATTCCAAGGACGCACCCAAGCCGCGCACTTTTACAGAAGGCTGGAACATTCCCAAGCCCGATCTGGTGCTGGACATGAACACGTTCCACATCCCGGCCACCGGCGACATCCAGTATCAATATGTCGTGCTGCCCACCAAATTCACTGAGGACCAGTGGATTCAAGCCGCCGAAGCGCGGCCGAGCGACCGCACCGTCGTTCACCACGTGGTCATCTTTGTTCGCGATCCGCAGTCGAAGTGGTTGCGCGAAGCGCAGCCTGGCGTTCCGTACACTCCGCCTGGCAACGGCAAAGATTTCAACAACACGTCCGGTGGCGGCAACGATATTCTCTTCATCTATACGCCGGGCAAGATTCCCGAGATGTGGCGGCCCGGCTTAGGTAAGATGGTCAAGGCGGGCTCCGACCTGGTGCTGCAGATCCACTACACGACCACAGGCAAAGAGACGGTCGACCACACCCGAGTCGGCATGGTGTTCGCCAAAGAGAAACCGACCGAGCGCGCCGTCACCATCGGCGGCAACAATCTCGGCTTCAAGATTCCGCCGGGCGATCCCGATTATCGCGTGGACGCCAAGAACGTATTCCCGAATGGCGCCACGATCCTGAACTTCTTCCCGCATATGCATCTGCGTGGAAAGTCGTTCGAATACCGCGTCGTATATCCGGACGGAAGCACCGAAACCCTGCTGCGCGTGCCCAAGTACGACTTCTTCTGGCAGCTCGATTACAAACTGGCCGAACCACTGAAGATCCCGCCCGGAGCGCGCATCGAGTGCACGGGCTGGTTCGACAACTCGCCCAACAATCCGAAGAATCCCGACCCCACGGCTACAGTTCGTTTCGGCGAACAAAGCTGGGAAGAGATGATGATCGGCTTTTACGACATCGTGATCCCGGCCGACATGACACTGCGTGATCTTTTCACACCCAAGAAAACGGAGGGCGCGACCAGCGGAAGCGGTCAGTGAAGCCTGTTGTATCCCAGAAGCCTGTTGTATCTAGGTTAGCCATAACCTTCCTCCTCCTCGTGGGCGCCGGTCTCGTGCTGAGCGCCCACGATGTTATTTCCACCAAGATTACCTGGTCGCGCGAAATCTCCCGCATCGTGTACAAGCGTTGCGCCTCCTGCCATCGTGAAGGCGGTACGGCGTTTTCGCTCATGACCTATACCGAAGCTCGCCCCTGGGCAAAAGCGATCAAAGAAGAGGTCCTGGAGCGACGCATGCCCCCCTTTGGCGCCATTAAAGGCTTCGGAGAACTGCGCAACGACAAGGCAATCACGCAGGAGGAACTGCATCTGATTGCCGACTGGGTGGAGGGCGGATCTCCGGAAGGCGAACCGTCGTTGATGCCCAAGCCTCCCGACTTCAACACGCCCGCGGATGCGACCCACAAGCCGCCCAAGACCGGCGCTGAAGTGGTCGTCGACGGCCGTCTGGAGCTCACGCATCCTGAGACCTTTGTGGGGGCCCGCGCGAAGGGCTTGGCGCAAGGAGCGTCTGTGAAAGCCATCGCCCAGCTTCCCGATGGCGTGATCGAACAGCTCATCTGGATTTACGACTACAAACCCAAGTTCGATCAGACGTACTACTTCAGCAAGCCGCTCAGCTTCCCCGCCGGGACGAAGATCGAAACCTATCCGGCGGGCGGAAGCTTGGCGCTGCTGACCAAGAAGTAAAATTAGGGACAGTGCACTCAAACCCCGATTTCGCCGACCGCCTCATCCACTCCATCCGCGCCAAAGGAAACCCCTGCGTCGTTGGCCTGGACCCGCGTATCGATCTGATGCCGGCTTTCGTCAAATCCGGACGCGGCGAGCCGACGCGCGAGGTGATCCGCTCCATCGTGACCGACTTTCACGAGCTGGTCATTGACGCCGTCGCCCATCTCGTGCCCGCGGTCAAGCCGCAGCTCGCATTTTTCGAGCAATATGGATCGGCCGGCGTCGAAGCCTTCGAGAATACGGTCGCTTATGCGAAGCAGCACGGCCTGCTGGTCATCGCCGACGGCAAGCGCAACGACATCTCCTCCACCGCCGAAGCCTACGCCGCGGCATTTCTCGGTGAAGCCGATATTCTCGGCCACAAGCAGAGGGTCTTCGACGCGGACGCTGCCACCGTAACGCCTTATCTTGGCCGCGACAGCCTGCTGCCGTTCGTCGACGCCTGCGTAACCTTCGGCAAAGGGCTTTTCGTCGTTCTGAAAACCTCCAATCCCGGCTCGCGCGATTTTCAGGACCAGCCGGTCGCGGCCACCGGCCGGCCGTTGTATGAATCGATTGCCGCCACTGTTGACGACCTCGGGCGCGCGATCATAGGCGACTCCGGCTACAGCTCCATCGGTGCCGTGATCGGCGCGACTTTCCCCGAAGACGGCCGCAAACTACGCACCCTGATGCCTCGTGCGCTCATCCTGGTTCCCGGCTACGGCGCACAGGGCGGCAGCGCGGAGAGTGCCGCGGCGTGCTTCAACGACGACGGGCTCGGTGCAGTGGTGAGTTCGTCGCGGGGCATCACTTATAAGTACTCATCCCCCGATCTGCCCTGCCATTCCTTCGTTGCTGCCGTTCGCGAGAACACGCTGAAGATGATCGACGACATAACAGTAGCACTAAAAATCTCAGAACAGCGCTAAAAACCTCATTAGAGGCTTTTGGTATCCTTGAGAGCCGGAGGATCTCATGTCTGTTTCCAATCGCCTTTTTGTAGCGGCGCTTTTTTCGACCGTCCTGGTTTCCGCTCAGAACAATAACAACTCTTTCACGCCCCGCTGGTGGGCAAAATACCAGACCTTGTTGCGGCTCGGCTCAGGCGGAGCTGCCGATATAGCCTCCTCTGCGCCGGTGGTCGGAACCAATGTCGACGTCTCGAACGAATGCGGTCCGCAGAGCGAGACCTTCATCACCCTGAACACGCGCAATGCGAATTCGATCGCCGGCGGCTCCAACGAGATCTTTCGGGATCCGATGCGCGGCTATGCGTCGTCGGACGGCGGCGCCACTTGGACAGGCGTTGATTTGCCGCTGCCTCCGGCCATGGGCACCAATGGAACCGACTTTGGTTCCGACCCCAGCCTGGCGTTCGACACCCGCGGGAACGTGTTCTACAGTTACATCGTCGTGTTCTTCGGAAACGGCCATGGGATTAACGGCACCGAGCTGGGCGTCGCCCGTTCCACCGACGGCGGCAAGAGCTATCCGTCGGCCAATTTCTTTTCCTTCTCCAGCGGCACCGATCATTTCAACGACAAGCCCATGATTTCCACCGACACGAATCTGGGTAGCTCTTACCGCGACAATGTCTACCTGACCTGGGACGCGGCTAGCGGCGGATCATCCAGCGGCGGAATACGTTTTGCACGATCCACCGATCATGGCGCCAGCTTTTCCATCAACCGCATCGATAATCCGAATGGGCCGGGGAAGTCCATCGCGGCTCAGCCTTTTGTCGGCCCGAACGGCGAAGTCTATGCCGCCTGGAACGACATCGCGGCCAATACCATCGCCTTTAATCGGTCCTTCGACGGCGGCGTAACCTTTGGCTCTCCCAGCGTCATCGCAAGCAAGTCGATCTCCTTTGATATCGCAATTCCGGCCATCTCCTTCCGGGGTGCACTGGTTTATCCCACCTGCGATGTGGACCGCTCCAGTGGCGCCCACCACGGGCGTCTCTACTGCGCCTGGATGGATCTTGCTCCCAACGGCGTGAACACTGACATTTATAGCGCTTTTTCCGACGATCGCGGCTCGTCCTGGTCAGCGCCTTTGCATGTCACCGATCGCCTCTCCAGTTCAGTCGACCGCTTCTATCCATGGCTCTCGGTCGACGCCGTTACCGGGGAAGTCAACATATCGTTCTACGATACGCGCAACGACACCACCGGGATGCGCTACATGACCGACGACTACTTCACTCGCTCCAGCGACGGAATCAACTGGCTTTCTCCCAACACGCGCATCACCACCACCAGCTCCAACGAGCACGATTGCAACGGCGTATTTCCATGCAGCGCCATCGATTACGGCAACCAGTATGGCGACTACGAAGGCCTGGTTTCGTTCAACGGACGTTCGCACGCCATCTGGACCGACAGCCGCGGCCAGTTGAACTTCGCCCCCGGCTGCAGCACCAACCTGGCCATGGAAGAGGTCTTCACGGCAACGATTCACTAGCTTTATGGGCGACGCGGCACGGACCGAGGGAAATCAGAAGACGACGATAGCTCCCATGCTCTCGGTTCGAAACGGAGCTCGAGCCATCGCGTTTTACAAGGCCGCGTTCGGCGCTCGTGAATTGTTCCGCATCGACGCCGAGGATGGAGCAGTAGTCGCCCGGCTGGGCGTTGCGGAGGCGGAATTTTGGGTCGCCGACGAATCTCCGGAGCATTTGAACTTCAGTCCGGAGACCGTCGGCGGCGGTACCGTGCGTATGGTGATGACGGTAGAAGATCCGGATGCCGCCTTCGAACGGGCCGTCGCAGCGGGAGCCACCGTTGTTACGCCCGTCAGCAATCAATATGGTTGGCGCCTCGGACGGGTGGTCGACCCGTTTGGACACCATTGGGAAATCGGTAAACCCCTGGTGGGAAATCGGTAAACCACTGGCCAATGGCTCTTGAGTCCCCCCTGCGCTACCCTGAAGGAAACGTCCGAGGTGCATCATGAATAAGCTCACAATCGCACTACTGCTGAGTTCTGTCCCCGTCTTTTGCGCCGATGAAGCGCTCCCTAAGGCGGAAACCGTTCTAGACCGGTCGATTGAGGTCACTGGCGGCAAGGCTGCGTTCGAAAAGCGGCACAACGAAGTGATGCATGGCTCCATGGAGTTCAGCGGGCGAGGCATCAAGGGGACCATGACGGTCTATCAGGCCGAGCCCGACAAGAACCTGGCCATCATCGAAATCGAAGGCATCGGGAAGATCGAATCCGGCAGCAGCGGTGATGTTGCCTGGGAAAATTCAGCGTTGCAGGGCCCTCGCTTCAAGCAAGGCGACGAGAAGGCCGGTTCTCTTCGCGACGGCGCTTTCAACGCGGCGCTGAAGTGGCGAACGCTTTACGCCAAGGCAGAGACCGCCGGTGTCGAAACCGTGGAAGGCCACGAGTGCTATAAGGTGGTGCTCACTCCCAAAGAGGGCAAGCCGACCGCCGAATTCTTCGACAAGAAATCCGGATTTCTGATCAAGACTACCGTCACTCGCAACACACCCATGGGAGACATCACGGCCGAGGTCGTCGCCGACGATTATCGCAAAGAGGGCGACATCATCGTCCCGCATAAGATGATCAATCGTGCCGCCGGCCAGGAGTTCTTGATCACGGTCGAAAAGGTGGAGGTCAACGTCGACATGCCGAAGGATCGCTTCGACCTGCCGCCGGAGATCCAGGGCATATTAAAGAAAGCGCCCCAAGTCGCGGCCAATCCCGCGCCTGCGCAAGCGCCCGTAGCATCCAGCGCCGGCAATGGCGGCAAGTTAAGCATCTATATGGCCGGCAAGCCCATGGCGTCCGAGACCTACACTGTCGACAAATCGGACGGCAAGATCGCGGTGAGCGGCTCGGGCAACGCCACCATCGGCCCGATGAAGATCGATATCCAGCAGTTCAAAGTGGTAACTGATGACAAGTATCAGCCGCTTGAAGCGGTCGCGCAAGCCAAGCTCGGCCAGATTCAGATGAACGTGAAGACCACTTTTGCCGACGGCAAGGCCAGCAATCAGATCGATAGCGGGCAGGGTCCCAAGGCGAAGGAAGATCCTGTTTCTGCCGGTGCGATCGTCGTGAATGCGAATCTACCGCTTTATCCTTGGAGCTTCTTGGCCATGCGCGCCGATCTGAAAAATCAGGACCCGCAGCAGTTTCCGGTCTACGTGCTCGGCCAGGCTGAGGTTCCCGCTACCGTCGTATTCAAAGGCCGTGAACCTGTGGAATTCGCCAACAAGACCGTCGATCTGAACCACATTACGGTGAACGCTACGACGCCGCAAGGCCAAGCCATCAGCCTGGATTTCTGGCTGGACGATAGCCGTAAAGTGATCAAGATAGCGGTTCCTTCGCAAGGCGTGGAGGCGTATCAGGACGGCTTCGACCGTAAGGCCCCGCCCGAGGCCCCGGCCAACGATCCGAACGGCGGCGATAAGCCACCCAAAAAGCAGTTCTAGAAAATTGGAAGGCCTGGAGTGCAAAGTCTGACGAATGCCGGTGTGCTCGTAACGGGTGCGGGACGAGGCGTCGGTAAAAGGCTGGCGATCGGCTTTGCCACCGCCGGCTGTCGAGTGGGCCTGCTGGCTCGCAGTAAGGCCGAACTGGATCTCGCGCATCTGGAAATCGAGCATGCCGGAGGCAACGCCCTACGCATCCGCGCCGATGTCACCGATTACGAGCAAGTCACTGCGGCGGTGGACCGCATGCGTGTACATTACGGTGGCGTGCAAGTTCTGGTGTGTTCGGCGGCCATCCAGGGACCCATCGGTCCGCTGGTCGAACAATCGCCCAAGGCCTGGGCCGAAACCATCCAGACCAATCTCATCGGTGTGATGAACTCCTGCAAGGCGGTGTTGCCGCACATGATCGAGCAGCGCTCCGGCAAGATTATCGTACTAAGCGGCTCGGGCGCAACGGCGGCGCGGCCGAACCTTTCGGCATACGCCTCCGCCAAGGCAGCGTTGGTACGCTTCGTCGAGACCGTGGCCGAGGAAATTCGCGACCATAATGTTCAGATCAACTGCATGGGGCCGGGCGGCGCATACACGCACATGACCGATGAGATTCTTCGCGCCGGCGAGAAAGCCGGATGGAAGGAGACTGAGGAAGCTCTCGAAGTCCGCCAGACGGGCGGCGTCGCGCCCGACAAGCAAATCCAGCTCGCATTGTTTCTGGCTTCGGAGCAGTCCAACCACATCAGCGGCAAGTTGATTCAGGTTTCCGACGATTGGAAAAAGCTCAAAGACGCGAATCTCCACCCCGAGATCTATACGCTACGCCGGGTTCAAAAGATGTAGATGCGATTCCGAGCCGTGACCGTAAGGGAGCGGTATGCTGTAGTCATGTATCGGCTCGCGATTTCCTTCCTCCTCGGCGCCTCATTAACTCTCACCCTTTCCGCCCAGCCCAAGAAAAAGAAAATCCTGGCCATCGGCGCGGTCGCCGGCTACCAGCACGATTCCGTTTCGCACGCGCTCGCCACCATCGAACAAATCGGCCGCCGGTCGGGTGTTTACGACACCTACATCCGGACCGATACGCAACTGATCACCAAGCAGAAGCTGGCCGCCGGCAACGCCAAGAACCTCGACTATTTCGACGCCGTGGTTTTCTACACCACCGGCGAACTGGACATGAACCCACAACAGAAGAAGGATCTTCTCTCGTTCATTCACGACGAAGGAAAGGCCTTCATCGGCCTGCACAGCGCTACGGACACCTTCTATGAATGGCCGGAGTACGGCGACATGGTCGGCGGTTATTTTAAGGACCATCCCTGGGGTGTTTTCGAAGCGCCCGTGATCGTTGAAGACCCGAATTTTCCCGGCATGCAGGACTTTCCGCGGCAGTTTATCTTCAACGACGAGATGTATCAGGAGCGCAACTTCTCCCGCGACAAGACCCATGTCATCGCGCGTCTGGATGCTTCGAAACTCGACCTCAGCAATCCCCGGGTGACGCCGGAACATCGCGCCGACAAGGATTTCCCGATCATCTGGGCGAAAATTTACGGCAAAGGGCGCATCTACTACAACACTCTAGGCCACCGCGAAGAGACCTGGGACCGGCCCGACGTGCAAAAGATGTACTTGGAAGCGATCAAATGGGCGCTCGGGATGACTAACGCCGATGTAACGCCGCATCTGATGCCAACGGCAACGCGCTGACACCGGTCTCCGTCCTCTTCAACTGTCCGCAGGCGGCGAAAATATCGCGCCCACGCGGTTTGCGCACGAAACAGGGCATCGACCGCCTGACGATCGCCTGAAACGCTTGCACGCGCTCCGCATCCGGCGTTTCAAACTGAATCCCCGGTCCCGGATTCAGCGCGATCAAATTCACCTTGGCATCCAAATGAGCCAGCAGCTTTACTACCCGGCGGGCATCGGCATCGGTGTCATTCACGCCTTTGAGCAGCACGTATTCGAAGGTCAACTTCTCCCACGTCCGCAGCGGATACGCCTTGCAGGCCGCCAGCAGATTCTTCAGCGAATACTTGCGCGTGATCGGCATCAGCTCGCGCCGCTGCTCTTCGGTCGATGCATTGAGTGAGATCGCCAGCTTGGGCCGGATCGGCTCGCGCCCCAGTTCGATGATCTTCGGAATAATGCCGGCCGTCGACAGCGTAATCCGGCGTGGGGAAAGTCCGATGCCCTTGGTGTCGGTCAGCAGCCGAGTGGCTTTGAGCACGTTCGGCAGGTTCAGCAACGGCTCGCCCATCCCCATCATCACGATATTGAGCCTGCCGGTGTCGGTCGCTAGGCTGTGTGTCTGCATCACGAACAGGACTTGCCCTACGATCTCGCCCGCCGTCAAATTCCGCTCCAGCCCCATCTGCGCCGTCAGGCAAAACTGGCAATTGACCGGACAGCCGACCTGGCTCGATATGCAGATCGTGTCCCGGCCCTCCTCCGGCATCAGCACGGTCTCCACCGTCCGCTGATCCTCTAAGCCGAGCAAATATCGTCGGGTTCCGTCGCTCGAACGGAACTCTGTCACGAGTCTCGGCAGGCCTATCGCAAGCCGAGAAGCCAATTCTTTTCTTAGATTTACGGGGAGAGTAGTGACATGATCGAGATCGGCTACCCTTTGACGGTAGACGGCGTCATAAACTTGCTGGGCGCGAAACGCCGGCTGGCCTACTCCGAGGGCGGCTTGAAGATCCGGAAGTTCAAGTCCTACAATAGTTTGCACTACTTTTCACTATATCACGCAGGTTACCTGTAAGAGCGATAAAATAGAGATAGTGGCCACCATCATCGAGATCGCATCGCGCAAAATCCCCGATATAGACAGCACTACGTTGCCCAACGGCGTGCGCGTGATCACCGAACACATGGCCCACGTCCGATCCGTTTCGCTGGGCATCTGGATCGGCACCGGCTCGCGTTGCGAGACTCCAGAGGAAAACGGGCTGTCCCATTTCATCGAGCACATGGTCTTCAAGGGGACCACCCACCGGTCGGCTGAGGACATCGCCCGTTCGGTAGATTCGATCGGCGGCGGATTGGACGCGTTCACGGCCAAGGAGATGGTCAGTTACAACACCAAGGTGCTGGACGAACATCTGCCGCTGGCCTTCGACGTTCTGGCGGACATGGTCTTGAATCCCCTGTTCCGTGACGAGGACATCGAAAAGGAAAAGGGTGTCATCCTCGAAGAGCTCAAGATGGAGGTGGATAATCCCGAGTACCTCCTGCATGAAATCTTTTCGAGCAATTTCTGGAAAGATCATCCGCTAGGCAAGCCGATCCTCGGGACTAAGGAAACGGTAAAGAAATTCGATCGCGAGCGGATTCAGGATTATTATCACCGGTATTATTCGCCGTCGAATATCCTGATCACCGCCGCGGGCAACCTGAATCATGATCGCTTGGTGGATCTGGCTCGGGAACACTTCGAGGATCTGCGAGTAAACGCCCACCCTTCACCTGGCCATCCGCCGGTTCCGCACGCGCGCCTGGTATTCCGTAACAAGACGTCGCTCGAGCAGACGCATCTCTATCTGGGCGTCCCGGCTTATCCCTTTCCGCACGAATTGCGCTTCGCCTGTTATGCCTTGAATACAGTGCTTGGTGGCGGCATGAGTTCGCGCCTTTTTCAGAACATCCGCGAAAAGCAGGGCCTGGCGTATGCGGTTTATTCCGAGCTGGGAATGTATCGGGACACCGGATGTCTGGCCATCTACGCCGGCACGTCGGTGGAATCCGCCCGCCAGGTGATCGATTGCATCGTCAAGGAGTTTCGCGAGCTCAAAGAGCACCTGGTGCCCGATGAAGAATTGCGCCGAGCCAAGGATCATCTGAAAGGCTCGTTCATGCTGGGTCTTGAATCCACATCCAGCCGCATGGGCAACCTGGCGCGCCAGGAGCTCTACTTTAAACACTTTTTCACTCTCGACGAGATGCTGCAAAGCATCGAAGACGTAACCGCCGAGCAGATTCAGCACATCGCCCAGGAGTTCTTCAATCCCAAGAACATCGCCCTGGCCGTGCTGGGCAACCTGGGTGAATTTCGTGTCAAGCGTGAGGATCTCGCCTGCTAAAACGTAAAGGTTGGGTAGCGCACGCGCTCCTGCGTGCCGCGTCCGCACTCGTGCTGACGCTGGGCTTCTGTATGGCCCTCGACCTCAACAAGCTCACGCCCCAAGGCTACGTTAGCGACTTCGCCCACGTGCTGGATGGTTCTTCGCGCGCGCAACTGGAAGCCTACTGCGGCCGTGTCGAGCAGGTCACCGGAGTCCAGATGGCCATCGTTACCATCGATTCGCTCGAGGGCGAGCCGATCGAGGACGTAACCAACACGCTCTATCGCAAGTGGGGCGTGGGTAAGAAGGGCAAGGACGAAGGGATCATGTTGTTGCTGGCGATTAAGGACCGCCGCGATCGCGTTGAAATCGGCTATAGTCTGGAGCCGATCCTGCCTGACGGATTCGATGGAAGCGTGATGCGCGAAGCCCGTCCGTTGCTGCGCCAGAATGCCTATGGCCCCGCGCTGTTCGCCGCCGCTGAGCAGATGGGCAGCCGGATCGCTACCGCTAAAGGCGTCACGCTGGATGTCAGCCTCCGGCCGCAGCGCCGCGTGGTCGGACAACGCCCCGGCATTCCCTGGCCGTTTATCGTCATCGGGATCATCATCTTACTGGTGATCATGCGTGGCGGCGGCGGTGGTGGTTTCTTAACCGGTATGATTCTCGGTAACCTATTAGGGCGCGGTGGTGGTGGCGGCGGATGGGGCGGCGGTGGATTCGGCGGCTATGATTCGGGTGGCGGCGGTGGTGGCGGGGGCTTTGGCGGGTTTGGGGGAGGCGATTCCGGCGGCGGCGGCGCCTCGAGTGACTGGTAAACATGGAAC
Organism: Bryobacteraceae bacterium; assembly: GCA_035484655.1. GTDB lineage: Bacteria > Acidobacteriota > Terriglobia > Bryobacterales > Bryobacteraceae > Palsa-89. The sequence goes on along the minus strand of DATHOT010000154.1, from coordinate 1,947 downwards.
AAAAACTCCAGGAATTAGTGGATCGTTTGCGCAAGTCCGAGCGTGACCGGCTGGTGTCCGTTATCCTGTACGGTTCGGCGGCCTCCGGCAATCATCACGGAGAGTTTTCCGATCTGAATGTTCTGTGTGTGCTGACGCGCGTGACGCCGGCGGAACTGGCCGACGCGGAGCCCATCTTTAAGTGGTGGCGAGCTCACGGCAATCCCTCGCCGCTGCTTTTGAGTGAAGAAGAGGTTCAGCACTCGACCGATTGTTTTCCGATCGAATTTCACGATATCGAAGAGCAGCGGCGCGTCCTGTTTGGTCGCGATGTGGTTGAGAACCTGGTCATCGACAAGATTTTCTATCGGGCGCAAGTGGAGATGGAATTGCGTACTAAGCTCCTGCGACTACGGCAGAAGGCCGGCGGCATACTTTCCGACAAGACGGCGCTGCTGCGGCTGATGATCGATTCAGTCCCGAATTTTTTGGTGCTCTCCCGGCATGCCCTGCTCGTTTCCGGTTTGCCGGCCGGCCACCAAAAGCGCGAAATTGCGCGCGAGCTCAAGGGTATCGGAGTGGATCCGTTTCCTTTTGATACGCTGCTCGATTTGCGCGAGCAAAAAAAGAAAGCCGGCGACGTGGATCCCGAAGCGCTGTTCGAGAGCTATTTGAAGCAGATTGAAACCGTGGTCGCGCACGTAGACCGCCTGGAAAAATGAGGAAATGAGGCACACATGAAATTTGCACTTGTCATCATTGGCGTTTTAGTGTTGATCGCCCTGGGGATCTTCGGATGGGCCATGGGCGCGAAAAATACTCTCGTCACCGAGCGCGAGTCGGTCAACGGGGCATGGTCGCAAGTAGACGTCGCGCTGCAGCGTCGCGCCGATCTGATTCCGAACCTCGTGGAAACGGTAAAAGGGTTCGCCAAACAGGAACAGGCGGTTATCAAGGAAGTAACCGACGCTCGCGCGGCGCTGGGCGGCGCTCGAAATCCATCGGAAAAGATCCAGGCCAATTCGCAATTGGACGGCGCGCTTAGCCGGTTGCTGGTGGTGGTGGAGAATTATCCGCAGCTCAAATCCAACGAGAACTTCCTGCGCCTGCAGGACGAGTTGGCCGGCACCGAAAACCGGATCGCAGTGGAACGCCGCAAGTACAACGAGACGGTGCAGAAATATAACACCGACATCGAACTGTTTCCCAACAATATCGCGGCTTCCATGTTCGGTTTCCAGCGCAACGACGCCTATTTCAAGACCGAGGGCGCCGCCCGCAACGCCCCCAAGGTCGCGTTCTGAGAATTGCTGAAGACGACGTGCTTCCAGCGATGGAAAAACATGGCGCCGATCAGCGGAGGTGTCGCGCGGCCGCATTGATTTCTTGCGGACGAAGTATGAGAAAAGAGTAAACAGTTCAGAATGAAACGTGCTGGGTCTTCGTTGCGCCCACCGAGTTGGTAATCTGCACATCGAAAGCAGCTATAACGTTCACATCTCCGGCTACCGGAAAAGTAGCGAGCAATGCGAACTGGCCGCCCGCCTGATGGGAGGTGAAAAAGTACTGATGGAAGCTAGAGGCCGCGTCCACGCTGATCACCCCGGGCGCTATCGTGGCACCGGTGCTGTCGTAGAAAGTGAACGCAAGCTGCGAAGTCGAATAGGTATTGTCTAAGCCGACAATGCTGACGTCCAGATCGTTTACGCGCCGTACTGCGCCTGCGGTATCGAGCATGATCGGCGCTGGGGCGATCGTCAAGCTGCTCTGCTGTGGTGCTGTGTTAGGGAAGTTGAGTGTGAACACGATTGTCCCCGCCGTGCTTCCGGTCTGGAAGGCGATGCTCGACTGCGTGCCGAACATGGCCATCGTATTGCCAGGAGAGATCGTAACCGTCGCCGAGCGTGTAGACCTCGAAAGAAACTGGACTGCGGCGTCGTCGGTAACGCCCGCCACGCTGGGCTGGAA
>DATHOT010000153.1:0-3311 GCA_035484655.1 Bryobacteraceae bacterium | reverse complement strand
CCGTCCTTTCAACGACTTCCCGACGCCCGGCCGCTCGGGCCTGAGAGCGCCATGTTATTCCGGTATCGAAAGGATCAACACCATGCCCGATCGCGCCGCCCTTAACCGAATCAACGCCCAGCACTCCACCGGCCCCCGCACCGCAGCCGGTAAGCAGCGCTCCTCACTGAACGCCATGCGCCATGGATTAACCGGTCAAGTCATCGTCCTGCCCACCGAGGACCTCGCCGCCTACCAGCGCCACTCCCACTCCTTCATGGATGAGTACCAGCCCAAAGGCGCCAACGAAACCCAGCTCGTCCAGTCCCTCCTCGATACCGCCTGGCAAGTCAACCGCGCCGCCACCATCGCGCTCAACCTGCTCACGCTCGGCCTCACCGAACTGGAAGACCGCATCCGCGCCAGCCATCCGGAAGCCGAAGCCGGTCTCGTCCTGGCTCTGGCGTACCGCGAGCACGACCGGGCGTACATCAACATCGGAATTCAACGCCAGCGGCTCAGCCGTCAGTACGAACGCACCCTTGCACTACTCCGCCAGATCCAGGCCGAGCGCCGAGCCACCGAACAGCTCCAGCTCGACAATGCCGCTAAGATTTTGAAAATGCACAAAGACCAAAATCTACCCAACCAACCTGCCACATACAATCCAGCGGACGATGGGTTCGTTTTTTCGACCGCCGAAATCGAGACCCATCTGGGCCGCGAAGAACGCCGCCAGCAGGCCAACGCTCACGATTTTGAGGCTCATGCTTAGCGAGGCCTGGAAACCTGCTTCGCTGAAAGCCATGCCGCCGCGGTCAAACATAATGTAATCACGATTGAGAAAGCGATGGGTACGATAAAGAGGTATCTCCAGCTCACAACCGTGATGGCGGCAAAGCAAAGGGCGAACGCCCAGGTAGTGCCGCGCATGAGCGCCAAAGTCGCTGCCGGAAGGCCACCTAGCTGCCATGCCAATATCGCCGCGAATAGATACAACACGCCGACAGAGAATCCGGCCGCCACAAAAAGGTCCCAATAGGTGCGGTTGAACCCCTGCACGCCAAAGTGAATCGACCGCATGGAGTCAAGAAGGGCATCAACTCCCCATTCGGGATCAGACTGGCGAAACCCGAGTGTGTGTCCTGCCGCGAAAAGCAGCAGAAGAACAGCAGCGATTCGATACAACATAGATGGTCTCATTCTTGCCTCCAGAGATCACGCCAGCGGGCGCCCTATCCCGCCGCGTCGGTTCAAACTGTACCACTACCCATAAGGCCTGTCCCCGATGACGGCGGGTGTATACTTTAACCGTGCTGAGGAGGTTTAGACGAATGCACGCGCACTCGATTGGCCTGACGCTTCTCTGCGCTGTATCTGCCGCCGCGGCGCCGACATTTACGAAAGATGTCGCACCCATTTTTTACAAGAATTGCGTGGCTTGCCATCGGCCGGGAGAGATTGCGCCGATGTCTTTGATCGATTACCAGTCGGCGCGCCCCTGGGCCAAGGCGATCCGGGAAGCCGTCGCTACCCGCAAAATGCCGCCCTGGTTTGCCGATCCTAAGTACGGTCATTTTTCCAATGACGCCCGTTTGAAAGAGCAGGAGATCGAGACCATCAAAGCTTGGGTCGATGGAGGCGCTGCCCAGGGAGATCCCAAGAATCTGCCCGCGCCGCCTGCGTTCGCTGAAGGCTGGCGGTTCGGCAGGCCCGATCTGGTGATTGACATCGGACAGGACTTCCGCGTGCCGGCGGGTAACGACCTATACAAGGATTTTGTCGTTCCCACGAATTTCACCGAAGGCAAGTGGGTTCGCGCCGCTCAAGTGCTCCCGGGAAACCGCAGGCTGGTGCATCATGTACACGTCTACGTAGTTTCACAGGACGCCGAGGATGCGAAGCAGACCGCCAAACCGCCCGCTGCCGAGAGGGCGCCCGCGCTTGGTGGGTTTGCCGATATTGAAGACGGTTTAACTCGGGTTCGTGACGATGCTCCAGTAATCAACGATGCCTGCGCCGCCAACGCCAATCTTCCAAATCTGAGCGGTTTTGAGGAAGGCTCGTTGGCCACCATGCTGCCCGGCAAGCCGCCCGACAATTACGACGTATTCGGTGACGGCAGCACCGCGAAGTACATACCGGCCGGCGCCAAGCTGCGGTTCCAGATTCACTATGCCAAAGTCGATCAGTCCGATACCGATCGCACCAGCGTCGGGCTTTACGTCATGCCGAAGCCGCCGGAGAAGCCGTTGAGACGCGTGGATCTGCGAAATCGATTCTTTCTGATCCCCGCCGGCGCTCCAAATCACGAAGTGAAGCGATGTTACGACGTGGAGCAGGACAAGTTGCTGGTCGCGATCACGCCGCACATGCATTACCGGGGCAAGGACGCCACTTATGAACTGGTTCACGCCAACGGCAGACGCGAAATTCTCCTGGTCGTCCCGCATTACGACTTCAACTGGCAGTTACAATATCGCTTCGAGAAGGCGGTCCTGATGGAGAAAGGCAGCCGGATGGAAGTCACATTCCATTACGACAACAGTCCGAATAATCCCGCGAATCCCGAGCCGGCGAAAGCGATTCGCTGGGGCGACCGCAGCGAGGACGAAATGATGGTGACTTGGACCGAGACCATCAATGTTTCGCCGGCCGAGTCCGCCTCGGGCGCAACCAAGTGAAAGGCGATGAATCGCCGATCATTTAATAAACTTGGTCTTACGCTCGGCGGGGCCTCCGCGCTCCCTCTTCCGGCGCTCGCTTTTCAGGACGAGAAAACCAACCTGAAGATAACCGGCGTCCGCATCGTTCAGACGCGGCCCAAACGTCCCCTTCCCAGCTACACTCCCGCGCCCGGGTCGTGGTCGACCGGTGGCGTCGAAGTCGCGAATCCGATGTCGATCTACTCGGAGTACAAAGCCACGCGCTCGTTGTGGAACCCGGACCCGGGTAAGTTCGAAGGATTTACAGTGGAAGTCTCAACCGACAAGGGATTGAAAGGCTACGGAACTGGCGGAGCAGGCGGCGGCGCCGTCATTGAACAGCATTTGGTGAAGCTGCTCCTCGGCCAGAATCCGTTCAACATCGAACGTATCTGGGATATTCTGTATCGGTCCACGATGCCCTACGGACAGGCCGGCGTTGCGATTAATGCCATCAGCGGCGTCGACCTCGCTTTGTGGGATCTGGTTGGCAAAGCGCTCTCTGTTCCGGTCTACCAATTGCTCGGCGGCGACACCAAGGGCCGGATTCCGGCGTATTGCACCGGCAACGACATCGAGCAGCACCTGAAATTCGGCTACAAGCGAGTGAAGCTTGCGATGGCATAT
>DATHOT010000152.1:0-49023 GCA_035484655.1 Bryobacteraceae bacterium | reverse complement strand
GCCAGAGTATCGCCATCCCCAATATCCGTGTGTTTACCATCGGCCTGGGCAACTCGGGCGGAGTACCCGCGGATTTTCTCGAGCGCGTCGCCAACGACCCGCGGGCGTCCAATTTCAACAGCAATTACGCGCCTGGCGCCTATTTCTTTGCGCCCACGACGGCCGATATCAGCGACGCGTTCGCGCAAGTCGCCTCCGCCATCCTGCACCTGGCCCGCTAGAAACCGCGGATCGAACCTGGTCGATTCAACCTGGTCGATTCAACCACGCGGATTAAACCCAGGCGGATTCAGCTTCGCCCGTTGCGGGAAATTAGCACTCCAAACAGCGCTCCGACGCTGAAGGCCATCACCACCGAGCCGATTGGAAAGCGCTTGATGTTATGAGTGGCTTCCTCCAGCAGGTCCTCGGCCGTGTGGCGAGTGTCTTTCAGGAATTGTGTGACGGTATCTTTTCCCTCTTGGAGCGCGTCCGAAACTGCGTCTTTGGAAGCTGCAATGCTCTCCACGACCTTCGCGCCGGAGTTGATGGTATTCCTCAATGCGTTATCTCTCATGGGTTTGGGGTCTCCTTCCCTTCTGATCTCGAGAACCGACTGAGTTTTGACTGCACGGGACGGTCCGAACTTCCTGGTAACCTTTCTTAACGAATCCCTTGCGATTTTAAGTAATGAAAGCTACGTTGGAGTCATGCAAAAGGTCAACCTGGAGCAGAAGCTGGCCGCCTTCACCGATCATTGGGCCCCCAGAATCGTCGGAGAATTAAACGGGCAGGAGGTGAAACTGGTGAAGTTCCAAGGCGAGTTCGTCTGGCATCATCACGACCATGAAGACGAGCTGTTCCTGGTTTTGCGGGGCGCGTTTCGCATGGAGTACAAAGATGATTCCGGTCGGGAAAAAACGCTGGAGATCGGCGCCGGCGAGTTTGTAATCGTGCCGCGCGGCGTTACCCACCGGCCGGTTGCCGACCGGGAGGTCCAGGTACTGCTGTTTGAACCCGCGGGCACGCTCAACACCGGCAACGTGCGTGACCGGCGCACGGTCGAAAAACTACAAAGAGTCTGACCCTTAAGGTCATCCTGGTACAATGAGGGAAACCGACCATCCTGGGGAGCGTTCCTGGCGGGTTTTCGATGGATCTCGATCAACTGCACACGTTTCTTGAAATTGTCCGCTTGAAAAGCTTTTCCAAAGCGGCGCAAACCTGCTACCGTACGCAACCGGCTATCAGTGCTCAGGTGCGCCAGCTCGAGCAGGAGCTGAACACCACCTTGTTCGAGCGCTTGGGAACAAAAATTTCACTCACCACCGCCGGTAAAATCTTCGCCGAATACGCCGAAAAAATCCTCGATTTAAGGCGGCGGGCGCAGGACACTATCAATGAGCTGGATCGCGTCCCTCGCGGCGAGTTGGTAATTGCGGCCAACGAAGCCACCTGTATTTACGTTCTTCCCCTGGTTTTCTCCGAGTTCAAGAAAATGTTTCCGAACGTCCAGTTGTCAGTGGACCGTTCTTACGGCACCCGCGTGGTCGAGGCGGTTTTGAACAACCTGGCCGACTTCGGCATCACGCAACTGCCGGTCCAGGAGAAAAAGCTGCAAATCGCCAGGATTCATTCCGATGAGATTGTGTTGCTGCTGCCGGCGAAACATCCTCTGGCGTTGAAGAAATCGGTCACACCGCGCGAGTTGAGCGGCTACCAGCTGCTATTGCCCAAGTCAGGGACTACCAGAAGCAGGCTCGACACCTGGCTGGAGCCGGTGGAGGACGAGTTGCGGATCTCCATGGAGCTGGACTCCACAGAGATGATCAAGCGCTTCGTGATGGCCGGGCTCGGGCTCTCGTTCCTGGCTGCGTCCCATTGCCGGGAGGAAGTCGCTAGTGGTAAGCTATGTGGCGTGTCGCTCGGGCCGGAACCGATGTTGCGGAAGGTGGCTTTGATCTATCGTAAAGATAAAGCGCTGTCCAAGGCCGCGCTGGGCTTCATACAGGTTATATTGGAACAGGCTAAGGGAGAAGGGTTGGGGGCGAATTATGGCAAGCTGCCAGCGGCCGTAGCCACCTGAGCCAGAGGACCACGATGTCTCGCGTCACTTTGAAAAGTTCTACCATCTTCATTTCCGTCGGGAATAAGACCGAAGTGTTCCGCTCCGTGGATGACGTTCCGCCTCCGCTGCGCAAGAAGCTCGAGCAATCCACCAACAGTATCAATTCCGCGACCATTCTAATCGCCGACCGTAAGGGCAAGGAAGAGATCGTTCGGGCTATTCGCGGGCTCCCCTCCAGCCTTCGCTCGCGTCTCTCTACCTCGCTCCGTCAAGAGGCCAAACGGGAGTCTAAGGCCCCCAACCGCTGGGTAGCCCTATGGCAGGATTGGGCCGAAATCCTGCTCCCGGCCGTGATCGGCCTGGCCGTGTGGTTATTATTTACCGCAAAATAAGCATTTTCCCTAGCTCAGAGTAACCGTTAGCCAGCCGATAATCCCTCTATGGAACGACGTAGGGAAGCGCGCATTCGCACAGACAAGCCGGTTGAGCTGACCGTTTTAGGAAGCGAAGAGGCCAGCGGCCCCGCTCAGGCTATTGAGTTTTCCGGCCACGGATTGCAACTGGTGCTCCACCGGCCAATCCCAGTCAACGCAGCCGTGAAGGTGGAGGGCGAAGACTGGATGATGCTGGGCGAAGTTTGCTATTGCCGCCCAGAAGGAATCCACTTCGTGGCGGGCCTCAAGATCGACCAGACGCTCGATAACCTGCAGGAATTGGAAGAACTCAACAAGAACCTGCTGAGTACTCAGCCGAGGCCGGAGCGCACCGAGGCTCATACGGAAGAGAAGGCAGCGGTCTCCCGGCGCTGGTGAGCGTCGCTACCGAGTCAGCTTGAGCCGTTTAAAGAAATAAGCCGGATAGGTCTGCGTCACCATCGGCCTGGGCGCCATCGCCGGCGTGCCTCGTTCCTCGTTCCGATAGATGTACGGCACGACAGCGACCAATTCCCATCCTTGTCCGGCCAGGTCGCGTAGCTCCTGTTGCTCGACCTGTTGATATTGCGCCGGCGAAACCTCTCTTGGGTATACGGACCTGACTTCGTAGGGCGAATGGTCGCCCGGGCGGTCCCGCTGCGCCCAAAGCAAGAGAACCGCTGCGGCACCCAGAGAAATTACGAGGATAGTCCGTCTCATTTGACATCCCTGACGATACACCCCGGTCAAACGTGCAACTGGATGGACCCAGGAAAACGATCAGGTCAGGAAGGCTGCACTAAGCCGATCAGCTTCTGCCGGAGCTTCGCCGCCGTGCTCGCGTCCGGCGTCACCACCAGGATCGTATCATCGCCCGCCAGCGTGCCGACCACTTCCGGCCAAGCTTGTTTGTCGAGCGCGACCGCGAGCGCGTTGGCGTTGCCGGGCGAGGTGCGAAGCACAATCAGGTTCTGCGCCACTCGCGCGTCCTGTAGAAACTCGCTCACGGCCGTTTCTAGAGCAGGACCGCCGGGCGTCTCAGAAACTCGCCTATAGCCTTGCGGCGTCTTCAACAGCCCGAGATCGCGAATGTCTCGGGATAGGGTAACTTGCGTAGCCTGGATTCCGGTGCTCTCCTTAAGCTCGCGTGCCAGGTCATCCTGAGTCAGAATTTGCCTGGCTCGAATGAGCTTCAGGATTTGGCCTTGGCGGAAGGTCTTGTTCATCGCTTCCCTGATTTATCGCTTCCAATGTTGCAGCCGCGCTTCGGCTTCGGAAAGTGCGCGCGCCACCGCGGCCGGTCCGGTGCCGCCCGGGAGTTCGCGCGTCTTCATGCCTTCCAGGGGACTAAGAAGCCGGGCCATGGCCGGAGTGAATTCGGGCGCGAATGCGGCCAGCTCTTCCGGCGCCCAGTCCGAAGGCTTCTTGCCGCGCTTGACGCTCTCGAGCACCAGTTTCCCGACCAGCGAGTGCGCCTGATGAAACGGCATCCCGTTGCGGGCCAGGGAATCGGCGAAATCGGTAGCCACGGCCCAGCTCTCTTGAACGGCCGCCGCCGGCCGCGCGGGATTCAAACGCGTGCTATCGATTACCGCGCGCGCCATCTCGAGCGATCCGCGCAACTGATCGGCGGCGTCGAAGATGCGCGGCTTGTCCTCCTGCATGTCGCGATTGTAAGTCATCGGCAGACCTTTCATGGTCAGGAACAGCGCCGTATAATCGCCGAACACGCCGCCGCACTTGCCGCGAATCAGCTCGAGTGAATCCGGATTCTTCTTCTGCGGCATGATGCTCGATCCGCTGGTCACACCGTCGCCCAGCTCCAGCCACCCGTACTCTTCGCCCGAGTACAGAATCCAGTCTTCAGCCAGGCGGCTCAAATGCAGCATGGTCATGGCGGCGGCATGCAAAAAGTCGAGCGCGAAGTCGCGGTCTCCGGAAACATCCATCGAGTTGGGCGTGATGCTGTCGAAGCCCAGTTCCCGGGCAATCGCATCCCGGTCGATTGGAAACCCGCTGCCGGCCAGGGCCGCCGATCCGAGCGGCATAACATTGACGCGCAGGCGTGTCTCTAGCAGCCGCTGGCGGTCGCGCGCGAACATTTCAAAATATGCCAGCAGATAATGAGTCCATAACACGGGCTGAGCGCGGCGCGTGTGCGTATAGCCGGGCACGATGGCGTCGGGATCCCGCTGGGCTGCGCGAACCAGCGACGCTAGCAATTCCCAGAGCAGGTCCAGGCACCCGTCGATTTCGTCGCGCAGCCATAGCCTGAGATCGAGCGAAACCTGATCGTTGCGGCTGCGGCCAGTGTGAATCTTGTCCGCAACTTCGCCGGCGCGCTCTTTAAGCCTTCGAATTACCAACGTGTGGACATCTTCGTCCGGCGCGCCCTCGAAGAACGCTGGATCGCGCGCATCGGTGCGGATTTTTTCGAACGCATCGACGAGTGCCGTACACTCGTCCGCGGTCAGAATACCGACCCCCTGCAACGCACGAGCGAAAGCCTGGGAGCCCCGGCAATCGGCATCGATCAGCCGTTGATCGAAGTGCAGCGAACCGGAGAATCTTTCGAATACCTCCGACGGCCCGCTCTCAAATCTGCCGCCCCAAAGCTTCATTTCCCCTGTTTGGCCGCTTGCGCCTGGACGCGAATGGGCAATCCGATCAGATTGATGAAGCCCTGCGCGTCCTTCTGATCGTACTCGGCGCCCATGGTAAAGCTGGCGATGTTGAGCGAGTAAAGCGAATAAGGCGACCGCCGGCTCACCGGTTCGATGTTGCCCTTGTACAAACGCAAAGTCACCTCGCCGGTGGTGGTCTGGCTGGTGGTTTCGAAGAAAGCGTCCAGCGCCTCGCGCAGCGGCGTGAACCACAGGCCGTTGTAAACCATCTCGGCGTAATCCAGCGCCAGTTTCTGTTTGTAGTGCAGCGTGTTTCGGTCGAGCGTTAAAGCTTCCAGTTCGTGATGCGCGTAGAGAATCAGCGTGCCGCCCGGAGTTTCATAACAGCCGCGCGACTTCATGCCTACAAACCGGTTCTCCACCAGGTCGATTCGTCCTATGCCGTGCTCGGCGCCGATCTTATTCAGCGTTTCGAGCAGGCTCACGCCCGTCCCACGCTGGCCATTCACCGAAACCGGACGCCCGCGCTCGAAGCCGATTGTAACTTCGGCTGGCTTGTCGGGCGCGTCTTTAGGACTGCGGGTGAGCATCCACATATCATCAGGGGCTGCATTAGCCGGATCTTCGAGTGCCCCGCCCTCATGAGAAATGTGCCAGATGTTGCGATCGCGGCTGTATATCTTGGTAGTGGTCTGTGAAATCGGCACGTTGTGTTTGGCCGCGTAATCGATGGCGTCCTCGCGCGACACGATATCCCACTCGCGCCACGGTGCGATCACCTTCAAGTGCGGCGCCAGCGCTTTATACGTGAGCTCGAAGCGAACCTGGTCGTTTCCCTTCCCCGTGCAGCCGTGCGCCAGACCGTCGCATCCGGTGGCCAGCGCGACTTCCACTTGCTTCTTGGCCAGCAGCGGCCGCGCCACCGACGTTCCCAACAGATATTTGTGCTCGTAAACGCCGCCCGAGCGCACTAACCGCCAGAGATATTCGGTGACGAACTCCTCGCGCATGTCGGCGATATGGACTTCGGAAGCGCCCGTCTTGCGCGCCTTCTCCTCCAGCCCCTTCAGCTCATCGTCGCCCTGCCCGATGTCGCCGCAAACCGCGACCACTTCGCATTGATAGTTCTCGCGCAGCCACGGAATGATAATGGATGTATCCAGCCCGCCTGAATAGGCCAAGGCTACTCGCTTTGGTTTCATAAGAATGTTTTGGTTTTCGAGGCCAGCTAGTCGTCTAATTCGATCACTCTAGCCGATCAACATCAATAGTAATGCTTTTTGGACGTGCAGCCGGTTTTCGGCTTGATCGAACACCGCCGATTGCGGGCCTTCCATTACTTCATCGGTGACCTCTTCGCCGCGCTTGGCGGGAAGACAATGCAGGAAGACCGCATCCGCGCTCGCCTCCGCAAGCAGTGCCTGATTCACCTGATATTGGGCGAAATCAGACAGCCGCTGGCGCTGCTCGTTTTCTTGTCCCATGCTGGTCCACACATCGGTGTAGACGGCGTGCGCGTCTTGAACCGCCTCGACCGGGTTGTTGGTAACGACCAGCTTGGCACCGGAAATGGCGGCCAGCGCTTCGGCCTGCGCGATAATCTCGGCGTCGGGTTCATAACCGCGCGGTGTGGCGATGGAGAAATTCATTCCCATCCGGAGCGTGGTCAACATCAGCGAATTGGCGACGTTGTTGCCATCTCCGACAAAGGCCAGCTTGCGATCGCGCAAGTCGTCAAACTTTTCCTGCACAGTGAAGATGTCGGCCAGCGCCTGACAGGGATGAAAGCGGTCGCTCAGCGCGTTGATCACTGGCACGCTCGACCAATGCGCCAGATCCTCGATGGTCCGGTGTGAGAAGGTGCGCGCCACGATGGCATTGGTCCAGCGGTCTAGGTTGCGGGCGACGTCCTTGAGGGGCTCCCGCTCGCCGATCGGACCGGTGCTCAGGACTGCGTCGCCGCCCAGTTGCTTGATGGCCAGTTCGAAGGTAATCCGGGTGCGCAGCGAAGGTTTTTCGAACAGCAGACTGAGGTATCGGCCGCTAAGGGCCTTGGCAAACCGACTAGGATTCGCCTTCACCTGCTGCGTGAGGTCCAAGAGCGCAAGTAGTTCATCTTGCGATAGATCGATGTCGCGGATAAAGTCGGAAACCCCAAGTTTCGGCAGCGTCTTCTGAAGCGGCATGCGCTTGACCGGTTTGAGCGATGTTCCCGCCGTGGGGGGCATTTTTTCGTGGCTCCTTGGTTCCTGGCCCGCTGAATTTTTATTCACCTATATGAATAATTACACATTCCCACCCGTTTGTCAATTAGCGAATACATCGTAAGTGTAAGCGTCGGGACGTAACGCTGCCCGTGTAACAACCTGTTTCAAATGGCTTGTCGCGCGTCGTGGTCAGTTCGGGTGGTTCTTACCTAGGCCGTTCCGGTTTGCCGCAGTAGTGCAGGCGGACGGCGCGAAGCCCCTCCGTAGCCTCCTCCAAAATACGTCTGATCGCCGCCTTCCTTGTCGGATCGACGCAAAGTTTCGCGATGATCTTTTCGTAAGCTGAGCCCTTACGGTGTGCAGATCCCGTCGAACGCAGACTCTGAAGATCCCGTAGCAACTGGATGATCGCTTGACGTTCAGGAAATTCAGTCCTTTTTAGAAAACCATCAAACTTTACGATCCCCTTGGCAGCTTCTTCAAGGACCCCAGCCCGCGCTGCCAATTCCTTCTCGTTCAGCGAATCTATCAGGAGCTTTGCGAGATGGCCAATCTGCTGATCGAATTCGGTTTGGGAGTCGGTGACTGGTATCCGCACCGTGTTGAGCAAGTACGAATCGCCAGACGAAGGCGAGAGGAACAGCGACCACCCGTGCTTTTTTTCCCAATCCCGCATGATGTCGGCGTACTCCTGGCGAAACGATAGATCAGGTGCTTCGGCGGCGGCAAACTGCCCTAGGAAACTCCGCCTAAAGTTAGTCTCGCTTATCCTACCTTCCGGAGGGACGTTGAACTGGCGCCAGTGCAAGCGCTCCTCATACGGAAGGTCCCGTCCGAGATCGCCCAGAAACACCACGATATGTGAGTCGAGGTCGTTGTCGATTTGGCAACCCCACAGGCCGAGACACGTTAGGCGCCCGTCGGATACCTTGTACCGTTCGGGCTCAGCGAAATACTTCGCGAGCACCTCGCGACGGAAATAGACGGGGGTCAGATAGTGAGGCGCACCAGGGTTCGCGCCAAAATTATTAGCGAGAGCGTCAGGATCTGAGGTATGCTCAACGTCGTTCCCGTCCTCGTCGGCGCCAATTATGAAAGTCACGGCCTTCTGACCGTCATCGTCCTTGAATGGCCAAATACCTGCTTTTTTTCGGGCCGGAGGCTTGAGAATGACCTTACACAGCAGCCGCGAAAACGTTTGGTATCCCTCCTTGAAGTCACAAACGGCAACGTTTCGTCGCCAACGGACCATGCCGACGGCCTCGACGAGCTCACGTTCATCGACAGGCACATCAGCTAAGGCCATTTTCGAAAACCGCCTTGAATCGATATAGATGGCGAGGTTTAGTCGCGTACCGGCTTGGAACTGCCGGAGGTACTTCAGCTGAGCCTGCACCTCGTTTCGTTTGGTTCGCACAACCTCAATCTCTCGACCCGATGCGTCGAAGTCAAGCAACAACCCCCGCGTCTTGTCCTCAGCGAGGTTGTGGTAGAGACGAAATTCCTCGTCCAGTTCGACGTAGTCTGGAAACGCGCCGTTAAAGGACCGGTATCGAATAAAATGCCTGATTCCATTAGAAGCTCCGGGGCCATTGTACGTCGTAATCTCTCGACCGTTAGGCCAGCCCTGACTGAAACCGGGACGGCCATCGCCGACACGTAGATCCCAGCCATCATGCTCCATTGCCCTGGCGGCCGCGTTGTCATCAACGAGGGCGCACCATACTGTGAACGAATGGGAGGCCTGAGCGTGTGAGTACAGGATCTGCCACTGCTCTTTGCCGATTGACTGTAGGTACCGACCAATTACGTCAAGTTGGAGTAGGAACTCAAGCGTGTCTTCTTTGGCTCTCGCCATGGCTTACCTGCGCTCGCCCGCCTGCGTCCACTGAGCCGAATGCCAACTCAGGCGAATGACGATCCGGTGGCTGGATTATTGTGAATAGCCTGTTTGGCCACAGAATAACACAAGCAGAACACCGGATTCAGCTTTGGCCGGGAGTTCTGATCAGGCTCGGCAAGAATGAGCTGATCCTCGGCTCATTCTGGAATAGAATCAGAGGAGCGCCGAGGACTACAGATGCCCTTCATCGATACCAGCAAGCTGCCAACGATCGAACGTCTTCCCGGCTGGCGAGGCCGCTATTTCGATTCCGCCAACATGACGTTCGCCCATTACGAATTCGATGCCGGCTCTTCGATCCATGAGCATTCCCATCCCCAGGAAGAGGTCTACGAAATCCTCGAAGGCGAACTGGAACTGACGGTCGCGGGCGTCACCCAGCGCTTGGGGCCGGGCTTTATCGGAATCGTTCCACCTAATGCGCTCCATTCCGTAAAGGCGATCTCGAACGGAAAGCTCATTGTCGTCGACTATCCGTTGCGCGATGGTTTTTCCCATCCGGCGCGTCACCATTAGAACACTCCGCGCCATGCTGCTACGCCGTTCGAAATAGAAGCAGATCCAAGCTAAGCGTCACTCGCATCGCGCCCGCCGGCTTCGAACGCAACGGTCGATAAATCGAATGCAGCACATCTTGAACAGCTGCGGCGTCGAGATCGGCCGTAGTTGAAACTCGGCGCTTACCGGCCAACGTGAAATCACGGGCGAATGCCTCTACGGTTCGGGCCACCCGATCGCGCCCCGCGCCACGCAGCTCGATCAGATCCTCGGGCGCGGGAATCGCGACCAGGAGTCGGCCGTCGTCCTTCAGAACCCGCCGGAACTCGCCCGCATTCATCCGCGCCGTGATCGACAGGGCGATCGAAAAAGAGCGATCGGCATATGGCACGAAGCGATCGGCGTTGGCCACGATCCACTCGCATTCCGGATAGCGCCGCGCCGCCGCGTCCACGGCAGGAACGGAGATATCGACGCCATGCCCCGAGAATCCGATCAGTCGAGCCAGGCTGCCGAGGTAGAAACCGTCGCCGCAGCCCGCATCCAGTACGATGTCATCGGGCGATGTAGCTATGAAGTCCTTAATCGCATCCAGCAAAGGCTCAGTCAAGCCCCGATCGTGCAACCGCCGCCGCCCTTGAAGCGTGGCCACTGTGTCGCCCGGCTGCTTCGATCGCCGATCCTGCGGTTGGAGCAGATTGATGTATCCACTACGCGCCGCATCGAACGAATGACCGCGCGGACAAACCACTCGCCGCTCTTGGCGCCCGAGCGGCAAGTGGCAATCGCGGACAGGACAGAGTAGCGCCGGCATGCATTCACAACTTCACTTTATACGACAGCACCGGCTTCGGCAAATTCAACAAAAAACGGTTCACTTCACTCGCCGCGTTAAACTATCAACAGCCCCCCGATGAAGATCTCGGCCGCGATCATCACCTACAATGAGGAGCGCAACATCGCACGAGTGCTGGAGAGCCTGCGCTGCTGCGACGAGATCGTAGTGATCGACAGCGGCTCGAACGATCGGACCGTGGAACTGGCAACGAAGCTGGGCGCGCGTGTGATCGATTCGGTGTGGCGCGGTTTTGCCGGGCAGAAGAACTACGCCTCCGAGCATTGCCGGCACGACTGGGTGCTCTCGCTGGACGCCGATGAAGCTCTGAGCGAGGCGCTTGAAGCCGAGATTTGGCAGATCAAGAAAAACGGACCGCAGTTCGACGCTTATACGATGCCTCGGCTGGCTCAATATCTGGGCCGCTGGATCCTGCACTCGGGTTGGTATCCGGATCGCAAGATTCGTCTCTTCGACCGGCGCCGCTCCAAGTGGGTCGGCGATTACGTGCACGAGTCGGTGGCTGTGGAAGGAACCGTCGGTCATCTGAAATCGAACATCCTCCACTTCACGTGCAGCTCGCTTTCCGAGCATCTCAAGACCATGGACCGCTACACCACCCTCGCCGCCGAGCAACTCGTCGAACAAAAGAAGGAGATCGGGTGGACGCAACTGGCTCTGGACCCTCCCTGGACTTTTTTCAAGACCTACGTCCTGCAGCGCGGCTTCCTGGACGGCATCGAGGGGCTCGCCATCGCTCACATGGCGGCGCTGTACAACTTCGTCAAATATGCCAAGGCCAAGAACATGAGCCCGCGAAGGTAACTTTGTTTATCCTGCACATCGACTCGGGAACCGAGATGCGTGGCGGGCAATGGCAGGCGCTGTACTTGATCCGTGGACTGATCGCCGCCGGACATCGCACACGCCTGCTAACGCCGGCCGGGTCTCCACTCATGCAGGCGGCGGCGGCGCAACAGGTGGATGTTCAAGCGTTGAGTCTTGGCAGGTTGCCGCGAGCGGCGGCGGGAGTGGATCTGATTCACGCCCACGATGCGCGCGCCCATACCATGGCTTTGCTGTCGCGCAAGCCGCTAGTGGTTTCGCGGAGGGTGGCGTTCCCGCTACGACGCGGTGTCGCATCCTGGTGGAAGTACCGGCGGGCCGCGCACTACATGGCGGTCTCCCAATGCGTGAAGCACATTCTGATGGACGCAGGAGTTGAACCTGAAAAAATCACGGTCGTCTATGACGGAGCTCCATTGGACTCTTGGCCGAAAACGGGTGACCGCTCGCGAGTGTTGGCGGTCGATTTAGAAGATCCTGGGAAGGGTAAGAAAATAATCGAAGCGGCGGCGGCGCTGGCCGACATTGCCGTGCATTTTTCGGACAATCTGATGCGTGATCTGCCGCAAGCAGCCGTCTTCGTTTATATTACGGATTTGGAGGGCCTCGGATCTGCGGTGTTGCTGGCCATGGCTGCCGGCGCTCCCGTTTTGGCGAGCCGCGTCGGAGGACTGCCGGAGATTGTCGACGATGGCGTCAGCGGTTTGTTGACATCCAACGAGCCTCCTGCCATCGCCAAGCAGATCCAACGATTGTTGGCGGATCGCCCGTTGGCATTGCGCCTGGCCGCGCGCGCCCGTAGCCGCGTCGAAAAAGAGTTCTCGCTCGATCGCATGGTGAACGACACCCTGCGAGTTTATGAAAGGATACTCGATTGATCGAAGCTGCATTAGCCGCACTCGCCGGCCTGCTCATCGGCAGTTTCCTAAACGTCTGCATCTATCGTCTGCCGCGCGATCTCTCGGTGGTTCGGCCGCGATCCTTCTGCCCGGAGTGCGAGAAGCCCATCGCCTGGTTCGATAACGTTCCCCTGCTCAGCTATCTGCTGCTCAAAGGACGCTGCCGGAAATGCGGCGCGCGCATCCCCATGCGTTATCCGATCGTGGAACTGCTTACCGGCGTTTCGTTCTTTTGCGCGGTCTCGATGCTGGGCCCGACAGCCGCGGCGGTGAAGTTCTGTGTCTTTGCCGCCATCGCTATTACGCTGATGTTCTCCGATCTCGAGGAGCGCATCTTGCCCGATGAATTTACGCTCGGCGGCGCGGTAGCCGGCATAATATTCGCTGGTTTCGTTCCTTTTGTCTGGGGCATCGTTCGCCTGCTGCTGATGCGCACCGATAACCCCAGGCTCGCATCGATGGGAGAATCATTGTTCGCCGCAGTGTTCTGCGGCGGTACGCTGTGGCTGGTCGGCTTTCTTTACGAAAAGCTGCGCCACCGCGAGGGGTTGGGGTTCGGCGACGTGAAGATGGTGGCGATGATCGGCGCTTTTCTGGGCCTGCAGGGCGCGCTGATGACGCTGATCGCCGGATCGTTGCTGGGCGCCGTGGTCGGGCTGTGCTACATCTGGTTCACTGGAAAAGATGCGTCCACTTATGAGCTGCCCTTCGGCACATTCCTGGGTGCGGCGGCCCTGGGAGTGGGTTTCTTCAGCTCGGTCTTGCTGCCGTGGCAGAGCCACCTGAGCCCGTGAATCGGCGCCCCTCGCCGCCGTTCCGGTGTACCATGAAACTTCGCAGATGAAAGAGCTCTTCGACGTCCTGAAGCCCGGCAGCAAGGACTGGGCGCTCGCCAATACTATCGATCCGAACCGCTTGCCGGCCCACATTGCGATTATCATGGACGGCAACGGGCGCTGGGCCAAGAAGCGCAACCTGCCCCGTGCGGCGGGCCATAAAGCGGGTGTCGAAGCGGTCCGAATCACAGTGGAAACCTGCACGCGGTTGGGGATTCAGGCGCTGACGCTCTATGCCTTCTCGGCGGAAAACTGGAAACGGCCGCGCGCCGAGGTCGACATGCTGTGGCGGCTACTGCGGGTGTATCTCCGCCGTGAGCTTCCCGAGATTCTGAGCAACGGCATCCGCTTTACCTGCATGGGCCGGCTGGACGGGCTTCCACCACAGGTGCGGGAGGAGTTGCAGAACACCATTGACGCCACGGCGCGTAATACTGGCATGCGGCTCAACGTGGCCATCAATTACAGCGGCCGAGCTGAACTGGTGGACGCAATCAATGCCATTGTCGAAGTCGCGCGTCTCGAAGGACGGCTCCGGGACCTGCGCATCGACGAAGAAGCCATCGCTTCGCGCCTCTACACCGCCGATCTGCCCGATCCTGATCTGCTCATTCGCACCTCCGGTGAAATGCGCATCAGTAATTTTCTGCTCTGGCAAATCGCTTACGCCGAACTGTACGTCACCGATACGCTTTGGCCGGATTTCAGACGAATGGATCTACTGCACGCCATCCTGGATTATCAAAAGCGCGACCGCCGCTTCGGCGGCCTGAGCCTCGGGCGCGAACGCACCCGCCCGGACGAGTCAGTGGAAGTGGCCGGCATCATCGCGCGATGACGCGCATCCTGACGGCGCTCGTTCTGATCCCGGTTTTTTGCTACATAGTGCTGTGGGCGCCGCAGTGGGCGTTTCTAGCCGTCGTGGCAGCGGTTGCAATCCTGTGCTTTCACGAGTACGCCAATCTAACAGCACGGAACAATATTTCCAAGCCCGGACTGTTTGGCTACGTTGCTGGCCTGCTGATTCTGCTGTTGCCGGATAAAGATCCTGCGTTTTTCGTTCTCATCGCCATACTCGGAATGGCGCTCTCTCTGCGATCGCGCGAATTGTCCGAGTACCTGGGGAGCGCCGCGGCTTTGCTTTTGGGCGTGGCATACGTGTTCGGCTCATTGCGCTGCGGGATCGACCTGCGGGCCATCAGCCCTTACTGGCTGTTCTTCGGACTGTCGCTCAACTGGGCGGGCGATATCGCCGCGCTTTATGTAGGTCGGCTTTTGGGCCGGCACAAACTTGCGGCGCGCATCAGCCCGGGAAAATCCTGGGAAGGAGCCGCCGGATCGCTGCTGGCTTCGGTGGTCTACGGCGCGCTGTATATCCCGCGCTTATTGCCTACGGTGCCGCTGGCGGAAGGGTTGGGTTTAGCGGCTGTGGCCAACATCGCGGGACAGTTTGGTGACCTTTGCGAGTCGGCGTTGAAGCGCGGCGCCGACGTCAAGGACAGTGGAACGTTGCTGCCTGGACATGGCGGGTGGCTGGATCGCGTGGACAGCACTCTGTTCGCCCTGCCGGTGGTTTATTTCGTCGTCAGCAATTTTCACTGGTAGAGCCCGCCCGTGGCGCACACACTTTTGTGTGCCGCGGCGGCACTCGTGCCGACGCCAATGCTAATGCACCGTCCGGGTCTTGCGATTCATGTAATCCATCAGCAGATACTGACCCAGATTGTAAGGCGTCGTGAAATAGGCCTTGCCGCGGCACAACTCGGTGACCTTCTGCACGAAGTTCACCAAACCGAAGTCGCTCGCCAGCATGAACGTGTTGATCAGGATGCCTTGCTTCTTGCAGCGGCTGACTTCTTCGAGCGTACGGCTGATCACCAGCGGATCGAGCCCGAATGCGTTGCGATACATGCGGCCGTCTTCGAGCGTCAACGCCGAAGGCTTTCCATCGGTGATCATGATGATCTGCTTCATGTCTTTGCGTTCCTGGTTGAGCAGCCGCTGCGCCAGGATCAGGCCGTCGCGAGTGTTGGTGTAATAAGGACCAACCTGCACGCGCGCCAGGTCGGCCAGTCTGAGCTCTTCGGCCGAGTCGTGAAAAAGAACGCATCTCAGGCTGTCGCCCGGATACTGCGTCCGGATCAGGTGCGCCAGCGCGAGCGCGACCTTTTTTGCCGGTGTAAAGCGATCCTCGCCATAGAGAATCATGCTGTGGCTGCAATCCAGCATCAGCACCGTGGCGCACGAGCTTTGATACTCGGATTGGTGCACGTGCAGATCGGAGTATTCCAGCTCGATCGGAACCTTTAAACCTTCACGCTGGATCGCCGAAAACAGCGTCTGGCTGATATCCAGATTCAGGGTGTCGCCGAATTCGTACGGTTTCGCGGCTCCGCTGGTCTCGACGCCGGTGGCCAGATCGCGCGTGTCGTGCGCGCCGAAACTTGATTTTCCGAGCGACCCGAGCAGATCCTTGAGCGTTTTGAAGCCGAGAAAATCGATGGATTTGTCGGTGATCTCGACATTGATTTTTCGGTCCGCATTACCGATCCCACCCTGGCCCGCTTCGTTGGGCTGCTGCGGCTGTTCAGCGTTGATGTAGCCCTCGTCGACCAATTTTTGCACCAGCCGGTCCAGCATCTCGTCCATCTGCTCGGGCGTCATATTTTCGAGCGCCTGCTGTATGCGCTGCGCCTGATCGGGATCGAAGGCCTCGCCCTGCTCCAGCGCCCGCTGAAGAGCGTTCTTCAGTTCTTCGAGTGTATGCTGATTCCATTCGCTGAATCCCATGTATTGGTTTTGGAATCCGCTCTGGAGAAAAAAGTCGGACAGGGCTTTGAGCAAATCTTCGGCGCTGAGACCGAAGTCATCGCCGGTGTAGCGTGAATAACGAATCCATTTCATGACAGGCCGTTCTAGTTAAACTGGCGGCGTGGCGGACGCCGTCCTTCCCCGCCCTCGGGATTTTCCCGCTTGCGTTCACCGGCCGTAAATCCGAGTTCCTCGTTGCGGTTGATACGCCGGTGCGCGTACAGCCCCTCCAAAATAAATTCCGCCGCCGACGCGCGCAACGCATCCGGCTCGCTCGTGCCCAGGCCCAGCGCTGCGGTCTTGTCCATCAATCCCTGGATGTTGGCGAGCTGCTTCACGATGGCGCTCGAGTCCAGCGTTTCATCCAGCTTGAGCGATCCGCCCAGCTCGAACCACTGCACAATCTGAGCGACATTGACGCCGTCGAAATAGCCGGTATACACCTTGCCGACGGCCGCCCGAATCAGTTCTCGTGCCACGGCGTCCCCGCCCTTTAGTTCGCCTTCGTATTCCAGTTCCAACTTGCCGGTTATCGATGGCAGCGCGGCATAGATATCCATCACGCGCGGCACCGCCACCTTTTCCCCCGCTTTAAACGCCCGCCGTTCCGAATTGGAAACAACGTTCTCCAGCACTGAAATCGGGAGCCGCTGCGAAACTCCGGAGCGCTTGTCTACCTTCTTGTCTTCGCGCGCCAGGAAAGCCAGTTGCTCTACGATCTCGCGGATATAATTGGGCACTTCCAGGCGGATGGACGATGCGCGGTCGGTCCATGACTCCTGCTTGGTGATCGACAATCCGTGCTCCACGGTGATCGGATAATGCGTGCGGATCTCGCTGCCGATCCGGTCTTTCAGTGGCGTGATGATCTTTCCGCGCGCGGTATAATCTTCCGGATTGGCGGTGAATACCAGCAGGATGTCGAGTGGAAGGCGCACCGGATAGCCTTTAATCTGCACGTCGCCTTCCTGCATGATGTTAAACAGGCCGACCTGAATTTTGCCGGCCAGATCGGGCAGCTCGTTAATCGCGAAGATGCCTCGGTTGGCGCGCGGCACCAGCCCATAATGCACCGTGAGCTCGCTAGAGAGATCGCGTCCGCTGCGAGCCGCTTTGATTGGATCGATGTCGCCGATCATGTCGGCGATGGTTACATCCGGAGTGGCCAGCTTTTCGACATAGCGCTCTTCGGGCGCGAGCCAGGCTATGGGAGTATCGTCGCCCTGCGCCTCGATCAGGTCATGGCAGCGTTTGCAGATCGGCCGGTAAGGATTGTCGCGAATCTCGCAGCCGGCGACGTAAGGCAGCCGTTCATCGAGCAGCGTCGCCAGCATCCGGATGATGCGCGTCTTGGCTTGCCCGCGCAGTCCCAGCAGGATGAAATTGTGACGCGAGAGAACCGCGTTGACGATCTGCGGCGTCACCGTTTCTTCGTATCCGATCACGCCTGGAAAAAGCTCCTCACCACGCTGCAGCTTGCAAATCAGGTTCTGCCGCAGCTCATCCTTGACGTTGCGGCCCGCGATCCGTTGTTCTGAAAATTGGCTGGTCCTCAAGGAACCAAGAGTAGAAGGAAAATCGCTCATAGTAGCAAACCGAGGTCTATTCGCGATTCTAACAGCAAACGCCATCAGCCATTTGCTATGCTCTAAAGCGCGATGGCCACCGAACTGCCCGAGATGGATTTCCAGCGGTTTTGGCGTCGACTTCAACAACTGGGCCTGAACGCTTATGAAGCGCGGTCCTATCTGGTGCTGATCGGACATCCACGTTTTAAGGCGCTGGAACTGGCCGCCCGCGCGCACGTGCCGCGGCAGAAGATCTACGAAGTACTCGACAGCCTGGTCGAAAAGGGATTCGCGCACGTGGTGCAGGAGAAGACCAAGCTCTTTTCAGCCGTCGAGCCGAACTTAGCCGTGCCGAGCTATTTGGTGCGGCGTTCGCAGGTTTTGCAGCATGAGATCACCGAGCAGAGCCGCATGGCCGATGGCCTGGTGAATGACCTGGCCGCCGCCTATTCCGAGGGCCAGGGTGGTCGCGGCACGCTCGATTATCTGCGCATCGTCAGCGATCCGGAGCAGACCGCCGTGCAATACCGGCGCATGCTGTCCGACGTTCAGAACGAGTATCTGGAATTTTCGCGGCCGCCTTACGCCGTCGACCCTCTCGACGATAATCTGGTGAAGCAGGCGCGGTCGCGCGGGGTCGCCTGCCGGCTGCTGATGGAAGCAGGATCGCTCGACGACGCGCATCGCCAGCGTCTGGGCGAATACGCCGCCGCGGGCGTAGAAATCGGGCAGACCGACTCGCTCCCCATGAAGCTGGCCGTCTTTGATTCGCAGCGGGGGTTGTTAGCCCTGCTTGATCCGGTGATCACGCGCCCCACCTGGACCGCGGTTGTATTCGAGCATGCCGCCATGGGCGAAGCGATGAAGGGTTTGTTCGAGAACTATTGGCGGCGCAGGCTCGATCGCGGCGCAGCCGACTTCAAGCCTGCACGAACTGCCTCTACTGAGCCGTGAACGCTGGGGAGCGGTCTTCTACGCCGGAGCCACCGGCTCCCGCCGGCAACGAATCTCGCGTACCGCGTAGATACGCCGGCCCTGGCTCTCGAAATAGGTGCGCATCAGCACTTCCCCTAGCAGACCGGTGCTGAACATCATCAGGCCCGCCAGAATCAGCAGGCAACCAGCGATCATGAGAGGACCATGATCGGTCAGCATCGCGTGCCCCCAAAGTTTGAGGACCGTAAGGGACCCTAAAATCACCGAACCCAGCACCAGCCCCGCCAATCCGAGGCGGCCGAAGAAATGCATTGGACGCGTGAAGTACTTCAACAGGAACTTGATGGTGAGGATGTCGAACATCACATTGAATGTCCGCCCCAGACCGTAGTGCGAATCTCCCGACACACGCGGCGTGTTCCGGATCGGAACTTCTGCAATGCGCGCGCCGTAAAAACTCGCCAGCGCTGGAATGAAGCGATGCAGCTCCCCGTAGAGATTGATCTCCTTCAATACCTCGGCGCGATAAGCCTTGAATGTGGTGCCGAAATCACGCAGCGCGATGCCCGAGCTCTTCGCCATAAGCCAGTTCGCGATGCGCGACGGGATCTTTCTGGTGAGCGCGTTATCCATGCGGTCTTTGCGCCAGCCGCTGGCGATATCGTAGCCTTCCTCGATCTTGGCCAGCAGCGCGGGAATATCTTCGGGAGCATGCTGCAGATCGCCATCGAGCGAAATAATGACGCTGCCTTGCGCTTCATCGAAGCCCGCCGATAGCGCCGCGGTCTGCCCAAAGTTCCGTCGCAGCCGGACGACTTTCAAACGCGCGTCGATTTCCACTAAGTTGGCTAATAAATCGAAGCTGCGGTCAGTGGAGGCGTCGTCCACAAAGATAATTTCGTACTGTTTTTGCAGAGATTCCAGCACGGCCGTCAGCCGATCGTACAGCGGCAGGATAGACGGCTCCTCGTTATGTATTGGGATGACGATCGACAGCATTACAGTGTTGCAACCAGTTTAACTTATACAATAAACGATTATGGCCGAGGACGTCCGGCGCTCGTTTCGAATTGTTTGGGTAACTATTAGCCTAATGGTTCTGGCTGTGCTCGTGTCGCCATTCGCATTGGGCCGTGAACGGTTGGCTCGCATAGTGCCGGCGTGCGAGTGGAAGGCGAAATACGGAAAGGAATGCTCCTTGTGCGGAATGACCACGAGCTTTTTGGACATTTCCGAAGGCCGGCTGGGCGAGGCCAGTCACGCGAATCGCGGCGGCATTCCGATTTACCTGCTTTTCGTTGCTAACGAGATTTGCGCGTTGGCGTTTATTCGGCGCAAGGGAGCGATTTAAATGCAAGCATTGAGCCTGGCATGGGGTATCCTGGCGCTGATCGGAATGGTGGTGGGTTTCATTCCGTGTTTCGGGTGGACGAATTGGGTGAACATCCCGTTCGCATTCGCTGGCCTGATCTTCAGCATCATCGCGCATATTCTGACCAGAGGTCCGAATCGGCAGAATTCGCTGGTGGCGATCATTCTTTGTATCCTGGCGATTTTGCTGGGTTCTAAGCGGTTGGTGGCTGGCTTTGGAATCTTATGAGGGTGGACGAAGGCACGCCTCGTGCACGTACGGGAAGGAGTAAATGGGTTGGCACCTCTCTTCGTAATTCAGTTCGTTCTGCCTCGCAGCTGTCGCATTTGGAGTGCTAACCCTCAAGAAGTTGGTGCCGTGAGAGCAGGAGGAAGCGCCGAAGGATCAAAGGTGTTGAGGACGGCGAGAATACTCTTGTGGCTTCTTTTCATCGATGCGTTCTTTCTATGTTTGGTACTTGCTTTTCACCCACATAGCGGATTTCCTGCAATCGGACTAATCGGCGCGCTGTTCTTCTATCCCACCAACATGGTTGTCGGCCTTCTTCCGTACCCTTGGTATTACACACCTTTATTCAAGGGCCCGCGCAGTCCAATCGGCATCCTGGTGGCCCTTTTCAGCATTCAGTTCCTGATCATGAGTGTTGTGATCTTTCCGTTGGTTGCCCTGAAGGATTGGTTCTTGGCAAGACAACGACGCAGAGGGTCATGAAGCACATCGCCGTGGTGCCCATGGCGATCAAGGCTTTCCTGGTTTCAGCCGCGTTTCAGTTTCCATTCATGCTGATGCAGTCTACTCATTCACGCATATGGGAGGTCATCGGTACACTGTACTTCATTCCTTCCATGGTTATTCTTGAGCGTCTGCCACCCACGTTTCATCTGTTCCGCAATGCGCGGGAAAGCACAATGCTGAGTTACCTGATTGAGGTCGATACCTTTCAGTTCGTCATGGTGAGCGCGGTCATTTTTGGGATACTGGTTGTCGGAGCACGATTAAGTTCGACAGTGAGCGAGTAGGGGACATGACCGCCGCTAAGACGTTTCTTATCTCAACTGTCGTTCAGGCACCCTTTCTCATCCTCCTTAACGAAGGGCATAGCACCATGGGCGCGGTCGGATACGCCTTTTACTACCCCGTAATATCAGTGTTGGATCGATTTTCAAATCCAGGGGCAAAGAATCTGTTTCTCCAGGAGCTCGAGCTGTTCATTTTTCAATCCTTGCTGCTAGGTACAATTATTTTCGCATCGATTATTCTGGTGAAACGCCGCAGGTCTAACTCTGAACCGACAAGCCCCGTGCGTAAGTGAGATGCTAAACGCTGATTCACGGAGGCCCGAGGGCTAACCGGATCGAGTTGTGGGAGCCGCCGAAGAAAAAAGGCAAATGAAAACGAGACGTCCTGGCAAGAAAAAACCCGGTCGCGAGGCAAAGCGTAAAGAAGCGCTGCTTTCCGTGGTCGGCGTTTGGAAGGACCGTACCGACCTGCCTGAAACACAGAGCTACTTCCCCAAGCTGCGAAAGGGCACGCGGCTCGCCCGGCTCCGCTAACGAAAAAGCCGCCCAGGACACCCTAGACGGCCTCTTCTCCTCTGGTTGTGCGGCGCGATTAGTCCCCGAAAGAACCTACCTCTTCGCGATCTACTTCTGATTTTGGCTTGGCCGGCGGTGCCGGTGCAATGGATCCGAGTTGGACCAGCTCCTGGCCAGGCTGTTCCTTGAGCACGTGCTGGCGATACAACTTCGCCATGCGCTCATTCTCCTGCTGCTCGCGCAGTTTCTCGTCGCGGGCGCGTTTCTTTTCCTCACGCGCGTTCTTGGCGATCCCCAGCTTGTCGAGATCGTTCTGCTTGCCGTGGTTCACATCGTCGGCGCGCAGCACCAGGGAGTGATTCGCGCTCTCCAGGCCCACCTTCTTGCCGCCGGCGAAGATCTCATGCCGCCCGCGCTCCTCGTACCACTTGGTGAGTGTCGCGGTCATATGCATCTTCTCGATGATATTCCGCCAGCCGACGCCGGTATTGTAGGCGCAGAAAGAAATCTCGCCTTCCTGCGTCGCATAAGGAATGATGCACTGCTCGGTGCGCCGGAAATCGTAGTTGAACAGATCCTGGAACCACATGCCGGCGATGAACAGGAAATTCCAGCGATCCTGACGGCGCTTGGTGATGTCCTCCATGGTGCGGTCCCCGGTGACCCTGCCGTACGCGCCGGTCTGCGCCTTCTTCGACATGCCGAAGCACTTGTCGAACTTGGCGATCATGTCGCTCAGCTTGAAATGAGTTGGCGAGGTGAAGGGATTGTAGTTGCGTAGCAGCGCCAGCGTAACACCCATCACCGAAAGCTTCTTGCCGCGCGCCGCGTCGTTGATGCGCTCGATGTCTTTGGCCAACCGCTCGGCATTGAGAAACGCCGTTACCGGCACGGCTTCCTTGGTTTCCTTGTCGCACATCACGGCCATGCCGATGCCGCAATTGGGGTGGCAGCCACAACTTAGCTGGCCCCACTCGGCCGCCGGACCGTGTACCAGGTCCGCGAAGTCGGAGAAGGTGCTCATGAAAGAAATCGGGAACCAGTCGCGTACGGGCACGCCCAGACCGGTCTGATTCCTGACGTCATGCGCCAGATGCGACAGAGTGTAGCGTTGGGCCTGACGCCGCTCGTCGGTCACCGCTTCGTCGCGGCCGGTGAAAGAAACCGGCTGGAAGCTCAAGAAAGGAATCTTCTTCGGATTATCTAGAGCGAAGCGCACCACGGCGCCCACCTGCTCGTTATTGATGCCGTTGATGATGGTGATCACGGGCACGATGTCGACGCCCGCTGTCCATAGATTCTCGATGGCGCGCATCTTGACATCGAACAGGTTGCCGACCGCCCGGTGCGAGTTGGCGGCATTGCCGATGCCGTCAAACTGAAGATACGCATAGCGCAAACCGGCTTCAGCGGCCTTCTTGCAAAACTCAGGGCTTTTGGCGAATTCGATGCCGTTGGTGGCCGCCTGGACGCTGTTGTAGCCCACTTTCCGGGCATATTGGACCGCTTCCTGGAAGTGGGGCGACAGCGTCGGCTCGCCGCCGGAGAACTGCACCGACATCTGGCGCCGCGGCTTGATGGAAATGGCGTTATCGAGCAGCGTTTGGATGTCTTCCCAGCTCAATTCGTGCACGAAACCGACCTGATTTGCGTCCATAAAGCACGGATCGCACATCATATTGCAGCGATTCGTCAGGTCTATCGTGAGCACTGACCCGCGGCCATGCAGGATGGTGCTGGTGCCATGGTTGTGCAGCTTTTCGTCGTTGTGGGCGCGGATGTCGCGACCGGGAAACACGTCTTCCAGGTGTTTAAAGAACGCCGGATCCATCGACATGACGTCTTCGAAGAGTCCGTGTTTGACGCATTCCTTCACCATCAAGATCTTGCCGTCGCGCTCGATGACCTTGGCTTTGATTTCGCCAACTTTTTCGTTGAGCAGGATCTCGTGCGGGAGCTTGCCGTCGACGATCTGCTGCCGGATTTCCGGGATACAGCGCGGGCATAGCGAATCGGTCTCGCGGGGCCAGCCGAGCGGCGGCTTCTGCTTCTCGTAGCTCTTAAGCAGCGGTTTATCGGACCAGTTCGGCTTGAACGACGGGTTCTGGCTGATTTGGTTGAGTTTATCGAACACAAACCAGGCCCCGCCAGCCGCCATCGTGACAGCCTTTTCGACGTACTTTATGGGCTTATGCATATATCCGGTATGACTTTCTAGAGTATAAGCGAGGCACCTTTGGGAGGCTAGACGAATGCGTTAAACCGCCCATTTTCTAAGCTCGATGGTGATATCACCCATTGAACGGGCTTGGTGCGGGCCACCCGGTCCCCATTGAAAAGACTAGGTTTATCCCTTAGTGACCGGTTTTGTCGCGATGATGGCTTCGTTTTGCCAATATGGGAGGGTGACAGCCGCCGAAGTGAAGCGCTTAGCCCGGGAATGTGGCTTTGAACTCGCCGGCATCGCGAGCGCCGAGCCTCTGGCCGAGGACAACCGCCGATACCTGGATTGGGTCGACCGCGGAATGGCCGGCGCGATGGGTTATCTAACCGACCGGCGCGCCACCATCCGAACCGATCCGAAGCTGCTGCTCGCGACCGCCCGCACGATCATCTGCGTCGGGAAACTTTATAACGGACCCCAAGCCCGTTCCACCGCGCTGTCTGATCCGGAGGCGGGCTGGATTTCCCGTTATGCCTGGGGCGAGGATTATCATGACGTGCTCGGCCGCGGACTGGAGCTGCTGGTCGGGCGACTGCCGGCCGGGCATGATTACAAGATCTGCGTTGACACGGCGCCGCTACTGGAGCGGTCGTACGCTAGGGAAGCCGGGCTCGGCTGGATCGGCAAGAACACGTGCTTGATTAATCAGGAGATGGGGTCGTGGTTCTTTCTAGGTGAAGTGGTGACCTCGCTCGAGATCGAACCCGATTCCCCGCCACCCGACCGGTGCGGGACGTGCACGCGCTGCATCGATGCTTGTCCAACTCAAGCGATAGCCGCGGGAGGCTACGAGATCGATGCCCGGCGCTGCATTCCGTACTTCACGATCGAGCTGCGTGGATCTATACCAGAGGCGATGCGCGCAGGGATCGGCCAGCATGTCTTCGGTTGCGACATCTGCCAGGATGTATGCCCCTGGAATCGTGACGCGCCCGAGGCCACTGAACCGTCGTTTGAACCGCGCCATTTCGCGCCGCCGCTCGAGAAGCTGGCTGCTCTCAGCGAGCAGGAGTTCCGCGACGTTTACGCGCATAGCCCCATCCAGCGAGCCAAGTATGCGGGTTTCCTGCGCAACGTAGCAATCGCGATGGGCAACAGCGGGTTGACGAAATTCCGCGAACCATTGGAGAAGCTGGCACAGGGGCCCGACGAAATGGTGGCTGAGCACGCCCGTTGGGCATTGGAAAATTTGGCGCGTTAACTCACCAGAGCTTGTGGGGATCGAGATGCTTGCTTCACCCGGTACATGGCGGAATCGGCGAATGCAATCAATGCTTCGGACTCGGTTGCGTCGTCGGGCAGGCTCGCAATTCCGATGCTGAGGCTCAGCTTGATTTGGCGTTCGCCGAGCGGCAGTGGGGTCTGAGCGATGGTGTGGAGAATTCGGTCGCGCACGAACGGCGCGGCCGCCGCATCGGTCTGAGGAAGAATGACAGCGAACTCATCGCCACCCAAGCGAGCGCAAACGTCAGTGGAGCGGCAGCAGGAATTCAACACGCCTGCCACGGTTTTGAGGGCTTCGTCGCCGGCGTGATGGCCGTAGCAGTCATTCACCTACTTAAAGAAGTCGAGGTCGATCAAGAGCAGCGAAAGTGGGCCATAACGAACGGCTCTGGCAACTTCGTGCTGCATGACTTCTTCAAATTTCCGGCGGTTGAGCAGGCCCGTGAGCGGATCGGTGGTGGCCAAGTTGAGGAGTTCGGCATTGGCCTGTTCCAGGCGCTCCTTGTAAGAGCAGAGGACCTGGGTGCGCTGCCGAACCAATAGCTCGAAAGCGCTGTTCAATGTGTTGTTCAGCTCGAAAGCGTTGGCTCGAAAAGCCACCGTGGACGGGATAGTGACGCCGCTGAGTTCCCCGCCTTGCTCGCGGTGAAGAACAGCTTCATAAGCCTTCTGCACCGCGAAGTATCCCTGCAGATACCGGTTCTCGTCGATTATTGCCGAGATAATTCGGCGGTCGAGGAACTGCCGCGCCTTCTCGGTGTTGCTGAATCCGACGAAAGGCAGGCTCAAAGCAGCTTTATCCAAGGCCTCGGCCACTTCAACCAATTCGTCGCAACCGACATAGACGCCATCGGCCTGGGCAAGTGCGGCGACCAATTCGGGGGTAGTGCCCTGGACGGGATTCGGGTGGATCGTTTCGTGCATGTAAGGCTGACATTCCAATCCTGTTTGAAAGCCCCGGTGCCTCTGCGCAAAGTGAGGCCGCTCCAGGGGCCCGGTAAATGAGAGTACATGCCCGCGGCCGCCCATCAGTTTTGAAAGCACCTCGGCGGCCAAGGCTCCGGCCGCATGCGAATCGGGGCCGACAAAGGCTGATCGCGTGCTCAAGGGAGCGTCGCCGTGAAAGGTGATCACTGGAATTCCCTGCTGTTCCAGCAGGGCAATGAGATCGTCCAGAGCGGTGAAATGTGCCGGAAGAATGGCGATGGCATCGACATCTTCTTCAAGCAATCGTTTCAATATTTCCCGTTGAGCTTGAGGATCGTGCTGGTCGGTAGTCAGGTTTTGCACCTGTACTCCGAAGGAACTGAGGTCGAAGGTTGCTTCCCAGACGCCTTCCCACACGCGGTCGAAGAAATCCTCCGGCTGGACTGGCGCAACGACGGCGATGATGACGTTTTCGCGCACCTTACCCCCACTCTTTCGTATCGAACCGGAAGGGATATTCTTTAGCGGGGACTGAACAATGGGTAGAACTACTGCCTTATCATGAAAGCGATGTCCGTTTCTGAAGAGTTGCACGAGCAGTCCGAGCACGCCAAGGACCCGTTCGATAAACGGGTGGCCGCGACCATGGCTATTCTCGCTGCGACGCTGGCGATTGTCTCAGTGGCCGGCCACATCGCCACCACGGAAGAATTGCTGCTGCAGCAGAAGGCCTCGGACCAGTGGTCGTATTATCAAGCCAAATCGATTCGCCGCTACGAATCCGAGGTCGCTCGCGATATGTTCGCCGCCATGCGGAACGATGCCAAGAGCGAGGAATATACCAAGAACGCCGAGCGGTACCGGAAAGACGACGAGGAGATCCAGAAGCAGGCGCAGGATCTTGAACAGGAAAGCCACGTAAGAGGACACCAGGCGCTGCGCCTGCACTTCGGCGAAGTGTTCCTCGAAATCTCGATTGTGTTGGCATCGCTGGCAATCCTGAGCAAGCGCCCCTTGTTCTGGTATGCGGCGCTGGGCGGTGGCGCGGTGGGCGCGATCATCGGCGCCACTGCGTACTTTGTTCACTAAGTCATATAGGGCAGGTCGGAGGCAGGCCGGAGACCTGCCCCACAAATTTTGAGATCGCTTGTCGATCTTGGGCGGCCTGGTTCGTTATTAGGGTGCAAGACGCAAACACCTAAGGAGAACCCAATGAAAACACAATTCTTTTTGATAGCGACGCTGATCGCGGCTTCGGCCGCCCTTCCGGCCGCCGATTCCAAACCCATTCCGTCGGCCAACGCCGACTCGGCTTTTAGCCGCCTGAAGACACTCGTCGGTGAATGGGAGGGGACAACCAGCTCGGGGAAGGTCCATTTGAGCTATGAACTTGTTTCCGGCGACACAGCCCTGCTGGAACGTGAATCATCGGAAACGATGCCGACCATGGTGACCCTTTACTACGTGGACCGCGGCCACCTGATGCTCACGCATTACTGTATGCTCGGCAATCAGCCCCGCATGCAGGTTAAGGCTTTCAACACCGACACCGGGGAGCTGGATTTTCAGTTTCTGGATGCCACCAACCTGGCCAGCCCCGGCGCCGGGCACATGCACAATGCCAAGCTTCGTATCGTGGATAATAGCCACTTGGTGAGCGAGTGGCAGTTTTACGATAATGGGAAGCCAAAAATGACCGAGAGCGCGCAGTACACTCGCGTACAATAGGAGAAAAATCGATGCCACAATACATGCTCCTTCTTCATGGCGATCCATCCGGCTGGGTGAAGCTCAGCCCGGAAGATATGCAGAAGGCCATCGAAAAGTACATGGCCTGGACTAAAAAGCCCTTCACCCGGGACAGTAAGCGGTTAGCGGACGAACCCGGCCGCGTAATCCGTTCCCAGGGGGGCAAGCCTAAAGCGACTGACGGCCCGTACAGCGAGACCAAAGAGATTCTAGCGGGCTACTACACCATTGAAGCGGCCAGTTATGATGAGGCCGTAAAGCTGGCGCTGGAGCACCCTCAGCTCGAATACGGGGGCACGGTGGAAGTGAGGCAAGTCTACGGATCGTGACCGCGGCGGGTGAGGCTGGATCGCTGCTGGAGCATCTGTTCCGGCATCAGGGGGGTCGCATGGTGGCGCACCTGACCCGTCTGCTGGGTCCGGCAAACATCGATCTCGCCGAAGAGACGGTGCAGGAAGCCATGCTCCGCGCTCTCCAGACCTGGCCCTATGAGGGGGTTCCGGAGAACGCCGGGGCATGGCTTTTTCGCGTGGCTCATAATGCCGCAATCGATGCGGTGCGGCGCAGCCGCCTGTTCAGCGACAAGAGCGACGCCATTGTCAGGGAGCTGACCCGCTCGGTATCGAATCCGCAAGATAATTCGGATCTGGAAGAACAGTTCCGCGACGATGAGCTGCGCATGATCTTCATGTGCTGCCATCCCGACATTCCCCAGGAGTCAAGCGTGGCCTTGAGCCTGAAGACCGTGGGCGGATTCAGCGTGCGAGAAATAGCGCGTGCGTTTCTGGCCGACGATGCCGCGATCGCGCAGCGGCTGGTCCGCGCCAAGAGCCAGATCCGAGAGCGGCATTTGACGCTCGATATGCCTCGGGGAGCCGAGCTGAAGCTACGTCTGGCTTCGGTGCTGGACGTAATCTACTTCCTGTTCAATGAGGGCTACACAGCGCACGCGGGTCAGGACCTGATCCGCCGGGATCTGTGCTTTGAAGCGCTCCGGCTGGGCCGTCTGGTGGCGGCTTCGTCGATCGCAATACCCAGTGTTCATGCGTTGGTAGCCTTGATGGCCTTTCAAGTGTCGCGCCTGGCGGCTCGCGTTGACGAGTCAGGCGAACTCGTCCTGTTCGAGGATCAGGATCACGGGCGCTGGGACCAGCGTCTGATCAGTGTCGGATTCCATCATTTCGATCGATCGATGGTTGGCGATGAATTATCCGAATATCACGTGCAAGCGGCGATTGCCGCCACGTACGCGCGCGCCCCGGATGCGCAGTCCATCGATTGGCAAATGATCCTTCAGTTATACGATCAGTTTCTGGCGATCAATCCTTCTCCGGTAGTGGCGCTGAACCGCGCCGTAGTGGTCGGGAAGGTGGAGGGACCCGATCAGGCGTTGGCCGCGATTGCGCCGCTGGAGAACAATTCGAGACTGCGCCGCTACTACCTTCTGCCCGCGGTCCGGGGCCATCTGCTTCTGGAACTGGGGCGGCACAGCGAAGCGGCGGCCTGTTTCAGCGCAGCCCTCGAATGCCCCTGCTCGGAGCCGGAACGGAGGTTCCTGCGGCGCAAACTCGAGCAGTGCGAGCGCGCTACAATTCTTGAGCAGGATTAAGCTTGAGCAGGATTAAGAAGGAGGCGTCATGAGACATCCACGTCGATTGGGGGCCCTGATGGCGATCATCAGCGCAACCGTACTCGCTGCAACCACCGAACCGAACGCACAGCCCAATCCTTACCGAACGATCGAGAACTGGGCCAAGCTTCCCGACGGTCGAACCTGGGGATCGGCGGCCGGTGTCGATCTCGATTCGCGCGGTCACATCTGGGTGGCGGAGCGGTGCGGCGCAAATTCCTGCGCCGGCAAGATGGACGATCCGATTCTGGAATTCGATGTGTCGGGCAAGCTGCTGAAGAGTTTCGGCGGCGGAATGTTCATTTTTCCGCACGGCCTATATGTGGATAAGGACAACAACATTTGGGTGACTGACGGCCAGGGCAAAGACGGCAAGGGGCACCAGGTATTCAAGTTCAGTCCGGATGGAAAAGTCTTGATGACACTCGGGAAGGCCGGGGTCACGGGCGACGGCCCCGATACCTTCAATGCTCCGTCAGCCGTCGTGGTCGCGCCGAACGGCGATATTTTTGTCGCCGACGGACATGGCGGGAACACGAACGCGCGAATTGTGAAGTTCGACAAGGACGGGAAGTTTATCAAGACCTGGGGCCACAAGGGCTCCGGCGAAGCCGAGTTCAGCACGCCGCATACGCTAGCCTTCGATTCGAAAGGACGGCTGTTCGTGGGCGACCGAGGGAACAATCGCATCCAGATTTTCGATCAGGATGGGAAGTTTCTAGAAGTATGGGCGCAGTTCAGCCGGCCAAGCGGGATTTTCATCGACAAAAAGGACGTAATGTATGTAGCCGATTCCGAGTCGAGCGACGACAATCATCCGGGTTGGAAGCGCGGCATGAGAATCGGGAGCGCCAAGGATGGCTCGGTAACGGCATTCATTCCCGATCCACAACAGCCGGCGCCTCGTGGCACCAGCGCGGCAGAGGGCGTCGTAGCGGACTCGAAAGGTATTATTTACGGGGCGGAAGTGGGTCCGAAAGATTTGAAGAAGTACGTCAAGAAATAGCTGCGAGCGGACGGCCGCAGAGGGCTTCGAGAATCTCGATCGGGGCATGCTGGCTTGACGCGAGGGACTGGCGTCGCACGATCACAGTTTGCTCCAGTGCATGCTGGCCCGATAGGACGGCGTGGGGAACGATATCAGTGAAAACCATCCAAGTGGAGTCGGGTGGAAACTCGAAACGATACTTTGCGCAGTCGCGCTGATATTGCTCGTTGAACTTCAGGTAGTCGTGGAACCCGAGCATGAAGCGGTCGTAGGCCGACCGGTCGGCGATAGGTAGGCCGGCGGCGCGCAGAACGTTGCCCGGCCATGAACCACCCGGCCGCTTGGCGAACTCCGGCAGTCCGGCATCCATGGCATAGCGCCGGGCGAGCGGCTCGAAGGGATCGGAAGTGAGCCACACGCGCGGCTTCGTTTTGTTGATATTGGTGAAGACGCGCAGAATCAAGTCGCCCTTGGTCGGGCGGGTGGGAAAGGCGTCGACGTGCAGCAGATCGTTGCGCTTCTTAGTCGGCAGATCGCGACCCTCTTCCTCCTGAGGACGAAAACTGGCGAAATCCACGCGGCAGCCGTCCATGTAGCGCGGCAGAAGCGAACGCAGCAGCTCTAGCGCACGTTGCGAATAAGCTCGCAGCACCTCGCGGAGCTTTTCTGAATCGTGCGCCATCGACTTATCGAAGCCCGTGACTTTGTCTGATGCTGGACGATACGCAATATTCTTGTGCAGGCTGCCACCTGTCAGGCTGGCGCCGCGCAGTACCTCGCGCTCCTCTTCCGATAACGCGAAGGGCGTCCGCGCAAAGAACAGGATGTTGCCGCGTTCGAGCTGAAGGTACTGCTCTTCGCGCGGCTGAACCTCGCTAACCGTTACAAGTTCCATGCTTATACTTGCCCGCCCAAATGCGGCACAATTAAGTTTAATGCCCACAGCGGACACAAGCCAGTGAAAGTTTCCCTATTCGTGACCTGTATTGTCGATCAGGTCTTCCCCCAAGTTGGAATCGCGATGGCCGAAGTGCTCGAACGCCTGGGCTATGAGGTCGATTTCCCGCCGGCGCAGACTTGCTGCGGCCAGCCGGCGTTCAATAGCGGCTACCCCCAGGAGGCGCGTACCGTGGCCCGCCACTTCCTGGACGTCTTCCGCGATTCAGAATATATCGTAGTGCCTTCCGGCTCGTGCACCTCGATGATTACGCACCATTACGAAGAGATCTTCAAGGATGATTCGAAACAACTCGAGCAGGCGCACCGCGTCGCACCGCGTGTATGGGAGTTTTCCAGATTTCTTCTTGAGGTAGCAAAGGCCGAGGATGTCGGCGCGCGCTATGACGGCGTCGTCACCTATCACGATAGCTGCCATGCCTTGCGCGAGCTGCGCATCAAAAGCGGGCCTCGGCGGTTGCTCGCCAAGGTTCAAGGCTTGACGCTGCGCGAGATGGACGTGGCCGAGGAATGTTGCGGATTCGGCGGGACGTTCTCGATCAAGTTTCCAGAAGTCTCGGGCGCGATGGCGCGCACCAAAATCGAGTCCATCAAGAAGACCGAGGCCAGCACGGTGGTCTCGATCGATTCGAGTTGCCTGATGCAGCTTCAAGGTGTGATCGACCGCGCGGGTCTGCCGATCCGCACCTTGCATCTGGCCGAGGTACTGGCGTCCCGATAAACCAAATGACCGGCGCACCTTCAGAAACTATCAAACAGACTCTCGACGATCCCAGGCTTCAGCTGGCCATCTATACCGCCAGCGGCCGGCTGATGGATCACCGCGCCACTGCCGTCGGAGCGGGCGTACTGCCGGAGTATCAGGATCTTCGCACCCAGGCCAATCTCATCAAGAAACACACCATCGAGAATCTCGATTACTACCTCGAGCAGCTCGAAGCGAACGTGGTGGCGCACGGCGGCAAGGTGGTTTTTTGCCGCGACGGCCAGGAGGTCGCCGATTTCGTTCTGGGGCTGGCCAAGAAGAACGGCGCCCGCCTGATAGTGAAATCGAAATCGATGACCAGCGAGGAGATTCACTTCAACGAGCGTCTGGAGCACCATCAACTGGAAGCGGTGGAAACCGATTTGGGCGAATATATTCTGCAGCTCGCGCACCAGCGGCCTTATCACATCGTCGCGCCGGCGCTGCACATGACACGCTATGATGTCGCGGATGTGTTTACCAAGCGGCTGGGCATCGAGAAAGAAGTGGTCCCAGAAAACCAGACCAAGATCGCGCGCGCGGTGTTGCGCGAGAAATTTCTCGAAGCCGACATCGGCGTCACGGGAGCAAATTTTCTGATTGCTGATTCCGGCGCGGTTGTAGTGGTCGAGAACGAGGGCAATGCCCGGCTCAGCTCATCGACGCCGAAGATTCACATTGCTGTAGCCGGTATCGAGAAGCTCATCCCGCGGGCACAGGATCTGGCCGTGTTCCTGGATCTTCTGGGGCGCAGTGCAACCGGCCAGCCGCTCACGGTCTATACGTCTTTTTTGTCGGGACCAAGGCGCGGCGAGGAAGTGGACGGTCCGGACGAGTTCTATCTGGTGCTGCTCGACAATGGGCGCACCAAGCTGCTCACCGATCCGGAGAAGCGCCAGTCGCTGTACTGCATTCGCTGTGGGGCGTGTCTCAATCACTGTCCGGTGTACCGCAAGATTGGCGGGCACAATTATCCCTGGGTTTACTCCGGCCCGATTGGCGCAATCATTACGCCGCAGTTTCACGACATCACTGAGAATGGGTGGCTTCCATTTGCGTCGAGCCTATGCGGAGCTTGCGCCGAAGTCTGTCCGGTGAAGATCGAGATTCCGAAGCTGCTGTTGAAGCTGCGGTCCGAAGTTACGGAGGCGAAGCAGCGGCAAGGCACAGGCGGCCTGGAACGATTGGCGTTCCGGATGTTCGCCTGGGTGATGGCACATCCGAAGATTTACCTGCTGGGGGGACGCATTGGCGCGATACTGGCGCCGCTCGTACCGCCGTTGGGTCCATTGAAGAAGTGGGCCAGCCAGCGGACTCTTCCGCGTCCGGCAAAGCAAAGCTTTCATCAAATGTGGGCCGCGAGGAAGCGCACGTGACGTCACGCGATCAGATTCTGGCTGATATACGGACGGCCCTGGGACGATCCACAGGCCAGACGCCCGTGCCACTTAGTGCGCCATTGTTGCGAGGACCGCACTTCGATCGCGATCTTTACGTTCCAACTTTCGCGCAACGGTTCGAAAAGCTCGCGGGAAAAGCATTCGTGGTGCCGGACGCCGCCGCGGTGGTACCGCAGCTCTCGCCGCTCTTGGACGGAAAGCGCGTGGTTGCGTCCAATGCCCCGTTTCTAGAGGCATGCGGCATTACGGGTCTTCCACAAGTGGAATCGGGATTTACCGATCGCGATGCTTTGCGCGATGCCTGCGCCGCGGCCGACATGGGAATCACGAGCGCCGACTACGCTCTGGCCGAAACCGGAACACTGGTGATGTTGTCGAGCAGGCAGGAGGCGCGTTTGGTATCACTGCTGCCACCGGTGCATGTGGCCATCGTCCCGCGCTCGCGAATTTTAGCGAATCTGGACGAACTACTAACCTTGCTGCCCAAACCCGCCGAGCAATCGAGCTCGATGGTGCTGATCACAGGGCCAAGCCGCACGGCTGATATCGAGCAGATTCTAGTGCGCGGCGTGCATGGACCCGGCGAGATTTACGCTGTCATTGTCGAGGATTAGACGGCGGCAGGTCGGAGACCTGGCCAAGCGGGATTCGAATGAGTACATAACCGATGGCCGCGAATCCAATCAACGAGAGCCATCCGCCCCAAGCCGGATAAAATCCAAACGTAGCGATAGCCGGCACTCCAGCTAAGAAAACCACAGCCAGCAAAATTCCGACGATCGCTTCGCCGGCGATCAGGCCGGAGGCGAGCAGAGTGCCCTTCTCTTCGATTTGAAGCCTCTCTTCGGTGCCGCGTTCTTGCGATATTCGATCAACGATCCATTTGATGAGGCCGCCGACGAAGATGGCCGACGATGTATCGAACGGAAGATACATTCCGACGGCGACCAGCATGGGTGAGCGGGCCCCGAATAGAAGCAGCGCGACACCGAAGGCAGCCCCGATCCCGAGCAGTCCCCAGGCCATCTGGCCGCCGACGATCCCCTTCGCCAACTGCGCCATGAGTCCGGCTTGCGGCGCCGGCAGTGCGCGTCCACCGATTCCGCCGGTGCTCAAGTTAGCCTCGTGTAGCGCGATGATCGGGCCCATGAGAAAGAACGCAAGCAGGATCACGGAAATGATTTCCACCAGCTCCATCTTCCACGGGGTTCCACCGAGCAGGTGGCCGGCCTTCAGATCCTGAATGAGAGATCCGGACACCGAGCAGGCGACACAAACCACCGCAGCGACGCCGAGCACGGCCGCGACTCCGGATAATCCCGTGACGCCTATCGTCACCATCACTAGCGCCGCGATGATCAGCGCCGCGAGGGTCAGACCGGACAGCGGCTGATTCGAGCTGCCGACCAAGCCGACGAGGTAGCCGCCGATGGCCGACAGCAGGAATCCGGTGACGGTCATGATGATCGCGGCGACAATCGCCGATCCCAGCCCATGAGTGAAGTAATAATAGATGGCCGTGATCGGGATCAGCAAGACAGCGGTCGACAGGACGACCCAACGCGCCGGAATATCCTGCTCGGTGCGATCGAGCGCTTTTCCTTCGTGCGCGGCGGCGGCTGAGACTGTAAAGATCCCGCGCAACGAACTAACCAACGATTCACGCATGGAGAACATCGTGCTGGCGGCGCCCACCAGCATGGTCCCGACTGCAATCGGGCGGACGACGTTGTACCAGATCGAGTAGGCCGCGATGGAGGGATCATTGGTCCCGATGCGGCGCGGAAGATCCGGATCGAAGAAGAGCAGCAGCGGGATCAGAATCCACCAGGCAACAATTCCACCGGCAACATTGATGCAGGCGAGTTGCGGTCCGATGATGTATCCGATTCCGATTAGCGCAGGCGAAAGACTGGGCGTAGACCATGGAATGCCGCCGAAATGGGTGACATTGCCGATGGGCTGTTTTTCATAATTGAAGTGCTGGATGACGGATTTCGGAAACGCCAGGAATCCTTCGGAGTATTCGCGGAAAATTTGCAAGCCGTTCTCCGACTTCAAAATCTGGATGAGCCCACCGAAACCCATCGCTCCGAAGATGTAGCGCGGGGCTTTGGTGGCGCTGGCTTCACCGGCCTTCACGATCTCATAGCTGGCGACGCTCTCCGGCCACGGCAGCGGCGCATCGACGCACAGCGGGCGGCGCAGCACAATGATGAAGAAGACACCGATCAGTCCGCCGACCAGGAGCACCAGCGTGGCCTCCCAATAGTGGGACCGAAGATCGGTCCAAAGCCGCCGGCCATCCAGCTCCACCATCATGAATGCCGGAATGGTGAAGATTGCGCCGGCGACCAAAGCTTCGCCAACCGAAGCCGCGGTGCGCGTAATATTTTGTTCCAGGATGCCGCCCCGAAAAGCGGGGATACGGAAGAGCGCCATGGCGATCACGGCGGCAGGGATGGTGGCGGCGACGGTTTGCCCCGCCCGCATTCCGAGGTAGGCGTTGGCAGCGCCGAACACGAAAGCCAGGAAAATTCCGAGGCCGACCGCTTTGACGGTCATCTCGGGAGGTGATTGCTGCGCGCCGTTCTGCACTAAAGCATGTTAGCGCACGGCAGGATGTGGTCTTTAATACTCGCCGCGCCCGCCTCTGCCACCACCGCCGCGCCCACCCCGGTCGCCACGATCGCCGCCACGTCCGCCACCGCCACCCTCGCGCATCGGACGGGCTTCGTTCACCACCAACGCACGGCCCATGAATTCTTTGCCGTTACAGGATTGGACCGCACGATCCGCCGCCGCGTCGTCAGAGAACTCAGCGAATCCAAAGCCCCGCGCTTGACCGGTGAACTTGTCGCGAATAATCTGGACGGAATCGGCGTGAACCGCCGCCTGTGAAAAGAAGTCCTGCAGCTCCGCCTCGCTGGCCTGATAGGGAAGGTTGCCAATAAACAGTTTCTTCACCGAAGCTCCTTTTGTAACTGCCTAACAGCCGATTGCATTGCCTCCAAGTTTGGACCGAAATGGGTCGCGAGTCAATCATTTTTTCGGGCTGGGCGGCTCGGGTATTTGGGAAATGGAGTCGTCCATAGGTGTATTTACGTCCACTTTCACGACCGTGAGCTCCAGCATGGAGCGGCCATTCATTTTTTGGTTCAGACTGAACGGCATCATGACGCCGTTAACAAGTTTGAAGTTCCCGGGAAGGATTCATACGCGATCTCGTGGTCCTGTTGCTTGCGCGTGCCGGCGCTCTTGACCGGCAGAAAGGTTTTGGCATCGAGATAGACGTTTTCGATTGAGCCGCTCTCTTGGGCGGCCTCCGACGAGATAAACGCGGCACGCAAGAGTGCGTGCGCCACGCGCGCTACGGAATTCGGCTATGAACGTGATCCTTGATCCAATGTTCATCCCACCACTCAACTGGATTCACCTGCACTCCGTCGATTTGCATGGAGAAGTGCAGATGATCGCCACCGGCCAATCCCGTGGAACCCGTTTTGCCCATGGTCTGGCCGCGCTTCACCAGGTCGCCTTCTTTGACGGCAAATTCGCTCATGTGGCCATAGATCGATTGCAGGCCATAGCCGTGATCCACCACGATGCAGTTGCCGTAGATGCCGAGAAGCGCGGCCCAAACCACCTTGCCGTCATTGGCGGCCATGACCGGCGTATGTTGCGACACCGCGAGATCGAAGCCGAGATGAACCTGCTTGTCGATTTTCTTGCCTTTGTAGACATAGGTGCGGACATCGGCGAATTCGGATTCCACTTTGGAGTTAGCGAGCTGAAGGAAGGACTGGGTCCAGAGAAACTTCTCCGCCGTCTTGAAACGCAGATTCGCCAGGGTGGCGTTGTTCTCGCGGCGCAGTTCACTGTTGATTTTGAGGAAGCGGGCGACCAGATCGCCAGAGCCGTTCGGATCGATCTGATTCACGACTTTGTTGAGAAACTGGTCGTCGATGGGCAGCTCTCTGGCGCGAAATTTCTTGGGGAAGAGCTTGAACCAGAAGTGCGCCGTCGATTCGGTTCCCGCCAGATTCTTTACGTAAACAACCGGCTCAGTGGTCGCCGGCGTATCCCACGAGAAAACGAACAGAGCAAAGCGCTCGCCGCTGCCGCCGGGTTTGGGGAAACTGCGGAAAGTCTGGTTGCCGACGCGGACACCGGCCTCGTTCCAGGAGCCGGAAGGCGTGAAGCTCACCAATTCAGCGCCACCTTGATTGATGTAATGTTGGAGGCCATCGGCGGTGACCGAGGGCGGGCGCAGTATGACGTCGACGTCGAGCGCAGTTGTATCGACAGCGCCGCGCAAGTCGTTCGATTCGGCTTCGACGATCAGCCGCGCTTTGCCTTCCTTGAGATCCGGGGCCTGGTTCCTGCCGGCGGTAAAGCTAACATCCTGGGCGGGCGCATGAACGCGCCAGAAGGTGAATCGATTAGCGGGATGATTCGCTTCCAGGAACGTCTTGCTCGCGCCGTTCTGCTCGATCCGAGCCGTGAACTTGCGGATGCCGTGCGGATTTGCAATATGGACGGTCACAGGTGTCGCAGCGCCGATGGCTTTGGGTGGAGAAGCAAAGGCGAGCGAGGAATGCGAGGAAGTCAGGAAGAGGAACAAAGGGCCGGCTATCAGAATGAGGATGATCGCGGCGGCAATGATTCCTTTGATCATTTCTGATGATAGCTCGTTGTGCTAGCCTCTTGGATTATCCGCAGAGGGGACCCATGGGCTATCGACTATTTGCAGTCGGACTTTTTGCAGTACTGCTACCGGGGGTGCAGGCGCAGACAGCCGACCCGGCCACGCGAGAGCTGATCGAGCGGTTGCTGACGCGCATCGATGGCTTGGAGAGACGCGTCGCGGAGCTGGAAAAAGGGGGCACGACGGCACTCGCGGTTAGTCCGGTAGCTCCGCAGGCTCCCACTCCTACGCAGACGCCCGCGCTGTCTCCGACCGAAGCGATGCACATGTCGCACGACCAGCCGCCCGTGCCGGTCGCACAGTCCGAGGCAACGCAGCCGGTCTATCCTTCGCTCAAGATTGCGGGCTTCGGCGACATCAATTTCTCCGCAACGACTTTTCATGGCACTTCCAGCGGATTTGCCCCCGAAACATTGGTTCTTCCGCATAGCGGATTCGAGGAAGGGCAATTTACGCTGCACTTGAGCTCTGCGCTATCGCCTAAGGTGACCGTTTTCAGCGAGCTAACTTTGACTGCGCGCAGCGATGCGGGCACGGGGACGCCGCCGGCGACCGGATTCAACGCCGAAGTCGAACGCTTTATCATCCGCTACGACCTGAACGACTATTTCAAGCTCTCTTTCGGCCGCTATCACACTCCCATCAACTACTGGAACACCGCCTTCCATCACGGCCAGTGGCTACAGACCACCATCAGCCGGCCGGAGATGACGCAGTTTGGCGGCAGTTTCATTCCGGTGCACTTCGTTGGTACTCTCGTAGAGGGCGACGTTCCCGCCAGTGGTTTGAATCTCAATTACAACTTTGGTCTCGGCAACGGCCGCGGACAAGTGATCAGCCGGCCTGGCGATTTCGGCGATGTTAACAACAATCGCGCCTGGCTGGCGAATGTCTTCGTCAAACCCGACCAGCTTTATGGACTGCAAGTGGGCGGCTCGGTTTATCATGATGAGCTGAATCCGCTGATCGCTCCGGCAGCGCGCGAATGGATCCAGTCCGCGCACATCGTGTGGCTAAAGGAGACGCCGGAGTTCATCGCCGAGTTTGCGAATGTGACGCACGAGCCGATTCGGGGCGGCGTGACTTCCAACAGCCAGGCGTTTTATGTGCAGACCGCTTACCGCCTGCCTTTTGGACAAAAGCTGTGGAAGCCGTATTTCCGGTTCGAGTCTATTCACGTGCCGAAGTCGGACC
Source organism: Bryobacteraceae bacterium (assembly GCA_035484655.1). Lineage (GTDB taxonomy): Bacteria > Acidobacteriota > Terriglobia > Bryobacterales > Bryobacteraceae > Palsa-89. The sequence goes on along the minus strand of DATHOT010000152.1, from coordinate 9,947 downwards.
CGATCTTCACTCCACTGGTGCCGACGTTCTCTGGATCGACGTTTGGATTGCGGTATGACATATCCAGTTTTGCGGCCTTCAAGTGGGAGTATAGGCACTATGATCTCCGGGATAAGCCGGCCATCAACGGTTTGTTCGTTCAGACGAGTTTCACGTTCTAGCGGCCTATGGCAAGACTGAAAACACATTGTCTGGCTGGTGCGGCCCTGCTGGCGGCGCTGTGCTGGAATGGGTTTTCGAGTACCGCTGCGGGCGCTGACAATGACATCGCGATCGTGGTGCGTCAGGATGTGCCGGTGGAGAATCTCACGTTCGCGGAGCTCCGCAGGCTGCTGCTGGGCGATCGCCAGTTTTGGACCTCGAATTTGCGGGTGACCCTGCTGGTGCGTGCTCCGGGCGCGCGGGAACGAGAGGTCGTGCTGAAGACGGTTTATCAAATGTCCGAGGCGCAGTTCCGGCAGTATTGGATCGCTAAGGTGTTCCGCGCCGAGGCTGCCAGCGGACCGAAGATCGTCTACTCCAACGAAATGGCGGAGGAATTAACGGCTGCCATGCCTGGCGCGGTTGCGTTTGTGGAAGCGCCGCAAGTTCCGAAAGGGCTGAAGGTTCTGAAGATCAACGGTCTGCTCCCGGGAGACAAAGGGTATCCGTTGCGCTAATTGAATATATGACACCGCGGTCGTCTAAAGCCGGGTTGGTAGGACAAACGATCTCTCATTACCGGATCGTTTCCGTCCTTGGCAAAGGCGGGATGGGTGTCGTCTATAAAGCCGAAGATACTCGCCTGGGACGCGCGGTCGCGTTAAAGTTCGTACCGGAGGAATTGGCTACGGATCGGCTGGCGCTCGAGCGGTTTCAGAGAGAGGCGCGAGCGGTATCCGCTTTAAATCATCCGAACATTTGCACGCTTTACGATTTGGGCAATTGGGACAGCAAGCCGTTCCTGGTGATGGAGTGCCTGGAAGGCCGAACTCTCAAGGATCGGATTGCGGCCAAGCCGCTAGTGGTCGACGACCTGGTGGAACTGGCGATTCAGATCGCGGATGCCCTGGATTCAGCGCACTCGCAAGGGATCGTGCATCGCGACATCAAACCGGCGAACATCTTCGTCAACACGCGCGGCCAAACCAAGATCATGGACTTCGGCCTGGCCAAAGTGGCGGCCGGGCGTGCGCTGGAGGGAACCGATTCATCCGAGACCGCCACCGAACACGAAGAGCTGATCACCAGTCCCGGGTCCACGCTGGGGACCGTGGCGTACATGTCGCCCGAGCAGGCGCGCGGCGAGGATCTCGACACCCGCACCGATCTGTTTTCGTTTGGAGTGGTGCTGTATGAGATGGCTACGGGCGTGTCGCCATTTCATGGAAACACGACAGCGCTTACATTCGTCGCGATTCTGCATAACGAACCCGTATTACCCACGCGCTTGCGGCCGGATCTTCCGGACGAATTTGCGCGAATTATTCTCAAAGCGCTCGAGAAGAACCGCGATATGCGGTATCAGACGGCCTCCGACATCCGGGCCGATCTGAAGCGGTTGCGGCGCGACGCGGACTCGAGCCGCATCTCCCGGCCAGTGGTTGAAAGCCTCCCGCTTGGCCAAACACAGAGCGTAGCGCCGGTGAGCGATCGGCCGTCGAGTTCGCAACCTAAGATTGATTCCACGCCCAGCCAGCCTGCCAGCGCATCGAGCGCCGAATACATAGTTACCGGGCTGATGCGCCACCGGCGATTCGTCGCCGTGGCTCTTGCGATCATCGCGATCGCGACAGCGGCAATCATTTATCTGACCGTTCGCGAGAAGCCTCTGGATTCACTAGCGGTATTGCCTTTCGTGAATGTAGGCGGCAATCCGGGGACTGAGTATCTGAGCGATGGCATCACCGAGAGCATCATTAACAATCTCTCGCAACTGCCGAAAATGTCGGTGAGATCTTTCAGTTCGGTGGCCCGCTACAAAAATAAAGATGTGGATCCACAGGAGGCCGGCCGCGCGTTGAAGGTGCAGGCGGTCCTCACCGGCCGGCTGGTTCATAACGGCGACCAAGTAGCGATTAACACCGAACTGGTGGAGGTTCGGGACAATCGGCAGATCTGGGGCGGTCAGTACAACCCAAAGGTTTCCGATACGCTCTCGATCCAGGAGCAGATCTCGCGCGAGATTTCGGACAAGTTACGTCTTCGGCTCAGCGGCGAAGACAAACAGAGGATGACACGTGGCGCCACTGAAGATCGAGCTGCGTATCAACTTTATTTGCAGGGCCGCTATCAATGGAATAAGCAAACGCTGGAAGGCTTGCAGGAGAGCATCGATTATTTTCAGCAAGCCGTTCAGAAAGATCCGCGCTATGCGCTGGCGTACGCCGGGCAAGCAGATTCCTACGCGCAGCTCGCCGATTTCAACGTGCTGCCGACACGGGAAGTGTTGCCCAAAGTGAAGAGCGCCGCCGCCAAGTCGCTGGAATTGGATGAGGCGGGCGCCGAAGCGCATACGTCGCTGGCCTGGGCCAGATTTCACGAGTGGGACTGGGCAGGCGCGGAGAAGGAATTCAAGCGCGCCATTGAGTTGAATCCGAGTTATCCGACAGCGCACTCATGGTACGGGGAGTACCTGATGGTCCAGGGGCGCTTCGACGAGGCGCTGGCGGAAATGAACCGCGCTTCGGAGCTGAACCCGCTGTCGCCGGCGTTGAATCTGGCGCTCGGTTATCGATTATATTACGCGCACCAATATCCGGAGGCCATCGAGCAGATTCAGAAGACCCTCGCGATGGACGCGACCTTCGTGCCGGCGCACGTGTTTCTGGGCCGTGCGTATGAACAAAAGGGGACGTATCCGGAGGCGATCGCGGAAATGCGCAAAGCGCTGGAACTTTCCGAAGGCGATACCAACGAATTGGCTGCTTTGGGGCACGCTTATTCCGTGGCGCATCAGGTAGACGAGGCTAAGAAGATCCTGGATCAGTTAAAGGAACGGTCGCAGCAGACGTATGCGCAGCCCAGTCTGATCGCGCTGATCCACGCCGGTTTGGGCGACAAAAACCAGGCTTTCGATTGGTTGCAAAAGGCTTACGAAGACCGGTCGGCCGGGCTGCTGTATCTCAAGGTGGACCCGACGTTTGACAGTTTGCGCTCGGACCCGAGATTCACAGATCTGCTTCGGCGCGTCGGGCTCAATTGACCCGAACAAAAGTCCGCGGCGGCCCGTACATTTAGTAATGAATGACCTTCGATTTGCCGGCCGGATGTTGCGCAAAGACTGGGGCTTCTACGGGGTTGCGATCGCAACGCTAGCGCTAGGAATCGGCGCGAATACGGCCATTTTCAGCGTTGTGGATGGCGTGATTCTGCGGCCGCTGGCGTACCGGGAATCGCAGCGTCTGGTGGTAATTCACGAGATGGTTCCCAAGTTCGCCAACCTGGCGCCGCTGATCCCGGTGAACGCCATGCACTTTCTCGAGTGGCGGAAAACCTCGAGTTCCTTCTCTGAGATGGCGTTGCTCGGCGGGATGACCTTCAATCTGACGGGTTCGGGCGAACCGGAGCGCATTCCCGCCGCTCGCGTTTCACCGAGCCTTTTCCCAATGCTGGGAGTGCAGGCGCGGTTGGGCCGGACATTTCTCAACGAGGAGGACCAAGCTGGGCGCGACCGGGTGGTGGTCCTGAATGAAGAACTGTGGAAACGCAGGTTCGCTGCGGACCCTAACGTGATTGGCCGCAAGATCTTGCTGAACGGAAATCCATACGAGGTCGTCGGCGTACTCCCCGCCAGTTTCCATTTTCCGAAGCTGAATCAACTCTTCGCCATGACGGTCGCGGAAGAGAAGCCCCAACTGTGGAAGCCATTTGGCCTGCGCGATGACGAGAAGGACGACATGGGCGACTTCAACTTCAGTTGCATAGCCCGTCTGGGGCCTGGAGTATCGGTGTCGCAAGCTCTTTCCGAGTTGAACGTGATCCAGAGCAATATTGCCGGACGCATTTCGGAAAAGGTCGAACTGCGTGCGGCGGTGGTGCCGCTGCAGGAGCAGATCACCGGTCGGGCACGAACCGGTTTGCAATTGATGCTGGCTGCGGTGGGAGCCGTTCTGCTGATCTGTTGCGTGAACATCGCCAATTTGCTGCTGGCGCGCGCGACCACGAGGCGGCGCGAGATGGCTATACGCAGCGCGATCGGGGCCAGCAGCGCCAGGCTGGCGCGACAGATGCTGGTGGAGAGCCTGCTGCTCTCGGGGCTCGGAGGGCTGGCGGGTGTGCTGATCGCTTATGCGGCGATTCGGGTGATTCTTGCATCCGCCCCAGTCGATCTTCCGCGCTTGGATGAAATTCACTTGGACCCACGTGTGCTTCTGTTCACGCTGGGCATCTCGATCGTGGCGGGCCTGCTGTTCGGCTTTCTTCCAGCATGGAGGTTTGCGCAGGCCGATCCGCAGGATGCCATGCGGTCCGGAGCGCGGGGCACGACCGTTGGAAAAGGCAGCGGAAGGCTTCGTTCCCTGCTGGTGACTCTGGAAGTAGGACTGAGCGCGATGTGCCTGGTCGCCGGCGGCTGGCTGCTGCACAGCTTCTTCAAACTTCTCGATGTCGACCGGGGCTTTGAAACACAGCGCGTCGTCACAGTCGGTTTGAACCTGCCGAGCACGCGCTACCCGGACCGTGAAAAACGAGCGGCCTTTCTACAATCGATGCTCGAACATGTGCAGGCGTTACCGGGTGTGACGTCGGCTGGCGTTTCCAACATACTTCCGCTGGGCGGCGAAGGTGGAAATAACCTGGTCGCTCCGGAAGGATCGAAGGTACCGCTGATGGAGCGAGCGCTGGCGGACATCCGGCAGGTCAGTCCGGAATATTTTCGTACACTTGGAATCCCATTACGGGCCGGGCGATTTTTCGGCGAAGGAGACCGCAGCCGCAGTGTTGCGCTAATCTCTCCGCTTACGGCTGATAGGCTTTGGCCGGGCCAGAACCCGCTGGGAAAGCGCTTCCGAATGGGTGGCGACCAATCGCCGCCGATTGACGTAGTCGGAATTGCGGGCGACGTTCGGGGAGTCAGCTTGAACAAGAACCCGTCGGCGACGGTGTATGTGCCCTATTGGCAGCGCAATTTCGGCCAAGCCTCACTCGCGGTCAAGACGGCAATGGAACCGTTGGCCGCATCCTCTGCGATTCGAGCGGCGATTCGGGCAGTTGATCCAGAGCTTCCAGTGCCGGCGTTCCGAACCATGGATGAGATTGTGTCGGAATCGGTGGCGCAACGGAGATTCCAGATGACCCTGGTTCTGCTCTTCGGACTGACGGCGCTGCTGCTGGCGAGCCTGGGAATCTACGGAGTGGTCTCCTATTCGGTAGCGCAGCGCACCAACGAAATGGGAATTCGCATGGCTCTGGGAGCTCCGCTGGCCGGCATCCGGAGCCTGGTGCTGCGGCAGAGTCTCCCGCCGGTAGTGCTGGGTCTAGGCATCGGCGTGTTTGCCTCGCTCGCGCTCAGCCGCGTCTTGAGCAGCTTGTTGTTTGGCATCGGCGCCGGCGATCCACTGACGATTTTAGGAGTGATCGCCTTGCTCAGCTCCGTCGCAATTGGTGCTGCCTATATTCCCGCGCGCCGGGCAACCCAGGTTGACCCCATCACGGCCCTGCGCTATGAGTGAGCCTTGCATTCCTCGCAGGGGCAGATCCTGCGCAAATGCTCGAACGAATAAATGCCGGTATTGTGGCCGTCGCTCCAATCGATCTTGATGGCATAGTGGCCGACCTGTTCGACGTGCAGCATCTTGAGCGTGGGTGTGAACATTTGGAAGGGCCCGGCCTTGGGAGCGGAATATTCGCTCTTCTGCGGGGCCGTGCCATGCGCGCCGGTGCAGGTAGCACAGGGACATTCGTCGCGCAAATAGCCCAGCTCATACCGGCTGTGATGGCCATCCTTCCAGTCGATTTGAATGCCCTTGGATTTTGAAATCGCGATGTGTTCTGGCTCGGTTTGGGTTTCAGTCATACTAGTCAACTACTGGGCGCGCTCAATATCGCGGACGCCGGAAATGCGCCGAATAGCGCTTACGACGCGCTCGAGCTGCTTCTTATCTCGTATTTCGGCCGTAACGTCTATGACGGCGCCATCCACTCCATGCTTGGCATCCGAGCTGGCCTCCAGACTACGGATATTGCTCTGCTCGTTGAACAACACGGACGTGAGCTGGTTCAGCATTCCAGGCCGGTCATCGGTGTGAATCATGAGCCTGACCGGAAATGTCTCAGTGGCGGCGCGCGCCCATTCGACGTCGATCTTGCGCTCCACTTCATACATCAAATTTTGGACATTCGGGCAATTCGTGGAATGCACCGCGATGCCTTTGCCGCGCGTGACGTAGCCGACGATGCCCTCGCCGCGGATCGGGTTGCAGCATTTGGCGCGATACACCAGCAGGTCGTCGACCCCCTTCACCTTAATCACCAGGTCGCCGGTCTCGGCAGTTGACGGCGCGCTCACGGCGGGCGCTGGTTTCGCTGGTTCAGCTAGCGGCAATTCCACTTGCTCGGGCGCGAGATTTTGCAGCACTTGGCGCGCGGAGAACTTGCCATAGCCCAAGGCGGCGTAAAGATCTTCGATCTTGCCGTGTCCGTATTCGCTGGCGACCCGTTCCAGATCGGCTTTCGTGATTTTCCCGAGTTGCACGCCCAGCCGCCGCGCCTCGCGCTCTAGATATTTTTGGCCGATCTCGATGGCCTTGACGCGCTCGGTGGTGTTAATGACGTGCTTGATCTTATTGCGCGCGCGCGAGGTCTTGACCAATGCCAGCCAGTCTTTGCTGGGCAGATGACCGGCCTGGGTGAGGATCTCGACTACGTCGCCGTTCTTGAGGTTGTACTTGAGGGGAACGATGCGGCCGTTGACTTTGGCGCCGACACAAGTATTGCCGACGTCGCTATGAACGGCATAGGCAAAATCGATGGGAGTGGCATCGCGTGGAAGCACAATCACTTTGCCCATGGGCGTAAAGGCGTACACTTCCTCCGGGTACAGATCCACCTTGAGAGTGGACATGAATTCGCCGGGATCGTGCATTTCCTTCTGCCACTCCACCAACTGACGCAACCAAAGGATGCGCTGATCCTCCTGGCCAGGCCCCTTCCGGCCCTCCTTATATTTCCAATGCGCGGCGATGCCCTCTTCAGCCAGGCGATGCATCTCGTCGGTGCGGATCTGTACTTCGCAGGAGCGCCCACCTGGACCGATCACCGACGTGTGCAGGGATTGATAGAGATTGGGGCGCGGAATCGCGATGAAATCCTTGATGCGGCCGGGAATGGGATGCCACTCATTGTGAATCACGCCCAGCGCGGCATAACAGTTCTTCACTGAATCGGTGATGATGCGAAGCGCGAGAAGATCATAGACCTGATCGATCCCGATCTTCTGGCGTTTCATTTTCTGATACACCGAATAGGCGCGTTTGATGCGGCCTTCCACGCGAGCGGGAATATTCTCGCGCCGCAGGTTGACCTCCACCTCGTGCTTCATCTTGTTGAGGAACTCTTCGTTCTGCTGGTGCTGCGATTCGATTTCGCGGACCAGTTCGGCCGACGCTTCGGGTTCCAGATACTTAAACGAAAGATCCTCAAGCTCCCCGCGGACTTTGCCCATCCCCAGACGATGTGCAATGGGAGCGTAGATTTCGATGGTCTCCTGAGCTATGCGTTCCTGCCGCTCGCTGGGCAGATATTTGAGGGTGCGCATGTTGTGCAGCCGGTCGGCCAGCTTCACAATGATCACGCGGATGTCGTTCACCATCGCCAGCAGCATCTTGCGGACGCTCTCGGCCTGCCGCTCTTCGCGCGAATACAGGTGCAGTTTGCTCAGCTTGGTGACACCATCCACGCAGCGCGCGACCTCTTCGCCAAAGGTTTTGCGTATCTGATCGAGCGTGACCTTGGTGTCTTCGAGAGTATCGTGCAGCAGACCGGTTTGCAGGCAAACCATGTCCATCTGCATGTCGGCCAGGATCAACGTGACATGCAGCGGATGGACCATATACGGCTCGCCCGAATCGCGAACCTGGTCTTTATGGGCTTCCGCGGCCAGCCGGTAAGCCTTTTCAAGCTGCGAGAAGTCGTCCTTGGGACGGAGCAGGCGCACCTTTTCCTCGAGCTGGGCGTACAGTTGCTCGACCAGGCCACTGGCGGGGACGACGTCGGTTGACACTCTATTTCTAGAGTACTTGGTTTCGGCGAGTTCTCCAATTCAGCGGCTGCAACCTGTCACAATAGAAGTAAATGACGGGAAATGAGATCCGCCAGAAGTTTCTCGACTACTTCGCGGCGCAAGGTCACAAAATCGTTCGCAGCTCCTCGCTGGTTCCGGCCAACGATCCGACGCTATTGTTCACCAACGCGGGGATGAACCAGTTCAAGGACATATTCACTGGTGTCGAAAAACGGGACTACGTACGGGCCGTAACGGCGCAAAAGTGCGTGCGCGCGGGCGGCAAGCACAACGATCTCGATAATGTCGGCTACACGCGTCGCCACCACACTTTTTTCGAGATGCTGGGGAATTTTTCGTTCGGCGACTATTTCAAAAAGGACGCGATCGCCTTCGCCTGGGATCTGGTGACTAGGGAATTTGCGATGCCCAAGGACCGCCTCTACATCACCGTCTTTCGCGAGGATGACGATGCCGAGCAGCTCTGGCAGAAGTTCGTGCCCAAGAACCGCATTTTCCGGATGGATGAGGCCGACAACTTTTGGCAGATGGGCGACACCGGCCCATGCGGTCCATGTTCGGAAATTTATTATGACTTCGGCCCCGAAGCCGGACCGGGCGACTTTCCGAACAATCCCGCCGAGCGGTTCGTCGAGATTTGGAATCTGGTGTTCATGCAGTTCGACCGGTCGGCGGATGGCAAGATGACGCCCCTGCCGAGACCGTCCATCGATACGGGCATGGGCTTAGAACGCACGGCCTGCGTGCTGCAGGGGAAACTTTCGAATTACGATACGGACCTGCTACGGCCCATTATCGATCGCGCCGCCGAGCTGTTCGGCGTAGGCTACGGCGAGAATGAGCGCACCGACGTGGCCCTGCGGATCAATGCCGATCACGTCCGCGCAACCACGTTTTTAATTCACGATGGCGTGCTCCCGTCCAACGAAGGCCGCGGCTATGTCTTGCGGAAGATCATGCGCCGGGCGATTCGAAACGCTCGGATGATCGGCCGCCAGGACCCTTACTTGTATGAGCTCGCCGGATTCGTGGCGGAGCAGATGAAGCCCGGTTATCCCGAGTTGATGGAGAGTATCCAGCGCGTGGCGCGCGTGGTGAAAGACGAAGAGCATCGCTACGCGACTACCTTCCAGTTTGCAGAGAAAGTTTTCATCGACGAAGCAAAATCGGCGGCCGGCGGCCTGATTCCCGGCGCCGTTGCTTTCAAGCTGTACGACACTTACGGCCTGGCTCTCGACGAGCAGGACGAAATGGCGCGCGAGCGGAATCTAACCATCGATCACGAAGGCTTCCAGACCGAGATGGAGAAGCAGCGCACCCGCGCGCGGGCCAGCTGGCGCGGAGCGGACAAGACCCAGGTCAATCCGGTCTATCAAACCTTGCCAAAGACGGAATTCGTTGGGCGCGAGACTCTGGAAGCGCCGGCCACAGTGGTAGCCGTCCTGGACCACGAGGTCGTGCTTGACCGTACGCCCTTTTATGCCGAATCCGGCGGCCAGGTGGGCGATAAAGGGGCTCTAATATTAGCCGACGGCGGTGGAGAAGTGGCCGTTGATAGCGCGATTTCGCCGGCCCCTGGAATTACCGTACATCGCGTAACCGACCCTGGCTCGCTGAAGAAGGGCGATAAGGTCGTCGCCAAGGTGACCGACGAATTGCGTCACGCCACCATGCGTAACCATACCGCGACTCACCTGCTGCACGCAGCCCTCCGCAAGGTGCTCGG
>DATHOT010000151.1:0-28001 GCA_035484655.1 Bryobacteraceae bacterium | reverse complement strand
TCGGGTTCCGTCGGGCACCGGGCGCTCCGGCATAGCCAATACCGGCGTGATTCCGTCGGCATAGCCCAAATCGAAAAGCATCCCTTCCGATAGCACGCCGCGCATCTTGCGAGGCTCCAGATTCACCACAAAAAGAGCCTGTTTGCCGACAATCTCGCGGGGATCGGCGCGTTCCTGCTTGAGACCCGCGACGATGGTACGCTCGTGATCGCCGAAGTTCACGCGCAACGCGACCAGTTTGTCCGAGCCGGCGACATCATCCACCGACACGATGGTACCGGCACGAATGTCGATCAGGTCCAATAGCTCTTTCGCGATCGCCGGCTTGACCATGCGACAGTCATTTTAGCGGATACCCCAGTACGTGAGACGACGTTAGTAATATAGTGGAAATCACATGACGAGCCGATAAGACCCTTTAGGGTCTGTCCGTGGCGAGCCTGCTCCCCAACTTCAAAGCCGCGCAGCACCATTCGTCATCCGATCCAAGCGAGGCCGGATGCGAGACTTTCGTTGCTCGCCAACCCATTCTCGATCGTTCGCAGAACGTGTACGGCTACGAATTGCTATACCGTTCGGGCTGGAATAACAGCTACGACGGCATCTCCAGCACGCGAGCTACGACAGATGTCGTCCTCAACGCGCTGTTGCACATCGGGATGGACCAGTTGGTGGGTGGCAAGCCTGCTTTCGTAAACTTCGATCGCGAACTTTTGCTGGGCGATCTCGCGGGACTTCTTCTGCCCGCGCGAATCGTGATCGAGGTGCTCGAATCCGTACAGCCGGACCAAGAGATCGTGGACCGCTGCCGCGACCTGAAGAGGCAAGGATTCAAAATCGCTCTGGATGATGTGACCGACTTAGAGAAGATTGGCGAGCTGATCACCGTCGCGGATTTTGTGAAGGTGGACTTTCGCGCGGCTGACCACCATCAGCAGGAAAAGGTTGCGCGTCAGGCGCTCAAACGATCCGTTCGCCTCCTGGCCGAGAAAGTGGAAACCGGTGATGAGTTCGAGAGGGCGGTGAAACTGGGCTATACGCTCGCACAAGGCTACTTTTTCGCCAAGCCGAAGATCATCCCCGGGACGAATATTCCGCCGGCCAAGATCGCTTTCCTGCGCCTTCTTCGCGAGTCCAATAAGCCCGAGCTTGATCTACTGCGTATCGAAGACTCGCTGAAGCGGGAGCCCGCGCTGGTTTACAAACTGCTGCGCTACCTGAACTCGGCCGCCTTCGCCTGGGAGCAACCTATTGGTTCGATACGGCATGCGCTGGCGCTGCTGGGCACCGATCAGATCCGCAAGTGGATCGGGCTGCTGGCACTTTCGGCATTGACCGAGCGCTCGCCGGCATCCCTGACCCCGGTTGCGATCATCCGAGCCAGATTCTGCGAATTGATCGCCGCGAAGGCCGGGTTCGAGACCCGCAGCTCGGAGTTGTTTCTCTTCGGAATGCTATCGCTTTTTGAGGCCATTCTTCGGCGCCCGACGCAAGAAATCATCGAGCATATCGATCTGAATGAGGACATTCGCAACGCATTGCTGAATCAGGGCCAAACCACCGATACGGTGCGGACGATCTATTCGCTGGTCACCGCTTTTGAGGCCGCGTCCTGGGAAACGGTCGACGAATGCGCCACGCGCTTGGGTATTTCCAGACACTTCCTTTCGAGCGCCTATACCGACTCGGTCCGCTGGGCCGAGGACCTCGGGACAGTCTGACAGCGCTATCCAGCTGCTCGCTTTCGCGCTAGAATCTGGACAGAGGCCAAAGCATTTGGGTTCGTTTTGTCAGCGCAGGAGCGTGTCCCACTGCGTACACAGACAATCCCACAAGCGGACAACGGGTTGGAGTCTGATGCTTCCCGCTGACCCCTTGGCCCTTATTTTTCAGTAAGATTGGCATTGGCAGGCTAGTTGCCAATCAGATTGGGAGCAATCATGGACGTTCCTCGCGGTAAAGAAGTCGCTCGCCGGAAACTTATTCGCCGGATTATATACATCGCCCTCATTGTGGCGGCCATTCCGTTGATCACCTGGGGACTCTCGCGGTTGAAGCCGGCCGCCCCGTCGGTGGACCGCGCCACGGTCTGGATCGACACGGTCAAACGCGGTCCCATGCTGCGCGAGGTGCGGGGCCTCGGCACGTTGGTAGTGGAAGAGTTCATCTGGATTCCAGCCAATTTCGACAGCCGCGTGGAGAAGATGAATGTTCTGCCAGGCGCCAGTGTGCATCCGAGCGATGTGCTCATGGTGTTGAGCAATCCGCAGATGGAGCTGGACATGGCCGATCTGGAATGGCAGATCAAGCAGGCGGAGGCGAACTACGACAACCTGCAGGTGCAGCTTCAGACGGCACAATTGGCCCAGCAAGCGCTCACCGAGCAGGTCCAGTCCGACATGGAGCAGGCCGGCTTACAGGCCGATCGCGACAAGGCACTGAACAAGCTGGATCTCAAGGCGGACCTGGACGCCAAGCTATCCGAAGCCAAATGGAACGAGCTGAAGGGGCGGTACTCGCTCTCGAAGAAGCAATTGGAGATCAGCAATGCGGCCATCAAGGCGCAGTTAGACGCGCAAAAAATCCTGATCGAGAAGACCCGCGCGGCCTACGAATTGAAGAAGCAGCAAGTGGAGCAGTTGACGATTCGAGCCGGTGCTGAAGGCGTGGTGACGGTGCTCGGGACACCCACGACGCCGCTCGAAGTCGGCATGCGCGTGGCGCCGGGCGCTATCCTGGCGAAGATTGCCCAGCCCCACAAATTGAAAGCCACACTCAAGATTCCCGAGACACAGGTCAAAGACGTGGCCATCGGCCAAGTGGCTTCTATCGATACTCGAAACGGAATTATTCCTGGCCACGTGACCCGAATTGACCCGGCCTCGGTCAACGGAACCGTGGATGTGGACGTCAAGCTGGAAGGGACGGCAGACGGAATGCGTCCCGACCTGAGCGTGGACGGCACTATCACGATCGAGCGCTTGGCGGATGTGGTTTATGTCGGCCGGCCGGTGATCGGGCAGCCTGGCGCGAAGATCACGCTGTTCAAGCTGGATACGGAAGACAAGGAAGCGCAGCGGGTACCAGTATCTTTGGGACGTAGTTCAGTGAACACGATCGAGGTGGTCGACGGGCTGAAGGTCGGCGACCAAGTGATTTTGTCGGATATGTCGGCGCAGGATGCCTTCAATCGCATCCGCTTGAATTAGCGAAAGGGATTCTTCATGGCAAACGACCCAGATGCTTTGATCAGTTTGGATGGCGTGACCAAGGTCTTCGTGACCGATGAGGTGGAGACGCACGCGTTGGCCGGCATCCATCTGCACATCAAGAAAGGCGAGTATCTGTCGATTTCCGGCCCGTCGGGTTGCGGCAAGTCGACTTTGCTCGCGATTCTGGGTCTTCTGGACTCGCCCAGCGATGGCAGCTACATCCTGAATAGCAAGGCGGTGCAGAATCTGAAGCTCTCGGAACGCGCGCGAATCCGCAACCGCGAAATCGGTTTCATTTTCCAGGCGTTCAACCTTATCGGCGACCTCACGGTTTACGAGAACGTGGAGCTCCCGCTCACCTATCGCGGCATGCCGTCGGCCGAGCGCAAGAAGCGCGTTCACGATGCGCTCGAACGCGTAGGCATGTCGCACCGCATCAAGCACTATCCCTCGCAACTGTCGGGAGGTCAGCAGCAGCGCGTAGCCGTGGCCCGTGCCTTGGCCGGCGATCCTTCCATTCTGCTGGCCGACGAGCCGACTGGAAACCTGGATTCGACCAATGGTGAAGCTGTCATGGAATTGCTCCGCGAGCTGCATCGCGGCGGCGCAACCATCTGCATGGTAACCCACGATCCCCGGTATGCCCGCTATGCGGATCGCACTATCCGGTTGTTTGACGGAAGGATTGTGGAGGAAAGCGTAGGAGTGATGTAATGTTTCGCCGGCACGTCGATTTCCTCGCGGTTCTTCTTATCGCCATTGCGTTGCTCGCATTCTCCCATGTGTCCTCTCTGAGAGTGCCCGACCCGGACGCGATCGCGCTCCTTTTTAATTAGGGACAGTATACTCAAACCCCAATTTTCGGCGAGTCCGCTTAAGCGAATATAGATACATATGAGTTCACCCCTGATCGTTTTGCGGAACGTCGAGAAATACTTCGAGCACGGGCCGACCAAAACATTCGTTCTGCGGCGCATCAACGCCGAAATCAAAGAGGGCGAGTTTGTCTCTATCATGGGCCCCTCCGGCGCGGGCAAATCGACGCTGCTGCACTTGCTCGGAATGCACGATAGCGCCTGGACCGGCGAGTATCACCTCTTGGACCATGCCATCCACAAGATCAACAAGAAAGACCGGATGGAGATATACAAGAAATACTTCGGCTTCGTATTTCAGAGCTACCATTTGCTCGATTCGCTAACGGTCTACGAAAACCTCGACATTCCGCTTTCCTACCGCAACATCAAGAAATCGGAGCGCGACAGCATCGTTTGCGACGTGCTCGACCGTTTTCAGATCGTCGGCAAGAAGGATTTGTATCCCAACCAGCTTTCCGGCGGACAGCAGCAACTGGTAGCCATTGCCCGCGCCATCGTGGCCAATCCTAAGATCATTCTGGCCGACGAACCCACCGGCAACCTGCACTCCAGCCAAGGCAAGGAGATCATGGATCTGTTCAAGAAGCTGAACGATTCCGGCGCCACGATCATCCAGGTGACGCACAATGAGCGGAATGCGGAGTACGGTAACCGGATCATCAATATCGTCGATGGTTGGATCACTGATTAACGCTCGGTTTCGCGCCGCGGCGTCCCACAAGCGAACACAGCAGTAGTACAACTCTTTGATTTGAAGCAATTTGCCGTGGCAGACGACTTGCACCTGGGTAACGCTTATGGAGAGCTTGGGGAAAGACATGCGCTTCGCGATCCGGGTTCTTTGGAGGAGTCCCAGCTTTAGCGGAATCGCGCTTCTCGCGCTGGTGCTCGGGATCGGCGCCAATACGGCGATCTTCAGCGTCGTCAATGCGGTGCTGCTGCGGCCGATGCCTTTCCGCGACCCCAGCCGGCTGGTGCTGGTTTGGGAGGCCAGCCCTCGGACCAGCAAGAAAAACGTCGCCAACCCGCAAAATCTCGCCGACTGGCAGAAGCGCAACCGGTCCTTCGAGAAAATGGCTGCTTACGTACCCTTCCAGCAGACCATGAGCCTCACCGGCGATGGCACGCCCGACGAGGTCCCGGGTAATTACGCGACGCGGGACTTCTTTTCGATCCTCGGCGTGCAGCCGATCCTCGGCCGCGATTTTCTTCCTGAGGAGGATGTCTCCGGTGATAAGAATAATGTCGCTTTGATCAGTGAAGGATTGTGGCGAAGAAGGTATGGCGCCGACCCGGGTATTCTCGGCAAAAAGCTGATCTTGCGCGGGACGCCAACCACGGTCGTCGGAGTGTTGCCTGCCAGTTTCCGCTTCCCGGATGTGAAAGCGGACATATGGGAGTTGATTCATCTCGATCCGCAGGCTAAGCGCGGGGGGCGGTTCCTGGCGCCGATCGCGCGCCTGAAGGCGGGTGTCAGCATCGAGCAAGCACAAGCCGAGATGAACATCATCACTGCGGAACTCGCTCGAGAGAATCCGGCTTTTGACACCAAGTGGGGCGCCAGCGTGATTCCTTTGCGGGAGAATTTCACGGGTGAGCTTCGAACGCCGTTGCTGGTTCTGCTGGGCGCGGTGGGACTGGTGCTGCTGATCGCCTGCGCCAATGTCGCCAATCTGATGCTGATGCGTTCCAGCGCACGGCAGCGCGAGATGGCCATCCGTACTTCGTTGGGAGCAGGACGCGCCAGGATCATCCGGCAGCTGCTGGTGGAAAGCACGATCCTCGGTTCGATGGGCGGCTTGCTGGGGCTGCTCTTCGCAGTGTGGGCCAAGGACGGGTTGCTCGCCATGCTGCCCGATGACATGTCGGTGGCCAAGGTGAACAGCGTGACCATCGATCATAATGTCCTGGCCTTCACCGCGATCGCCTCGCTGGGCACCGGACTCCTGTTCGGATTGCTGCCGGCGCTGCGGGCTTCGCGGCCGGATTTGAGCGACACCTTGAAGGAAGGCGGGCGCGCAGTTTCCGCCAGCTTGAGCCGAAACCGGATGCGGGCGGCGCTGGTAGCGGGCGAGATGGCGCTGGCGCTCATGCTGCTGATCGGCGCCGGACTGCTGATCAAAAGCTTCGTTCGCCTAGAGAACGTCGCGCCCGGTTTTCAACCCGATCGCATTCTCTCGCTGCGCATCGGCCTCACTTCTGCTCGCTACGGCAACTTGCAGAAAACGAGCGACGGACTTCGGGACATCCTGCATCGGATTGAGCAAGTCCCGGGCGTATCTTCGGTGGGCTCTATTCAGTGGCCTCCTCTGAGCGGCCTCGGTTCGGCCACGGGGTTCTCGGTCGCCGGCCGTCCCACTCCCAAGCCGGGCGATGAGCCGGTAACGGGAGTTTCCATCGTGACTCCTGGATACTTCGCGACCATGAGTATTCCGCTGATCAAAGGGCGGCTCTTCAGCGACCGCGATCGGGCCGGCGCACCGCAAGTGACCATCGTGAGCCAGTCGCTGGCACGGCAACAGCTCCCCGGCGTAGATCCCATCGGGCAACGGCTGTTCGTTCAATGGGGCAGGCAAACACCATACGAGATCGTCGGAGTAGTAGGTGATATCAAGCATGATGGGTTGGATAAGGAATCTGCTCCCAACGTATACTTCCCGGACGCGCAGGAACCCAATGGCGGCGGAACGCTGGTGATCCGAACCGGCGCTGATCCCATGAAGCTCGCTCCGGTGATCGAGCAGGTGATCCATGGCTATGACAAAGACCAGGCCATTGCCGATATTCAGCCGTTGGATGTTTTCTTATCGAAGTCGGTGGCGCGGCCGCGATTCCAATCTGTGCTGCTCGCGAGTTTCGCCGCGTTGGCTCTATTGCTGGCGGCCATCGGAACCTTTGGCGTGATGTCCTATTCGGTGGCGCAGCGGGCGCATGAGATTGGAATTCGGGTCGCGCTGGGCGCGCAGCGTGATCAAGTATTGCGACTGGTTGTCGGCCAGGGACTGGTGCTGGCTTTGATCGGAACCGCAGCCGGAATGGCCGGAGCATTTGTGTTGACCCGCTATCTACGGGCCTTGTTGTTTAACGTGAGTCCGACCGATGCCTCGATATTTATCGCGGTGCCCGTGGTGCTGTGCGCGGTTGCGCTGGGCGCCAGCTATTTCCCGGCGCGAAAGGCGGCCGGAGTAGATCCGATAGCCGCACTGAGATATGAGTAGAAGGAGACTGAAGTGAACTTTTCACGGCTGTTCGTTTTACTGACTACTGTCACCGGCCTGTTCGGCGCCACTGGTGTCGATACCTTTCACTGGAGCGGGAAAGTGCCGGCCGGGCAGCGGCTCGAGGTGCGGGGAGTTAATGGAAGCATTCACGCGGAGCCGGCGACCGGCGACGAGGTGGAAGTGATCGCGTTCAAGAACGGGCGCGAGTTCGATCCCGCTGAAATCGACGTGCGAGTGGTGCAACACGATGGCGGTGTCACTATCTGCGCGGTTTATCCTTCGAGCGACGGATTGGCTGACGAGTGTGCCGCCGCAGGGAACGGGGCGCTGAACTTCGGGAATAACGACGTCAGCGTCGATTTTACGGTGCGCGTGCCCAAAGCGGTGCGTTTCGTCGCCAGAACCGTTAACGGCCTGGTGGAAGCGAAGTCGCTGGAGTCGGACACGGAAGCGCACACCGTAAACGGAAATGTGCGGCTGAGCACGGCCGGCGCAGCGCAGGGTGAGACCGTGAACGGCTCCATCACCGCCTCCATGGGAAGATTCACGAGCGCGGCGAAATTCTCAACCGTGAATGGCGCCATTACGCTCGAAATGCCGTCCCGGACGGGCGCGCGAGTGCATGCCAACACCGTGAATGGAGGCATCCAGAACGAGTTCGGCCTGCCGGTGCGCGGCCAATTCGTGAGCAAACGGGCCGACGGCGCAATCGGGCATGGGGGTCCGGAGCTCAGAATCGCGACCGTGAACGGCAGCATCAGCCTGCGTCGATCCCGGCACGGGGACCGCACTAAGATATAAGTAAGTTTCTCGTACACCGTTTCTCGTTTCTGGTTATGGCTTCGAGAAGCAGCGCGAGAAAACTGGAAACCAGGAACTAGAAACTGTTCTATGAGATTTTCTGATTCCGCTCCGCGGATTCTTATCGCGGACGACCAGCCCGATGTGCTCGAAGCTCTACGTCTTCTGCTGAAAGGCGAGGGCTATCAGATCGAGTCCGCCAATTCGCCGGCCAGCATCGTGTCCACGCTGGAAACTCGCGATTTTGACGTGGTTCTGATGGACCTGAACTACACCCGTGACACCACCTCGGGCGAGGAAGGTCTGGACTTGCTCTCGCGGATTCAAATCATCGATTCGATCCTGCCCGTGATCGTGATGACGGCCTGGGGCACGGTGAAGCTGGCGGTGGAGGCGATGCGCCGCGGTGCGCGCGATTTCATTCAAAAACCCTGGGAAAACGAGCGGCTGCTGAGCATCGTCAAGACGCAGATCGACCTGAGCAACGCCATCCGGCGAGGCATGCGGCTGGAAGCTGAGAATCGGCTGCTGCGCGCTGACGGAGCGCCCTCTCTGATTGCTGAGTCGCCCGCGATGCAGCCGGTGCTGCAGATGATTTCTCGGGTGGGTCCGTCGGACGCCAACGTGCTGATCACCGGCGAGCCCGGTACGGGGAAAGAGGTGGTCGCCAAGACGCTGTTCGCGATTTCGCCGCGGAGCGCCAAGCCGATGGTGACCGTGAATGCCGGCGGGCTGGCGGAAGGAGTTTTTGAAAGCGAGTTGTTCGGCCACGTCAAGGGCGCCTTCACCGACGCCAAGGTGGATCGCGTGGGCCGGTTCGAGCTGGCCGACGGCGGCACGTTATTTTTGGATGAGATCGCCAACGTTCCGATGAATCTGCAGGCGAAAATGCTGCGCGTGCTGGAAGTCGGCGAAATGGAGCGCGTGGGTTCGTCTAAGACCAAGCGGGTGGACGTACGCGTCATCTCCGCCACCAATGCCAACTTGGATGAGGAGGTCCACTCCGGCCGATTCCGCCAGGATCTTTTGTTCCGGCTCAATACCATCGAAATCCATTTGCCCCCGTTGCGGGAGCGGCGCGAAGACATTCCATTGCTGGCGGCGCATTTCCTGTCGACGCATGCCCAGCGGTATCGCAAGCGGATCGCGGGCTTCGACCACTCGGCCATGCAGTCGCTGCTCGATAATCCGTGGCAGGGCAACGTTCGTGAGCTGAATCATGTCATCGAGCGCGCGGTCCTAATGGCGCAGGATAGCCAGGTGAAGCCCGCGGATCTGGCGCTACGTGCGACACGCGAAGGCAGCCCGCGTCTGGAAGACATGAGCATCGAGGACGTGGAAGCTTTCCTGATAAAGAAGGCGCTGGCACGCTACAGCGGCAATGTCAGCCACGCCGCCAGCGCGCTGGGTCTCAGCCGTAGCGCACTCTATCGCCGTCTGCAGCGTTACGGGCTATGATGTGACACAGTTGGGCCTCGACCCATGAAGCTCCATAAGCCGCACCTCGTCCACGAGCAGCGCATTCTGGTGCTGGCGCTGGTGGCCGGCGCACCAGCCGTGCTCACCTGCATGCTGATGCTTTGGCTGGGCGACCACACTCCCAAAGTCCAGTGGACTCTCACGGTAGTAATTCTGGCGTTCTGGCTCGGTTTTTGTTTCGGATTGCGCGAACGGGTGGCATCGCCCCTGCGCACGCTCGCCAATTTGCTGGAGGCAATGCGGGAAGGCGATTATTCGATCCGCGCGCGGGGCGTCAAAAGCGACGACGCCATGGGCGAAGTGATGCAGCAGGTGAATGCCATGAGCGCCACCCTGCGCGCTCAGCGGTTGGGCGCGCTCGAAGCTACCACGCTGTTGCGCAAGGTGATGGAAGAGATCAACGTAGCTGTCTTTGCGTTCGATGGCGACCATCGGCTGCGGCTGGTCAATCGCGCCGGAGAACGTTTGTTGAGCGAGCCGTCCGAGCGTCTGCTCGCCGCACCCGCCGAATTGCTGGGCCTGGAGCAATATCTGGCAGGCGAAGCGCAGCATACGGTGCAGCATAACTTCTCGGGAGGAACGGGCCGCTGGGGCATCAGTCGCAGCACTTTCCGCGAAGGCGGCCTGCCGCATCAGCTCCTGGTCGTCACCGATCTGACGCGGCCCCTGCGCGAAGAGGAGTTGAAGGCCTGGCAGCGGCTGGTGCGAGTGCTGGGACACGAGTTGAACAACTCGCTGGCGCCCATCAAGTCGATTGCCGGAAGTCTGGAGAGCATCCTCACCCGCCAGCCGCGCGCGGAGGATTGGGAGGACGATATGAAGCGCGGACTGGCAGTTATCGCCTCCCGCTGCGAATCGTTGAATCGCTTCATGGGCGCGTATGCGCGGCTCGCCAGGCTGCCTCAGCCGACTCTCGGGCCGGTGGGTGTCAGCGACCTGGTCCGGCGCGTGGTGGGACTCGAGACTCGTGTCGCGCCGAAGCTGCTGCCTGGTCCCGAGGTGACCATACAGGCCGATGCCGATCAGCTCGAGCAACTGCTGATCAACGTAATCCGCAACGCGGCCGATGCATCGCTCGAGACCGGCGGCGGCGTTCGGGTGGGATGGGGACGCGAGAACTCACACTTGATCGTGTGGGTGCGCGACGAAGGTCCGGGCTTGCCAAATACGTCCAACCTGTTCGTCCCGTTTTTCACCACCAAACCGACCGGTTCGGGAATCGGGCTGGTTTTGAGCCGCCAGATCGCCGAGGCCCATGGGGGGACCTTGACGCTGCAGAACGCCATCGACGGTCCGGGGTGCGAGGCGCGGCTGATGTTGCCGGTCAGGTAGAGCGGCTCTGTGTATTGCAGCGCATTGCATGGTATTATGACGCTATGGATCGGGAAACAATCAGCTTCCGGTTGGACGCCAAGAAACGACAGGCTCTCGATGCGCTCGCCCAGGTGCAGGATCGCGACCGGACCTACGTCCTAAACGAAGCCATCGATGCTTATTTGGACGTCCACCAGTGGCAGCTGGAACACATCCAGGAAGGCAATCGACAAGCTGACGCCGGCGATTTTGCTAGTGACGCCGCAGTCGCGGCCGCTTTTTCTCGCTGGAGAAAGTGACGCTCCGCTGGACGCGGCTGGCAATCAAAGACCTCGATAGCGCGCACACGTACGTGGCCGAAGATAACCCATCGGCGGCAAACCATCTCCTTGATCGGATTGAAAAAGCCGTTCAGGTTCTGCGGCAACACCCAACCGCTGGGCGTAAAGGCAGGCTCACCGGCACGCGCGAACTCGTCGTCACTGGTACGCCATTTGTTATCCCGTACCGGGTCCGTAGTAATAAGATAGAAATCCTAGCCGTAATCCACGGGGCCAGTAAGTGGCCCGATAACCTGTAACCTTTTTTGAGAAATCCAGTAAATTTGTTTGAACCTAACTCAGCCGGGGAGCGTACGTCTAAGTGTTGAACGCTCGGCCCGAGCTTCCGGGCGGGGGGTTCTCGAAGGAGTCGATGTGACATCAGAAGACAAGACGCTAATTTCGTTACAAACCGTTTCCAAGGTGTTCACCACCGATGAGGTGGAGACCCATGCGCTGGCTGGGATCGAGCTGAAGATCCGAAAGGGCGAGTACGTCTCCATTTCCGGACCTTCGGGCTGCGGCAAGTCCACGCTGCTGGCCATTCTCGGCCTGCTCGACACGCCGAGCGACGGCTCCTACACTCTGAACGGCACGCGCGTCGATCAAATGAAACTGTCGGAGCGCGCGCGGGTCCGGAATCGCGAGATTGGCTTCATCTTCCAGGCCTTCAACCTGATCGGCGACCTGACGGTCTACGAAAACGTCGAACTCCCGCTCACTTATCGCAACATGCCGTCAGCGGAACGAAAGGAATTGGTGCGCGACGCCCTGGAACGGGTGGGCATGTCGCATCGGATGAAGCATTACCCTTCGCAGCTATCGGGCGGCCAGCAGCAGCGCGTGGCCGTAGCGCGCGCGCTCGGCGGACACCCCTCCATCATGCTTGCCGACGAGCCCACCGGCAACCTGGATTCCGCCAACGGGGAAGCGGTCATGGCGCTGCTGAGCGAACTCCACAAAGAGGGCGCCACCATCTGCATGGTCACGCACGATCCGCGTTATGCCCGTTGCGCCGAGCGCAGTATTACGCTTTTCGACGGCCGGATTGTAGAAGAAATCATCTCGGCGTCCGCGTCGGTCTAGGACTTTCGACCCCTTTCCCAGGCCCATCAGTACGGATAGGACCGCCCGCGCACCACGTACAATAGAAACTTGATGAAAATCCTCGTCACCGGGGGCGCGGGATTCATTGGCTCTTGTTTCGTGCGTCTCGCCCTGCAAAACCCTAAGTTCGAGATATTCAATCTCGACGCCCTTACCTATGCCGGGAATCTCGAAAACCTGGCATCGGTATCCAATCACCCGCACTACCGGTTCATCAAAGCCGATCTCTGCGATCTGGACGGATTGCGGCCTATTTTTGAGCAAGCGAAGCCGGATGCGGTGGTTCACTTCGCCGCCGAATCGCACGTCGATCGGAGCATTTTCGCGCCGCAGCCGGTGTTCGAAACCAATTTGCGCGGCAGCTTCAATCTGCTGGAGACGATGCGGGCCCAGCGGGTGGGCCGGTT
Source organism: Bryobacteraceae bacterium (assembly GCA_035484655.1). Classification (GTDB taxonomy): domain Bacteria; phylum Acidobacteriota; class Terriglobia; order Bryobacterales; family Bryobacteraceae; genus Palsa-89. The sequence continues at coordinate 15,262 of DATHOT010000151.1, read as the reverse complement.
TATCCATGTCTCTACGGACGAGGTTTACGGGAGTCTTGCAGCTCCGCTTGAGGCGGACGAGGACTTTCCGCTGCAGCCCAGCAGTCCCTATTCGGCCGCCAAAGCGGGTTCGGATCTGCTGGCGCTCGGTTATTTCAAGACCTACAAGCTGCCGGTGATCGTGACGCGCGCCTCCAACAACTATGGTCCTTACCAATTTCCGGAAAAGCTCATCCCGCTGATGATCACCAACGCGTTCGCGGACAAGCCGCTGCCGGTATATGGGGACGGCCTGCAGATACGCGACTGGCTGTATGTCGAGGACCACTGCCGCGCGATACTGACCATTCTCGAGAAGGGCCGCGACGGGGAGATATACAATATCGGGGGCAACCGTTCACTTCCCAATAAAGAAGTTATCGATCGGATCCTGGCCATCACCGCAAAACCGGTTAGCCTTATCGAGTACGTCACCGACCGGCCGGGGCACGATCGGCGCTATGCCTTGTCCAGCGAAAAACTGATGAAGGAAACGGGGTGGAGCCCCCTGATGAATTTCGAACCGGGCCTGCAGGCCACGGTGGACTGGTATCGCGCGAACCAGGAATGGGTTCAGCACGTGCGTTCAGGCGAATATTTGAAGTACTACGCGCAAAATTACGAGAACCGCAATCGCGAGCTGAGCGGCATCCGTACCATTTGATCGATACTGAGATGGACGTGAATCGATGAGCGCCCCGGAGCAGAAAGCCGAACTTTCCGCGGCGGACCTGATAGCGCGGTTAGAGGCCGACGCGCAGCACCTGCAAGCTACCATCGATGAAATGCAAGGCCGCCTCCGCAAGGAAGAATCGCGCCACAGCGAAGAACTCCGGCAGTTCGCCTATGCAGTGTCCCACGATCTGCGGGAGCCGCTTCGCATGATAGCGAGCTACTCGCAATTGCTCAATCGCCGCTATGCCAATCAACTGGACGACGATGGACGCGAATTCATCAGCTTCATGGTGGACGCGGTACATCGGATGGAGCAGTTGCTGGGGGATCTGCTGTCGTACTCCCATCAATTTCGACCCCTGGAGGCGCCGCCGGACGTGATCGATCCGGAAGTGGTGCTGCAAGGCGTCTTGCAGACACTGGAAAAAGAGATCCAGCAGAGCGGAGCGAAGGTGACGTCCGATTCACTTCCGAAGATTAACTTCGATTTTGGGCGCTTGACCGTGTTATTTCGCCAGTTGATAACGAACTCGATCAAATTTCATGGAACGGATCCGCCGCGGATTGAAATTGCGGGGGTCGAAGCGGACCGCGAGACTATCTTCTCCGTCCGCGACAACGGAGTCGGGATCGATCCTCGCTATCACGAGCAAATCTTCGGCATTTTCCGGCGGCTGCATGGCCGGGAAAGACCCGGTACGGGGATCGGCTTGGCCATTTGCAAGCGAATTGTGGAGCAGCAGGGCGGCCGGATCTGGGTGGAATCCGAGGCCGGCAAAGGCGCGACTTTTCGTTTTACCGTGCCGCAGTAGGCCGCGAACGCGGTCGGCGGATATCATAAAGGGATGCCCGACCCCCTGCTGGAATGGCGAAAAGAGTTCCCGGTCCTCGACAAAACTGTTTACCTGATCAGTCACTCCCTGGGGGCGATGCCCCGGCGCACGCGCGACCGCTTGAATGAGTATGCGGACATCTGGGCCACGCGCAGCATTCGCGCCTGGGAGGAAGGCTGGTGGGAGATGCCCATCACAGTAGGCAATCTCGTCGCCAAGATTATCGGCGCGGGCGAAGGCGAAGTCACGATGCATCCGAATGTTTCGGTGTGCCAGTCGATCGTCGCTTCGTGCTTCGATTGGAACAGCCGGCGCAACAAGATCGTCTCGGAGGGGCTCAACTTTCCGTCGAATCTCTACATCTACCGCCGGCTCGAATCGCTTGGCGCGCGCGTGGTTACGGTGCCCTCCGAGGACGGGATCACGGTTCCTTTAGACAAGCTGCTCGCGGCGATCGACGAAGAGACGCTGCTGGTCTCGGTGTCGCACGTAATCTTCAAGAGCGGCTTTATCCAGGATCTCCGCGCCATCACGGAGCGCGCTCACAAGGTTGGGGCGATGGTAATTGCGGACGTGTATCAATCCGCGGGCGCCGTGCCGGTCAATGTGCGAGAGCTGGGCGTGGATTTCGCGACCGGCGGATCGGTGAAGTGGCTGTGTGGCGGCCCTGGCGCGGGCTATCTCTACGTCCGCCGCGATCTTTGGGGGAAACTCGAGCCGCGGGTCACAGGTTGGATGGCCCACCGCAAGCCGTTCGCCTTCGATCCCGCCGCCATCGATTATGCGGATGACGCTTTTCGTTTCTTGAACGGAACGCCCAACATTCCGGGCTTGTATGCCGCGCGATCCGGATACGAGATCATCAATCAAGTGGGCGTAGAGAACATTCGCGCCAAATCGGTTCGGCAGACAGCTATCTTGATGGATCTCGCCGGGCGAGCCGGTTATCGCGTGAACTCTCCCGCAGATCCACAACAACGTGGAGGCACGATCACGCTGGATGTTCCGAACGGATCTGACGTGACACAAGAGTTACTTCGCCGCGATTTTCTGGTGGATTACAGACCAGGCGCGGGAATTCGGATTGCTCCGCATTTTTATACGCGCGATGAAGAACTGGAGTTGGTGATCCGCGAAATCCAGTCCATCGTGCGAGAGCTACAGCCCGCCTGACACGCGCTCGAAAAAATTCACAGGGGCAAAATGTCTCGCGACAGCAGCCAGGATGTCTCACTGGGCGTTCGCGACGCTTCACATCTTTAACATTCCACACAATTCAACTTTGGATCTATAAGTGCCTCAAGTGATACGGGGGAGAACCGTAGAGTTGTTCCAGGGAGCGCTCGATGACGGTCGGCGGCAGTGATTCTCATCGGAGGTAATCACTGCCGTCGAAGGCTCCTGTTACTCACTTTTCTTTAACCGCATCCTGAAACACTGAGGCGAAGAACGCGCGGGAGGATGGCGAACATCCGATGTGCAAGGTATCGCCGGTCACCTGGATAAAGCCGAGGTATCCATCCCAACCCATGTCATCCAGGATAAAGTTCAGAGACTCGCGCTCGCCGCGCGGCAGGTTCGCGCGGTCGATATCAAAGACTTGACCGGTGGAATGCTCGGGGAACTCCGGATCCACCAGCAGCGTGCCTGCCTCGGCCGGCCGATCGGTGGTGCTCACCAGTTCGGTTATTTGGAGAGGGACGAACTCCTCGCCTTTGGGCTTTAGCGCGTCAAACAAGCGATGCGTCTCGAAGGCGATGTAGAGCAGCGTGCCAATCGCGGCGGGCGACGCTTGAAGATACAGCTCCTTGGTATCCGAATCGGCGTCTAAGGCGGGCAAAGAGAAACCAAAACTTTTTGGATTGTCCAAGACTCTTTCGAGTGCCTTGCCGCTGGCCTGCTTCAGGTCATCCAGCGATTTGTAGAACACGTCCTCTGATTTCAGCCAAACCTTGAGACGATCATTGGCGCGATGCTGCGCGTTGATCGGATTGCGGTATTCATCGACGAGTTCTCGAAAGGCGGCCGGGTCGGCCCGATAGAGCTCCAGCAACTGCTGGGCGCGCTGCACACGAAACCAGTAGGTTGGCGAATAGTCACGCTGCATGTGGCGCTGGATGGCATCGTAGAGATCGCGATGGCGCGCGGGATCGGCGGCGAAAAACATGCCGGCGACCGTGGGCTGTTGCTTGCCTCCGAGGGCTGCTTGAGCCAGCGGGAGCAACTCCGCCACACAGCCCTCGCCGCAGTGATAAGCGAAGACGGCCCAGTCGCGCCCGCCGAACTTGGTCTCCAGACGCGACAAGTAATTGGCGGCGGCCGGTACCGCGCGGTCCGGATTTAAGCGATCGTCACGCATGGTCACGGTGTAAGGGATTCGGTGGCGGATGGTGCGGTGGATCGGCGGACCGGTCTTGCGGGCCACCAACTTTCGCTCGGTAGTAACTTTGAACCGCGTGACGCGAACCACACGCAAACCGGCCGCTCGAGCGGTAGCTTCTGAAAACTGCATGATGCCCTTGGGCCCGGCCGGGCTTTCAGCGTGGGCATCGCCCCAGCTTTCCAGATACGCAATAGCGGAGATCAGCGATCCAGGAAGGCCGCTGCTGGCGGCGGCGCGGCGAAAAATCGGTGTGAGGCGCAGGCCAGTGATCCTCTCGGCGCCAGCGGTGGCTTGAGGTTCGCGCATAATCACGAAGGTCTGCGATTGAATCATGCGGCCGGTGCGAGCATCCAGCACCTCCGGCGTTATCTCGGCTCGATCCACACCAATACCCGAAAGACGGTGCTGGGGAGAGAAATACTCGGGCGCGGCGAGCAGAACTATCGCGGCTAAAAATAGGAGCGCTGTAAACCGCACTCTTTGTTTATTGTACCGGAACAGGCGGAGTTAGACTCGGAAGCATCCCGGAGGCAGCCTCTGAAGCAGCCACAGATCACTTGTGATCGATATGGATCTCGCGGCTCGCGAACCTCCAACCAGACGACGTCCTGGCGAAGAGATCGCGGTACGTCCCTGAATGAACTAGCTTGGGCGCGGGCTCCGCCGCATATTGCCACACCACTTGAAAGAGCGTGTTTCCACGTACTGACCCATCCGACTGTCTCTCCAGAATGGTGTTCGTCTGGTAGTGACGAGTCTGGATGCCCTGCACGGTGAACGAATCGAACCTTTCGTGAGCTCTGGCGAGTCGTTCCTTGTTTGATCTCGTAATGCTATTTAGTGTTCCCGCAGAATAGGTGGACATCGTGGCATTGTCTTGGAAGAGGGCGGTATAAGCCTCGGCGTCCTTGCCATCCCAAGTGTAGCTGTAGCGTGAGATCAAGTCGAGTATTTGCTGCCGGTCAACTTCGAATGAATCAGCCGCTTGTACATTCCGACTGCCGATACTGAACTCGCCAGGTCCAAAGCAGGCGGCAATGAGAAAGCCCGCAGCTAGCCATATCGAAGTTGACGGGAATCTTTTCATGTCTACCTCCTGCCGCACTGAGCCTACTTAAGTTTCTCTTGGTCAGCGTAGCTCTCTTGCCGAGAAGCTCGACGTTTGAAGCTAAATGGCCTTCACCCAGCCGCCATCCACCGGAATCGAAACGCCGGTGATGTAGCCGGCGCGCTCAGACGCAAGGAACACCACCAGATTCGCGAACTCTTCGGGAGTGCCGACGCGGCCGAGGGGAATCTGCGCCTCCGGATGCACACCCAGTTTCAACAGTCTTTCAGTAGCGGTGTATCCTGGGCAGACGTTGTTCACCAGCACGTTGTAGGGCGCGTACTCGTTCGACAGGCTTTTCACCAGACCGCGTACCGCCGAGCGCGCAGCGTTCGAAAGGATCAAGCCGTCCACCGGCTGCAGCACGGCCACGGAGCTGATGGCGATCAGCCGGCCCCAACGCTGCTCTTTCATAATCGGCAGCACCGCCCGGGCAAAATGCAGAGTGCTCATGAAATTCAGTTCGACGGCGGAGCGCCAGTCATCGGGCGAGGTGTCCTCGAATCGCTTGGCGGGAGGCCCGCCCGCATTGGTGACGCAGATGTCGATGCGGCCAAACTTGCGCAGTGTCTCGTCGACAAAGCCGCGGACTTCGGCTTCGACGGTTACGTCCACCGTTTGAGCAAACACGTCGGTGTGGATCTCGGAAACCGTGCGTTGCAATTCTTCCTGGCCTCGCGCACACATAGCGAGCTTGGCGCCCTCGGCCGCGAGTCCCAGCGCGGCCGCTTTGCCGAGGCCTTTGCTCGACGCGGCAACGACAGCGACGCGATCCTTCAGACCCAGATCCATGAATCAGAAATCCCAGTTGAGGATGTTCGTCTGCACAGTCGCCCACTCGCGCGATCGAGGATCGATCAGTTCGTAGTGCCCGGCGCCTTTGAGCGGGATCAGTTTGGAATTCAGCGATTTCTTGGCGAATCGCTCGCTCATGTCGAACGGGACGGTATCGTCGGCGGTGCCATGAATCAAGCGTTGCGCCACCGAAATCGGCAGAAGCTCGATGGGCGACGTCGTTGCATACCGCTGTGGGACTTGATCAGGCGTTCCACCCAGCAATTGCCGGACAACGCCCTTGCTCAGTTGCAGCGCCCAGGCGCGGCGAAGATCCGACACAGCGGCCAGCGGGATGACGCCTCGCAGATTGACGGCGATTTGCGCGGCCAGCCAGAGCGCCAGTTGACCGCCGGCGGAATGTCCAGAGGCGACCAGCCGTTCCAGATCCAGGTGGTAGCGCACCGCGAGTTTCTTGATATGCTCCGCCCCATGCAGTACGTCGTCCATGGTGCCCGGCCAACCGCCGCCGGGATCGCCGATTCTCCGATACTCGAGGCTCCAGGTCGCCGCTCCAGCACGCGCGAGCGCCGCGCAGGCGTGTCCGGCGTGATCCAGGCTATAGGCGTTTCTCCAGAACCCGCCGTGAATGAAGATGACCACGGGATGCGGGCCGGGGCCGCTGGGCAATCGAAGATCTGCGAATTGTTGGGGATCTTTGCCATACGGGATTCGCGCGTTGGCCTTCGGGGGCGGGAGCTGCAGGATATCCTGACTCAGGAGTGAGCCGGCGGTGAGGCCCAGCCAGGATCGTCTCAGCAATGATCGTCTCAGCAAAGTTCGGCGAGTCACAATGAAACACCATTCTAAGGTAGTCGGCAGCGCGTTTGCGGCATACTTGCGTTATGGACGCGACGGCGGCGTGCAGCGAGCTGACGTTAGATTACCAGCCGCCTTACGACTGGGCTGCATTTTTGCGATTCGTGAGATCGCGCGCGATTCCAGGCCTCGAGCGAGTAGAAGAGGACAGCTATCATCGCTCGGGCGTCACGGTGCGAAAGCATCCGGCTCGAGATGTTTTGATCGCGGCGAATGCAGCGGTGCCGGCTACTCCGCAAATCCGATTTTTCTTCGACCTGGACGCCGACCCTCGGCCGATTGCAGCGCACCTGGCGAAGTCTCGTTTGCTAAAGAAGATTGTCGGGAGGCATCCTGGGCTTCGAGTCCCCCGCTGTTGGGACCCGTTTGAGCTGGCGGTGCGAGCGATGCTGGGCCAACAAGTCACGGTGAAGGGCGCGTCGACGCTGGCCGGCCGGTTAGTGGAACGGTTCGGGCCGCCGCGGGCGACGATTCTGGCGGATGCCGACCTCGCGGCCGTCGGATTACCGAGAGCCCGGGCGGAATCGATTCGCTGTTTCGCGCGAGCGGTGTGCGACCAACGCATTCGGTTCGATGGAGCGGTGTCGAGCCAGGAGATGATCGGCCGGATGTGCGAACTCCCCGGCATTGGTCCGTGGACGGCGAACTATATCGCTATGCGAGCGCTGGGCGATCCGGATGCGTTTCCTGCTTCGGATTTGGGCTTGCTGAAAGCGGCACGGGCATCCTCACCGCGGAAACTTGCGGAGGCGGCCGAACGATTCCGGCCGTGGCGATCGTATGCCGCAATGTATCTATGGGAGTCACTGCGGGGGGAATCACTGCATGATGACAACTAAAGCTGTGTTGCTCGAATACGATGAATTCGAATCTCCGATTGGCCGCATACTCTTCGCATCCACTGCGGAAGGAATCTGCGCGCTCGACTACGCCGGTTACGAGAGCCGGATGGAAGGACTGCTGGCGCGTCGATTCGGCGATTTCAAATTTCGGCGCGGCTTTGATCCTTTTCAGTTGAAACGACGCTTAGAGGGCTACTTCAATGGCGAGCTGCACGCATTCGACGACGCAGCTGTCTCGATGGGCGGCACGGAATTTCAGGCACAGGTTTGGACGGCGCTCCGACAGATACCCGCGGGCCGCACGCAAACCTATGGCGAGTTGGCGATACGTTTAGGCCGCGCGCAGGCTGCCAGGGCCGTCGGACATGCGAATTCGTTGAATCCGGTCGCGATTGTCGTGCCATGTCATCGCGTGATCGGCGCTTCATCGGCATTGACAGGCTATGCAGGCGGGCTGGCGCGAAAAGAGTGGCTGCTCCGCCACGAAAAATCCCAGGGGACGCTGCTCAGCATTCCCTATACTGGTTGATTGGAGGAATCCTTGGGCGCGCGAATGAAAGACATCGCTCGCGATTTAGGCGTCTCGCTGATGACGGTTTCGAAAGCCTTGCGAAGCCATAGCGACATTAGCGAAGAGACCAAACGCCGCGTTTTGAAGCGCGCCCGCGAACTGAATTACCGGCCGAATTGGATCGCGCGCAGCTTGGTCACGCGTCGCACTTACATGGTCGGGCTGATCATCCCCGACCTGATGCACTCGTTCTTCGCCGAAGTCGCCAAAGGAATCGCCCGGAAATTTGAACCGCTGGGATATCAGATCGTCATATCGAATTCCGAAGAAAATCCGGATGCGGAACTACGCGAAATTCAAGTGCTGCTGGATCGAAGCGTGGACGGAATCATCATCGCAGCGGCTCAGTCGAACGTCCGCGGTGAGCTGTTCAAAATTTTAGAGACGCGAAAAATTCCGTACGTTCTGATCGACCGCTTGCCGGCGGGATTCGAAGGTCACTTTGTCGGCGGGCGGGATGAAGAGATCGGGATGATGGCCACCGAACATCTCATCGATCAAGGCTGCCGCCGGATCGCGCATCTGCGCGGGCCGGGAAATTCCACCGGGAGCGGACGGCTGCGCGGTTACCGTCGCGCACTCGCGAAACACCAACTGGAGGCGCCGGCCGATTACGTTGTCAGTGGCCAGCACGAAGACAGCACCGGGTACGAAGGAATGCGAAAACTGCTCGGAGTCTCGCCCCGTCCCGACGGCGTGTTCTGTTACAACGATCCGGTTGCGGCAGGCGCGATCAAAGCCATCCTGGAGGCGGGATTGAAAGTCCCCGACGATATCGCCGTGATTGGCGCCGGCAATGTGCACTATTCGGATCTTCTGCGCGTTCCGCTTTCTACCATCGATCAAAGCAGTTCGCTGATCGGCGAGACCGCCGCGGATCTATTGGTGGAATGCATTGAAGCCAAGAATCCCGTCTCCCCCCGGCGCGTACTGATTCCCCCGCGGCTGATAGCGCGCGAATCCAGCGAACGAAAACAGTAGTTTATTGCTTCGATAACACTACGGCCAGGCCGTAGGTTCCAGTGCTGGGCTGAATTTGCGGCATGATCTCGGCTTGAATTTTGCTGTGCGGGTGGATGGCGTGGTCCTGATGCGTTTTCCATACATACCGGCCGATGAACCAGCCCATGCCTCCGCCCGCAAGCAGATCGGAGGCGTAGTGCTGCTGCGCGGTGAATCGTGCGACGGTCACAACGCCGGCCAAGGCACAGGCAATAATCGGAACCAGTTTGGTGTGCCCATACTCGTACGAGATCACCGACGCTAGCGACCAGACTTCGATCGCGTGGCCCGACGGGAACGACTGGCCGCCGTCGAAGAAATTCCCCGGGTCGTCTTTCGCGTTGGGCCGGTTGCGACCCGCGATGGGTTTCAAAACCGACACAACGATCAGGCTGTCCAGCAGCGCTTCCCCTCCCAGCACCGCAGTTTCGCGCGCCTTCGGATTGTCGTCCAGCACGCCGAACGTATAGAAGCCGGCAACGATAGGGATCAGCGAATAAGCAGACCCGAGGTTAGAAACGCGATTGCCCCACAGGACCTGGCCTTTGCTGTTTTCCAGAAAAGTCGACGTCTGGTGATCGGTCGCAATGAGCGCGGCGGTGAGTCCCCCAATCCCGAGCCACCAAGCAGCGTCGCTCTTGTGCATGTGGAACGGACTGGTCCAGATTTCCTTTTGATCGATCCAGATATTGGTGAGCAGTTTTTTTGCGAGAGGTTTAGCCCGCTCGGTGTCGCCGGGATAAAAGACGCGATCGCGCGCGTCCTGAGGCGGGTTAGACTGGTCCGAAGCCGGCTGCGAAGAACTAGAATCCTGAGCGCCGTCTACAGCGGCGGCAATATCAAGGTCGTACGCGGCTATGTCAAAAACCTGCGAGAACGCAGGCCCGCTTAGGGTGGCGATAACGGTAACAATTAAGTAACGCGGTTTCATGAGCCACCGGCCTCGTTTTGTAGATGCCGACAGCCCCCGATTTCATTACATTCTTATTTTTTAAACTCGGGCAGACGGCCGGGAGTCGGCGGCGCTCCCGCAGCATCCAGTTGCTTTTCGAGCGCGTGGATATCCGTTTCGATCAGGCGGCGTAGTTTCGGGATCTCGGACGCCAGTTCATCGGAGGCGATCTGGTAGCTGTCAACGGCAGTCTTGGTGGGTCTGCCAGTGGTCAGGCGCATGGTCGAGGCCGCCGAGTTTACGCGTTCAGAGATCGACTCGGGCGTCGGTTCGTCACGCGACCGCATCACCGGATCGCCACGCAGCTTGCGGTTAATTTCGTCCAGGCGCTTCTCCAGGTTGATGGCGTCTTCCCGCAGTTTGGTTGGAAGCGCGGGTGTCGCGTCGATGGCGCGCCGCATGGCATCAAGTCGCGTCCGAGCCTCGGTGGCGGACTGCTGGGCAGCGGCCAGAGCCTTTTGAACCCGCGCCAGCTTCTCCTCGAATTCCGCCTTTGCCAAACGATCTTCGCGGGTGGAGACACCTTCGGCCGCTACGTCGAAGCTTTGCGATTCCGCCAGCGGTGTGACGACGCCATCGACGCGCTTAGCCAGCGTCACTGTGTATTTACCCGGCACCAGCAGCGCGCCCGTGGGTCCGCGGAAGAAACCTTCTTCTTCGTCACCGCCCGCACCTCCTTCAGCGCCGCCGCGTCCCGGGCCACCTCGTCCGCCGGGAGCGTTGACAATGACCGGCGCTGGCGAGCGCAAATCCCAAGCCACGCGATGCATGCCGCGCGTGACAGGCCCGTCGAAACGCCGCACTACTTTGCCCGATGCGTCGGTCACCGTAAGCACGATCGCCGGCGCTTCTTCCTCGGCTTCTGCCCGCAACTGGTCGGCATTGGGATAAGGCGGGGTCTCGTTCTTGCGCGCGGATTCGCGCTCACGCTGCTGGCGCTCTTGCTTTTTGGTGCGCAGGCCGTCCTTGAGGAAGTAGGTGATTTCGGCGCCAAAGGGCGGATTCGGCGCGGCGAAAAACGCCTCGCCCTGGAATCCTTTGCCATTCTGGCCCAGCGGCTGCGCGGGAATATAAGACAGCGCGTTCCGCACCGGGAACAGTGCGCTCTCCTGCTTCAGCGTTTCGGGGGTCACGCTTCGGAGCGGCGTGTAATCATCGAGAATGTAAATCCCGCGGCCGAATGTGCCGACCACCAGATCATTCTCGCGCCTCTGGATGGCCAGATCGCGCACCTGAATGGTGGGCAATCCGCCTGTGAGTTTGGTCCATTTCTCGCCGCCGATGGTGCTGAAGTACAAACCGTATTCCGTGCCCGCAAACAGCAACTTCGGATTCACGGGATCCTCGGCCAGCGCATAGACAGCGCCGTTCTCAGGCAAATTGCCGGATATAGAAGCCCAGCCCTTTCCACGGTCGGTGGTCTTGAGAATGTAAGGTTTGAAATCGCCGTTCTGATGATTCTCGAACACCACGTAGGCCGTGCCCACGTCAGTCTGCGATGCGACGACGCGTTGGACATAGGAATTTTCCGGAACGCCTGGAAGCTGGTCGATTTTCCGCCACGTTTTGCCGCCGTCCTCAGTCACCTGCACCAGGCCGTCATCGGTGCCGGCGTAGATCAGGCCTTCCTGTTTGGGTGATTCCGCGAGGGCCGAGATGTTACCGTAGAGCGCGGTGGAGACGTTCTTCGCCACGGCGTCGACGCCCCACACTTTACCCATGACCGGAAGCTTGTTGCGATCGAGCTGCCGCGTCAGATCGGGACTTACCGGGCGCCAGCTATCGCCGCGATCGTCGCTGCGATAAAGCCGCTGCGCGCCGATATAAATCCGCGTGTTGGAATGCGGGCTGATCATCAGCGGCGCATCCCAGTTCCAGCGCATCGGCGGATCGTCTTTGCCGGGCTGCGGTTGAATCGCGACGCGTTCGCCGGTGCGCCGGTCGAAGCGGACCAGGCCGCCGTTCTGCATGCTGGCGTAGATGGTGTTCGGATCTTTGGGATCGGCGCGAGTATAAAATCCATCGCCGCCGTTAGTGACGAAGCAATCGGAATTTGTCACGCCGACCGCGTTCCTGGTGCGCGAAGGACAGCCGAAGCTGAAATTGTCCTGGGTCCCGCCATAGACGTTGTAGAAGGGCTCAGCATTGTCGACCGCGACGTCGTAGAACTGCGGGATCGGAAGGTTGGCCTTGAAAACCCAATTCTCGCCTTTGTCGAAGGTTTCGTAGACTCCGCCGTCGCAGCCCACCAGGTAACGATTGTTGTCCTTGGGGTCGATCCAGATCTCGTGATTGTCGACATGCTTGTTGCGTGTCGGCAGAGTGGCGAGTGTCCGGCCTCCGTCGTTCGACACCGAAATGTTGACGTTCATGATGTATACGCGCTCGGGATTGACGGGATCCACCACCACGTGCGCGTAATACTGGCCTTGCGAATCGGAACTATTGCGGCGCTCCCATGTGACTCCGTTGTCGATGGAGCGGAACAATCCGCCGCGGCCTTCGCCGGCCTCGATCTGCGCGTAAATCATGCTGGGATTCGATGGGGCGTAAGCTATCCCGATGCGGCCGAGTTCGCCTGTGGGCATTCCCGTAGTGACCTTGCTCCAAGTCTTGCCGGCATCGGTGGAGCGCCACAGCGCGCTTTCCGGACCGCCGTGAATCAAGGTGTAATATTTGCGCTCGCGCTGGTGCGTGGCGGCGAGCAGGATGTCGGGATTGCGCGGATCGAGAATCACGTCGGCGACGCCGGTGTATTCGCCAACTTTGATCAGACTGGTCCAGTTCTTGCCGCCGTCCGTGGACTTGTAAAGCCCTCGATCTCCGCCGCCTTTCCAAAGCGGTCCGGACGCGGCGATATAGACCACGTTAGAATCGCGCGGATCAATGACAATGCGGGCGATATGCTCCGATTGCTTCAGCCCCATGTTCTTCCAGGTCCGGCCGCCGTCTTCGCTCTTGTAGACGCCGTCGCCGTAAGAGACACTGCGCTGGTCGTTGTTCTCGCCCGTGCCAACCCAAACCACCGACGGATTCCTGGGATCGACTACCACCGTGCCGATGGAATAGGATCCTTCCTTGTCGAACACGGGCGTCCAGGACGTGCCGTCGTTGGTGGTCCTCCAGACACCGCCGGACGCGGCCGCCACGAAATAATGCTGGGAATTTTGAGGGTCGACTGCGAATCCGACCACGCGGCCGGAGGTGAACGCAGGGCCGATGCCACGCAGTCGCAGACCGCTGAACGTCGCGGCATTCATGGGATCGTCGGAACCCGGGCCGCGGCCGCCGGGCGGCACATCTTCATCCTGGGCAATTGCAAAAATTGTGAAGCATAACGCGAGCGGGAGTATCTTCATAAGGTAGGCTGGGGCGCGTAGTTGCCGTCCGGAAGCGCCATGTCTTGAGGATAGCAGCGGGCGCAGGGTTAGAATAATGAATGGAGGCTTTATGGCGGCTGAAGATTACGGCAGTAAGGTTGTGTGGTTGATGGCGGGGATCGCGATCGGGGCGACCGTTGCCCTACTGTACGCGCCGGCGTCCGGCGAAGAGACGCGGCGTACGATCGTAAAAAGAACGAAAGAGGGCCGCGAGGCCATAGCCGATTCCGGCAAGGAGATGCTGGATCGCGGTAAGGAGATGTACGAAAAGGGCCGCAAGATGGCCGACGATGCCGCGGACATGTTCGAACGCGGACGGAAGATTGTGGAAGGGACCGCGGCTAATTTGAGGGGATAGCCAATAACAGAATGAGCACTACGATAGCCGAGCCGGTGAAAACGATCCCGGCGTTTTCCAACGAGCCTGTGGCCGATTTTTCGAAGCCTGCCAATCGCGAGGCCATAGAGAAAGCGTTGCGCGATGTGCGCGCCCAGTTTGGCCGCGAATACGACCTGGTGATTGCGGGGCGCCGCGAGAAGACCCCGGATAAGTTGAAGTCGCTCAATCCATCGCGACCGAGCGAGGTGGTCGGCATTCACAGCAAAGCGACAGCGGCGCTGGCGAATGAAGCGGTGGAGGCAGCCTACGAGTATTTCCCGCAGTGGGCCGCGACTCCGGCCCACACTCGCGTGGAGATGCTGTTGCGAGCGGCCGCGCTCATCCGGAAGCGTAAGTTCGAATTCGACGCCTGGCTCGTTTACGAAGCGGGCAAGACCTGGCCCGAAGCCGACGCCGACGTATCGGAAGCGATCGATTTCTGCGAGTACTATGCGCGCCAGATGCTGCGTTTGAGCAAACCGGATCCGTTGCATCAGATGCCCGGCGAAAAAGACGAGATGGTCTATCTCCCGCTGGGCGTGGGCGTCGTAGTCCCTCCGTGGAATTTTCCACTGGCGATCATAGCCGGCATGACGACCGCTGCATTGGTGGCCGGCAACACCGTGGTGATCAAACCCTCCAGCGACACGCCGACCATTGCGGCCAAGCTCGCTGAAGTTTTGCTGGAGGCTGGCTTCCCGCCGAAGTCGTTTTCTCTGCTGGTGGGCAGCGGGGCCGTGGTTGGCGATGTGATCGTGCAACATCCCAAGACGCGCTTCGTGGCGTTCACCGGATCAAAGGAAGTTGGTCTGCGCATTAACGAGCTCGCCGCGAAGCCGCAGAAGGGGCAGATCTGGATCAAGCGTGTGCTTGCCGAGATGGGCGGCAAAGACGCGATCATCGTGGATCGCGAAGCCGACCTCGACAGCGCCGTGAAGGGCGTTCTTTTTTCGGCATTCGGCTATCAGGGCCAGAAGTGCTCGGCCTGTTCCCGCGCTATCGTGGATCAGGCGATTTACGATCAGTTTTTGGAGAAGCTCAAGGTTGAAGTAGCAGGTTTGACAGTCGGACCCTCGGACCAACCGGAGAACTACATGGGTCCGGTGATCAACGAAGCCGCCCGGAAGTCGATCTTGAATTACGTCGAGGTGGGAAAGAAGGAGGGTCGCGTGATTGCTGGGGGCGCGGCGGCGCCGGGCGACGGATACTTCATCGCTCCCACGGTAATCGCCGACGTGGATTCCAAAGCCCGCATCTTCCAGGAAGAGATTTTTGGTCCGGTGCTGGCGGTCACCAAGGCGCGCGACTTCGATCACGCTCTGGCACTCGCCAACGATACCGAGTACGGCCTGACCGGCGCGGCCTACACCAAAAATCCGGAGAAGATCCGGAAAGCGCGCGAACAGTTCTTCGTTGGCAATCTCTATATCAATCGCAAGTGCACGGGCGCGATGGTCGGGGCGCAT